>JAUXUW010000259.1 GCA_030684635.1 Dehalococcoidia bacterium
GCGAGCCGATGCCGAGGATCATCAGGGCGCGGTCGCTCTGGCTCGGGCTGGGGGACACGGACATCGAGGAGATGTTCACGCGCCACTCGCCGAGCATGGTGCCGACGCGGCCGATCTGGCCGGGGCGGTCGATGTTCTCGATCGCCAGCAGGTTCGGGGAGCCGGCGCCCAGGCCGACCTCCACGGGGTAGTCGTTGATCGCGACGATGCCAGGGCCCTGCGGCGTGTTCGTGACGGCCACGCGCTCCTCGCCCCGGTCGGTCGTAACGCGCACCACCAGCAGGTTCGCGTACGGCTCCTGCGCCGGGAGGTTGTCCTCCTCGATCCGGAGGCCATGCGCCTCCGCGGCGGCAAGAGCGTTCACGGCAGAGATGCGCTCCGTGCTGACGCCGTCCAGCATGCCGATCACCACGGCCGCCTTCATCGGGGTCGTGTCGCGCGTACCGATCTCGCCGAGGTACTCGATGCGCACCTTCTGCAGGCTGCCGGACGCGAGCTGTGAGGCGACGCGGCCCGCGACGCGGGCGGCCTCCAGGAACGGGCCCAGGACGGACATGGTCTCCGCGTCCACGGTCGGGACGTTCACGGGGAAGCGCGGCGCCTGCCCGGCGAAGATCTCCAGCACCTGCTCGGCAACATCGATCGCGGCACGGTCCTGCGCCTCGTTCGTGGAGGCGGCCAGGTGCGGCGTGACGACGATCTTGTCGGTGGTCGTGAGGATATTGCCGACGGCCGGCTCCTCAGAGAACACGTCGATCCCGGCGCCACCGAGGTGCCCGGACTCGACCGCGTCGAACAGCGCCTGCTCGTCCACCAGCGCGCCGCGCGCGGCGTTGATCAGGCGCGCGCCCTTCTTCATCTTCGCGAACCGCTCCGCGTTCATCATCCCGCGGTTGCCCTCGTACAGCGCAGTGTGGAGGGTGACGAAGTCGGACTCGGCGAGCATGTCGTCCAGTTCGCGCATCTCGACGCCCAGAGAGGACGCACGCTCGTTGGAGACGAACGGGTCGTAAGCCAGGACGCGCATCTCAAAGGCGCGGGCGCGGCGGGCGACCTCGGTGCCGATGCGGCCGAGGCCGACGATGCCGAGGGTCTTGCCGGAAAGTTCGACGCCCTGGTACTTCGCGCGGTCCCAGGCCCCGTTGCGGAGCGACTGGTGGCCCTGCGGGATGTTGCGGGCGGTGGCCAGCAGCAGACCGAAGGCGTGCTCCGCGGTGGAGAGCGTGTTGGCCAGGGGCGCGTTCACGACGATCACGCCCTGCTCCGTCGCCGCTGGCACGTCGACGTTGTCGACGCCAACACCGGCGCGGGCGATGACCTCCAGCACGTCGCCGGCCTCGATCACCCGGCGGGTGACCTGCGTCTGCGAGCGGACGATGAGGGCCTGGACCCCCTTCATCGCCTCGACGAGTTCGTCTTCCTTGAGGCCGGTGCGGACCTCGACCTCGTGCTCCCGCTTGAGCAGGTCGATTCCCTGCTGGGCGATCTTGTCAGCAACGAGGATCTTCGCCACGCGTTCGCGTCCTTCTCAGTGATCGGTCAGTTACTGGCGGATGCGGTCGAGCGACGCCTTCAGAGCCTTGAGGCCGTCCTGCAGGTCGGCATCGGTCATGTAGCCCAGGTGGCCGAAGCGGATGATCTTGCCGCGCAGGCTGCCCTGACCGCCGGCGAAGACGGTGTCGAACTCGTCTCGCGCGACATTCAGCCACTTCCCGCCGTCCACGCCCTCCGGGACCTTGATAGCGGTGACCGTGTTGGACTCCACGCCTTCGTCGGCGAGCAGTTCCAGGCCCATGGCGCGGACGCCCTCGCGCACCATCTGACCGGCGCGCGCGTGGCGGGCGAAGATGTTCTCCAGCCCCTCCGCCAGCATCATTTCGAGCGACTTGTCCAACTGGTACCAGACGGACACCGCCGGGGTCCACGGCGTCTGGCCGGAGGCGGCGGAGTCGGTGTGGCGCTTGAGGTCGAAATAGAAGCGCGGCTGCGGGTTCTTGCCGATCTTCTCCCAGGCGCGCTGGTTCACGGAGACGAAGGCCAGGCCGGGCGCCGTCATCCAGCCCTTCTGGGAGCCGGAGAGCACCACGTCCAGGTCCCACTCGTCCGTCTTCACCGGCACCGAGGAGAGGGAGGAGATCGCGTCCACGACCAGCGTGCCCTCGTAGCGGTGCACCAGCTTGCCAAGCTCGGGAAGGATCGGGTTCGTGACGCCCGTGGACGTCTCGTTGTGGGTGATGAACACCAGCTTGATATCCGGGTTGGCCTTCAGCGCGTCCTCGATGCGGTTGAGGTCCGCGGCCTGGCCGGGCTGGTAGGACTGCTCCGTGAGCCGGCCGCCGTAGGCGTCCACCAGTTTCACGAAGCGGTCGCCGAACTCGCCGATGGTGATGACCAGCACCGGCTCACCGGGCGCCATGAGGTTGACGACCGCAGCCTCCATCGCGCCCGTCCCGGACGCCGTCAGCGTCGCCAGGTCGTTCTGCGTCTGGTAGACCGTCTTCACGCCCTCGGTGGTCCGCTTGATCATCGCGGCGAACTCGGGACCGCGGTGGTTGATCATCTCGGCGGCCCCGGCCTGCAGGACCTCAGGCGGGACGGCGGTCGGACCAGGGATACGAAGATTCACGATGGCTCCTTGAGAAGCGGGATGATCGGCGATGACAGGCCGATGGCGGTACGCCTGATGGTACGAATCCGCTGAGTACGGTCAACGAATGGGGGGATAATGATGCCACTTCCCCGCCCTCACGCGCGAGCCGTCGACGACGGCCGGCCGCCGGACACTACAATCCCGGCAGCGGGCCGCCCCATCCGGCCCCCGGGGGGATCGATGACTACGACGCACGACAATCCCTATCGCGCCCTCCCCTCCATCGACCGCCTGGTCGCGGATGAGCGCCTCGCCGCGCTCATCGCACGGCACGGCCGAGAGGCCGTCGTCGACCTTGCACGCGAGATCGTGGAGGGACACCGGCAGGCCATCGAGGCAGGCACCCCGCCGTCGATCGACGCGGTGCAGGCGGTGCTGGACCGCTCCGCCGTGCTCCGGCCCTCCCTGGTGCGCGTGATCAACGCCACCGGCGTCATCATCCACACCAACCTGGGCCGCGCGCCCCTCGCCCGCTCCGCCGTGGAGGCGATGCAGCGGGTGTCGAACGGCTACTCCAACCTGGAATACGACCTGGAGGCCGGCGAGCGCGGCTCGCGCTTCACTCACGTTGAGCGTTTGTTATGTCATCTGACCGGTGCCGAGGCTGCCCTCGCCGTCAACAACAACGCCTCTGCCGTGATGCTCGCGCTGGCCGCGCTGTGCCGCGGGCGCGAGGTGATCATCTCCCGCGGGCAACTGGTGGAGATCGGCGGCGGCTTCCGCATCCCGGACGTGCTGCGGCAGTCCGGCGCCGACCTGGTGGAGGTGGGCACGACGAACCGCACCCGCCTGGCCGACTACGAGGCCGCGATCACGGACCGCACCGCCGCGATCCTGCGCGTGCACCCCTCCAATTTCCGCGTGATCGGCTTCACTGAGGACACCCCGCTCGCCGACCTCGTCCGGCTCGGTCGTGAGCGCGGCCTGACCGTGATCGACGACCTCGGAAGCGGCGCGCTGCTGGACACGCGCGAGTTCGGCCTGGCAGCGGAGCCCACGCTGCAGGAGGCCGTGCAAGCCGGGGCGGACGTGGTACTGGCGTCCGGCGACAAACTGCTGGGCGGGCCGCAGGCGGGGATCGCC
>JAUXUW010000268.1 GCA_030684635.1 Dehalococcoidia bacterium
CGCACGCCCTCGTCCGTCACCGGCTCGGTCATCTCACGGCCCCCAGGACGCGGTCCGTGTAGGCGTTGCCGAAGACGCCGGACGGGTCCAGGCGACGCCGGGTCGTCTGGAACTCATCCCAGCGCGGATAGAGCGGACGCAGGGTCTCGTGCGTCTGGAAGTGCACCTTGCCCCAGTGCGGCCGTCCTTCGTAGTCGCGCATGATCGTCTCCACCGCCTCGAACAGCGGCTGGTACGGCTCGGACCGCCGAGCGCGCACCGTCAGCGAAGCCGCCTCGCGGCGGTAGCACATCGACAGGGGCACGGTATCCGGTGCCACCCACCGCAGCACAGCCGGGAGCGACGGCCGCCACCCGCTCCGCCGCACCAGGTCACTCACGCGCTCGATCGCCTCGCGCGCGTGCTGGCGCGGGATCACGTACTCCATCTCGACCCGGCGGGGCCCCGTGCGGCGCGCGGCCAGCCTCGGCGCGCGGTCCACGCGCTCGGTCAGCGGCTCGTGCGGGATCACGCGGCCCAGCCGTTCGCCCAGCGGCGGAATGACGCGGCCGACCTGCCGGACGGAGGGCTCCCCCACCCGCGTCGCCACCTCGTCGTTGAGGCGGTCACGCCAGCCGAGTTCGGGCTGCCGCTCGGTGCGGCGCGCCCGGCGGACCAGCGCCGCGCCGCTCTGCAGGTCCAGTTCCGCCTCCAGTTGCTCGTCGCCGTGCAGGAGTGCGGATTGCCGTTCCAGCACCGTCACCGTGTCACTCGGCTCTTCGTGCTGGTGGATGTGCGCTGCCGGCTGAACCTGCACGGTGACCGTGGAGAGGATGCCCGCAACGCCGACGCCTGTCACCGCCGCCTCGAACACCTCGCGCTCGCGCTCGGGCGAGCAGTCCAGCACGTCGCCGGTGCCGGTGACCACGCGCAGCGCCGCCACGCGCGCCGCCAGCGAGGTCACATGGAGGCCGGACCCGTGGCTCCCCGTGCTGATCGCGCCGCCTAGCGTGGACTCGCCGGCGTCACCCCACGGATGCAGGACGAACCCCCGCGACCACAGTTCATCCTCGAGCCGTCGGAGGGTGATCCCGGCCTGCACGGTGACCAGGCCGCGGGTCACGTTCAGGTCAAGCAGCGCGTCGTACCCGCCGATGTCGATGAGGTGGCCGTCCGAGAGGGCGACGCCGCTGTACGACCGGCCGCCCCCGGCCACGCGGACACGCTCGTGCTCCGCGCGTGCGGCGCGCACGATCAGCACCAGTTCCGCCTCGGTCAGTGGTCGATGGAGGCGCAGCGGGGCGCAGACCTGGTTGCCGGCCCAGTTACGCCAGCGCGGCCGGTCGTCCTCGCGCACCCGTCCGGGTACGAACCTGCGCAGATCCATCAGACGCGGTCCGTCCTAGCAATGACCGGCCCTCCGCGCGCGGGCGCGCGGCACGGGCTACCAGAATCCGACTTTGTAGAATAGCCCGCGGTGGGCGAAGCCCTTCTGCCCGGCCTTCTTCACGCGCTGCAAGTGTTTCGCGCAGAACCAGAGCGTGAGGCGCTCACAGTCGTCTGGGTCCCGCACCCAGCGGGAGACGGCGACTTCCTGGATCGGGTGGGCCGTGCAGAATTCGCAGCGTTGCAGCGCCATGCGGGGATCCTAGCGCCGGGGACTGCCTGGGTCGCGCGCTCGGGGCGTGCGCAGGGGGCAAGAGGGGTAGAGGTTGGGGAAAAGACTGCAGCCGCCCGTGGGGGCGGCTGCCGGGACGCTTGGGGCGTCCGCTTCACCGCTTCGGGTCAGGCAGTGCGCTTCTGTCCGGAGCGCAGTACCCATCCGCTGCCGGCGACGTTCGAGAACTGCTTCTCCGCACCGCAGTTCCGGCACGTCCCCTGGGTAGTCGTCCCACCGGGAGCCGGAAGCACCCAGTGGTGCGCATCACACGGCTGCATTCGCGTCTTGGAAGCCATGGTCCCCCCGCCTCGTCGCTGCTGTGTCCGCGCCCCGTGTTCCCCGCGGGTGGCGGCCCGGCCACCATAACAGATTTGACGGTCGGATGTAACGGGAACGTAAGGGTTAGGTGATTCATCTCCCGGTAATCTTCACCGTCGTTGTCTTGTCCCGGCAGCGGCGGCACCTTACGGTGCGACCGACCCGAGGCATCGCGACGTGCCTCCCACGCATCCACGGGGAGCCGGCGCATGCCAACTACCACACGAAGCCGGTCGCACCTACGTCGACAAGCCCTCTGGCTGACCCTGGTCGCCACGCTGCTCCTGTGGCTGTCCCAGGCCGCCCCCGCCGCCGCGGCGCCCGGCACCCAGTGGACGGCCGATGACAACCACACAGCCTGGCCGATCCCCACGGGGACGCCACTGCGGGTGACCTCGACCTGGTCAGGCCCGGTGACCATGTGCGTCTACGCCTCGCCGCTCCCGCCCGGCATCACCCAGCAGAACCTCATGGACTGGTCGCAGCAGGCGATGGACGCGTGGAACGTGGTCAACGCGAACGTAGAACTCCGCCTCAACGGGCTCTGCAGCGGTGTCTACACCCAGGGCAACGGCACCAACGAGATCGCATTCCGCACCTTCGACGCCGACGAGCAGGATGCCGTCGGCATCGCCCACCGGAACGTCTTGAATGACACGACCATCGTGGAGGCTGACATCTCCCTGCGCCTGGACGGCGGCCAGTCCACCGTCTGCTGGATCCAGACGCTCGCCCACGAACTGGGCCACGTCCTGGGCCTCACTCACAGCGAGTACCGGTCCGAGATGATGGGCTACGGGCCCTGCCAGATCATCCTCCCGGCCGAGACTGAGGTGACCATCCTCGCCGGCGCGTACGGCCCAAGGAGTCAGCCGCTCACCCTCGCCACCGCCCCCCCCACCGGCGCGGCGACCCTGACGCTCCGCGCCGAGCGGGTCGACTACACCGCACAGGTCGGGGCGTACTACTTCACGCCCTGGGTGGAGGTCGCCGGCGGCAACACCACCACACTCATCGTGCCCACCTGCCGCCTGATCGCCGGACGCACGGACCAGGAGTGCATCGAGCGGACCGAGCGGTTCACCGGCTACTGGCCGGCGCACCAGGAGCTCGCCGAAGTCCCCTCCACCCCGGGTGCGACCACGGTTGAGGCCGCCAGCGCGCACGCGCTGTTCGCTCGCGAGGTCGCGGCCTGCAACACCGTTGCCTGCACCGCGCCGTTCCAGGTCCGGGCCGGTGAGGTCCGCGCCACCGGCTCGGGCGTCGACTTCGGGTACTTCATCCACCCGCGGGCGGACGGGCAGATCGCCATCCAGCTCGCCAACACCAGCTTCTTCCTGCCTCCCACCTTCCTGGATGTCGAAGTCACCGTGGAGGTACGACAGCGCGGCGTCACCGGCACCGCCGGGCGTATCGGCTCCTGCAACCTCCGGCCCGGCCAGACCTGCGAGATCGTCGCCGCGGCCGCGGGGAAAGTGCTGGAAATCCTCCATGTGGACGGCGCGACCCGCACGGGGGTGTGGGTGGACGCGCTGCCCGCAGTCGTCACGCCCGCGCCAACGCCGGCTCCCACCACCCCGGGCGCGCTTTTCAGCGGGAGCCTGCCGGCCTCGGGCATCCAACTGGCGCTCTGGAGCGGCGGCCCGGTCGCGGCGGCGGCGACCGACCCGCGTATCAGCGCGGTCTTCGTCACCACCGGTGGCGTCTTCCGCGGCTACACCGTGGGCGCGCCCGCGTTCGTAAACGCCGGCTTCCTGGGCGCCGTGGGCGCGGACATCCCCGCGAACACGCCTGTCCTCATCGTCGTCCGGTAGCCAGCGCCGTCCGCAGCGGCCGCGCGAGGTCGCCCAGCGCACCGACCTCGACACGTTCGAGGCCGAGCCAGTCCGCCATCAGGCGCACCTCCTGCGCCAGGGCCTCCGCCACCTCCGCGGCCCGGACGCCGGGCTCCGCGAACGCGCCCGGGACGCGCAGGGTGCCGGCGGCGCGGTCCGCCTTCAGGTCCACGCGCCCTACCAGCCGGTCGCCCAGCAGGAACGGCAGCACGTAGTAGCCGAAGCGGCGCTGCGCCGGTGGCGTGTAGATCTCGATGCGGTAGTGGAAGTCGAACACCCGCTCCGCGCGCGCGCGCTCCCACACCACCGGGTCGAACGGCGAGAGCAGCGCCCGCGCCTCCACCCGTCGCGGCAGCCGCGCGTCCGGGTGCATGAACGCGGGCTCCGTCCACCCCTCGACGCTCACGAGGCGCAGCGCGCCCTCAGCCGCGAGTCCGCGAAGCGCGGCGCGCGCGGCCGTGTAGGGCAGCCGGTAGTAGTCCGACAGGTCGCGCGCCGTGCCGATGCCGTGTGACCGCGCGGCGCGCAGCAGCAACTCGCGCCGCGCCTCCTCGGCCGGTGGGGCGGGGGCCGCGAGCACCGGCGCGGGCAGCGCGCGCTCCGGCAGGTCGTAGCGGCGCTGGAACCGCGAGCGCGAGGTGGCGGTGAGGCGGCCGGAGGCGAACAGCCACTCCAGCGCCAGTTTCCCGTCGCTCCACCCCCACCACGGCCCGGTGCGGGAGCCCGCGTCCTCCAGGTCGCCGACGGTGAGGGGGCCGCGCTCGCGGATCTCATCGAGCAGCGCCTCCACGTAGTCGCCGCGCGCATCAAGCAGCTGCTTCGCCCAGGGGCGTGGCTCCGCCGCCCGCGCCTCCATGCGATGCCGGAACAGGCCGTAGTCCTGCACCGGGATCACGGACGCCTCGTGCCCCCAGAACTCGAAGTGCGTGCCCCGCCCCCACAGATGCCGGTCGAGCGCATCGAGGTCGTACAGGCCCAGGCGCGCGAAGAACGGGAGGTAGTGCGACCGCACCAGCACGTTGACCGCGTCCAGTTGAACCAGCCCCATGCGGTCCAGCACCCGCCGGAAGTGGCGCGCGTCCACCCGCCCGCGCGGTCGTGGGTCCAGGAAGCCCTGCGCTGTCAGCGCGATCCGGCGCGCCTCCGCGGCGGAGAGCGCGTCAGGCATCAGGCGGGGATGTGGGTGGTGGTGACCTCGGCCAGCAGCCGGCCACCGTCGCCCGTCACCTGCGTCCGCACCACGGCGACGCGCTTGCCCGCGCGCACGAAGCGCGCCTCTGCGCGGATGGTGCCGCCGGGCTGGTTGGCGAGGAACGTCGTGTGCAGGTCGATCCCGACCATGAACTTGCCGTCGTTCTCGGTCGACATCCGGTGGGTGTTGGCGAGCGTGGTCGCGGTGTTGTCCGCGAGCGACACCATAACCCCCCCGTGCACCATCCCCGTGGGGTTCGTGTGCTGCGGGCCGCACTCGATCTCCAGGATCGCGTGCTCCGCGTCCACCTCCACCTTGCGCGCGCCGAGGAACGTCGCGAACGGGCTGAGCCCGGCCTGGTAGCCCTCGCGCCAATCGCTCGTCATCGTGTCTTCCTCCTGCACCGGACGGTGGAGGGCGGAGCGTAGCAGAGCGCGGGCCGTGCTCCGCGGCGGGCTGTCAGCCAAGGATGACGATGAGCGTGCCCGCCACGCACAGCACGGTGCCCAGGCCAATGCGGCGCGTCGGCCGCTCCCCCAGGAACAGCATCGACAACGGGATCGCCATCAGCGGCGAGGTGGAATTCAGCACGACTGCCTTCGCGGCGCCCGCCTCCGCGACCGAGTAGATGTACAGCCACGAGCCGATCCCGGTGCCGACGATGCCCACCGCGACGATCAGCGCCAGGTCGCGCCCGCGCGGCAGCCGGTGACGCACGGCCCCTCGCGTCGCGAGCAGGGTGACCGAGGCGATGAGCAGACCGCCGGTGGGGATGCGGATCGCTCCGGCGGCGGCCGTACTCAGTTCCTCACGGCCCCCGGCCAGCAGCAGCGTCGCACCCGCCCACGCCGCGGCCACCAGCGTGACCGCGCCGATCACCTCCAGCGTCGTCGCGGCCGGCCGCTCCAGGGTCGCGACCGGTGCGACCGCCCGCGCGACCACCATCGTGCAGCCGACGACGACGAGCACACCACCCGCCACCAGGTTCCAGCCGAAGGGCTCACCCAGCAGCACGATGCCGCCCACCGCACTCATCGCCACCCAGAGTGCCGTGGTCGTCGGGGCCATGCGCTGGATGCCGACCCGGCCCAGCGCGCGGATGTAGGCGGTGTCGCCAATGCCGTAACCGACGAGGCCGCTCAGCACCATCGCCAGCGCCGGGAGCGGCGCGTCGTCCAAGTTGAGGGTGCCCAGGCCGCCGTCCATGAACAGGAAGATCAGGAGCAGGGGCGTGGCCGCCAGCAGGCGCATCGCGCTCAGGACGGGGGCGTCGTACCGCCCACCGAGGCGTGCAAGGGCGGTGCTGGTCCCGGCCCAGCCCACCGCCGACGCAAGCGCCGCAAGTTCTCCCACGCCCCACCAGTTCGGGAACGGGACGCCAGATCAATGCTGCGCATCATGCGGCTGCGCCCGCCTGTGCGATAGCGGGGCCGCGCACCTATTTCGCGGGCGGTTCCCAGGAGACCACGCCAATGAACCGGCGCGCCGCCGGGACGGCGATCTCGTCGCCCGCGCCGTACCACTCATCCATCAGCGCGCGCATCCGGCGCTCCTTCTCGGAGCCCTCCGCCAGCCACAGGAGCCGCCGCCCGAGGCGGTACGCATCCTCGCGCGGCACGCGGTTTGCGGTCTCCCCGCTACTCACGGTGCGCACCTCGAACCGCCGGTCGCGGGCGCCGAGGACGGCGACGAACTCCTTGAGCGCCGGCAGCGTGGCCATCGGCTCGCCGTGGACGGCGGCCCACAGCGGCGCCAACTGCGCGCCACGCGCGTACTGTCCGAACATCGCCACGCAGGTGCGGCGTGTGTGCCGCTCCATCGCGTCCAGGAACGCGCGGAGGTCCTCGATGTCGTAGAGGACGTGCGCCGCCAGCGTGACGTCCACCGGCTCCGCCCAGGCGGCGTCCGGCCAGCGGCCGTCCGTCACCTCCACCGCCACACCGGCCTCGGCAGCGGCGGCCGTGAGCGTCCCGCGCATCGCCTCGGACGGCTCGATGGCGAGGACACGCTTCACCCGCCCGGCGAGCGGCACCGCGAAGCGACCCCCGCCCGCGCCGATGTCCAGCACCGTGTCGCCCGCCTGCACGAGCGACTCCAGCACCGGCCATTCGAGGTTGTCGCGCATGCCCGGCCGGAAGCCGCCCGCGATCGGTGCGTAGTAGTCGCTGGAGGCGGGCCGGTCCTCGCGCAGGCGTTCCACCTGCTCGCGGTCGGCGGCGACCAGGCGCGCCCACCCTGCGAACGCGTCGGACTCGGACGGACGGAGGGGTGACTCGCTCATGGGTGGAAGATACTCGGTATCATTTCGTCTCGCAACGGAATGGCCCGACTACACTCGCACCATGGTGACCGCCTCCCCCGCACTGCACGTCGAGGCGCTCGCCAAGCACTACGGCGCCCTCGCGGCGGTGGACGGCATCACCTTCGATGTTCGCGCCGGCGAAGTCTTCGGTCTCCTCGGCCCGAACGGCTGCGGTAAGTCCACCACGCTGAATATGGTGCTGGGCCTCGTCCGCCCGACCTCCGGCCGGCTCACGATCAACGGCCATCCGCTCGCCGCAGAGCGCCAGGCCGCGCTCGCCTCGATTGGCGGGCTGGTGGAGGGTGCCGCGCTCTACCCGTACCTCAGCGGACGCGAGAACCTGGCGCTCCTCGCTCGGCTCCGCGGCCTCCCCGCCGGGCGGGTCGAGGAGGCCCTGGCCCAGGTGGAGATGACATACGCCGCCGAGCGTTCGTTCGGCGACTACTCGCAGGGCATGAAGCAGCGGCTGGGGGTCGCCGCGGCGCTGCTCCACCGCCCGACCATCGTCGTGCTGGACGAGCCCACCAGCGGCCTGGACCCCGCCGGCACGCGCGACATGCGTGCGCTCATCCCCGCGCTGGCGCGGGAGGGCCGCGCCGTGGTCCTGACCAGCCACCTGCTCAACGAGGTGGAACAGACCTGCGACCGGCTCGCGATCATGCAGCGCGGCCGGATCATCGCGGAAGGCCCGGTCGAGACACTCCTCGGCGGCACGGTCACGCTCGTCGTCGTCCCGCCTCCGGACACCGAAACGGCGCTGGCGGCGTTGCGCGCCGTGCCCGGCGCCCTGCGCGTCACCCCGTCCGAGGCGGGACTGCGCGTGGAGGGCACCGTGGACGGCGCCATCCTCAACCACGCGCTCGTGGACGCCGGCATCTACGCCTCCACCATCCAGCCGGACACGCGCTCCCTGGAATCGGTCTTCCTCGACCTGACCGGCGGCGCCGCGGGGACCATGCAATGAGGGCGCTCATCGCGACCGAGTGGCTGAAGATCGTCCGTCGACGGCTCAACCACGTCACGCTCGGCATCATGTGCGGGCTGCTGGTACTGATGTACGTCCTGCTGTGGCTCGCGACCGGATTCGTGGAAGACGCGGGCCTGGGCGGCGGCGAAATGCTCGGAGACATCCGGTCGGCGCTCTTCCTGGAAGAGACGGTCCCCTTCGCGCTGATGCTGCTCTACGCCTTCGGCCTCCTCGCCGGTCTCGTCGTGGTCGGCGCGAACACCGGTGCCGAGTACACCTGGAACACCGTCCGCACCATGACCGGGGTAGAGGCGCGGCGCTGGCGCTTCCTCGCCGCGAAACTGCTCGCGCTCGCCACCGCAATCATCGTGGGGCTGCTCGTCGGCCTCATCGTCGTACTCGTCACCAGCGCCGTGATCACGCTGGTCGATGGCCAGATGGACCTCGCGTTCGTCGACGCCGACTATCTGGAGCACTCCGCCGCCTCCTTCGGCCGCCTGCTGATCCAGCTCGTCGCCTACCTCTCGTTGTCCGTGCTCTGCGCGACGATCGGCCGGTCGCCAACGGCCGGCATCGCGCTCGCGGTCGGCGTCGCGTTCCTCGAGGGGATCGTGTCGGGGATGATGACGCTCGCCGGCGGCTGGGTGGCGGAGATCCCGCAGTACGGCCTGGACCAGAACGCCGACTCGCTGTCGATGCAGGCTGGCGGCCTCTTCGGACGCCTGGCCGCCGGCGGCGACTCCCCGTTCGCAGGGGTGATCGACCAGCCCGATCCGATCCGGGCGGGCGTAACGCTGCTCATCTGGGCGGCGGTGTTCCTGGGCGCGGCGTTCTGGTGGTTCCAGCGGCAGGACCTGGAGTACCAGGGCTAGCCGGCCCCGGTCAGAACGGCAGCGACCGCCCGGCGCGCACGAGGCCGGAACGGCGGAGCCGGTAGTCCGGCAGCAGCCGCTCGACCTCTGCCCAGAACCGCGGGCTGTGGTTCGGGTGCCGCAGGTGGCACAACTCGTGAACCACCACGTAGTCCATCAGCCGCCCGTCCAGCATGGCCAGGCGCCAGTTGAAGCGCAGCGTGCGGTCCGGTGAGCACGAGCCCCATCGACGCCGCTGGTCGCGCACCAGCACGCGCCCGGGCACCTCTCCGAGCACCGCCGCCCAGCACTCCACCCGGTACGGGATCTCCTCGGACGCGCGGTCGCGGTACCAGTTCCGTAGCGCGATCTCCACGGCGGCGCGCCGGGACTGCTCCGGCATCCGCCGGGGGATGCCGATGCGCAGGTTGAGCATGTCCATGCTGACCTGCACGCGCCGCAGCGCGCGGTCCTCCACCAGCAGCGGCACCGGCCGACCGAGGTACGGCAGGTGCTCGCCGGTCGCGTACTCCAGCGTGCGAGACGCCTCCACCGGGTGCTTCCGTCGCTGCTTCAGGATCCATGGCAGGCGGCTGCCGACGAACCGCTCGATCTCCCAGCGGGACGCCCACATCGGCGCCGCCACGCGGACGCCCTCCGGCTCCAGGGTCATCTCCAGGGTCTTGCGGCGGCGCGCGCTGCGCACCACGCGGTACGGCACGGCCACCCCGTCACGTTCGACGAGGCCGGCCTCCGCCTCCGGTGCTTCCGGTCGCCGCCCGAAGCGCATCCGTGCTCCCTCGCCGCGCACCGGGGGAGGCCGCGCGGCACCGCACTAGCGTACCGCTGGGCGGGGTGCAGGCGTGACACGCGTGACGCGTGAAGTTGAGGCGCTGCTCAGGCGGAGGCGGCGTCCGCGACGGCGGTCTCGAGGGCGGCGGGCAACCCGGGCGGCTTTATCATCCCGGCCGGGCGGCGGTTCGCGACGCTGCACACGGTCGTGCGGCCGATCGCGCCCTCCGCGTCGTACAGCGCGCACTCGCCCACGGCGATGCCGTCCGCGCTGTGGTGCGAGACCACCTCGATGCCCAACCACTCCCCCACCGGGTAGCGGTGCAGGTAGAGCGTGGCGTCGGCGTTCACGAAGTTGAGGCCGGCCGAGCCGGAGTTCGCGAAGGGGTTGGCGAAGTCGGACACCTGCGCGACCCGCACGAGCGGAGTCAGTGCCACGCCCTGGATGAAGTCCAGCGACTCGCGCACCCACGCGCGCTTCTGGCCGGTCGTCCCAAAGTCACCCTCAATGCGGCGCGTCTCCCAGACCGGCGTCATGCCCGGAGGGCCCTGCTGCACGTGCGCCTCCAGGGCGTCCGGCGGCGGCACCACCCACAGCGGCGGCGACCAGACCTCGCCCTCCGGCTGCTCCGCGCGCCGCAGGAACACCACGTTCCCGCGCGCGATCTCGGTGCCGTCGTCGCCGCGGATCGAGGCGTCCACCACGCGGATGCGGTTACCGTCACGCACGAGCGTGGTGACCACGTTCACGGGCGCCATCGGCGCCACGCGGAACATATCGGTCGTCAGTCGCGCGGCGTGGAACGCGGGGTCGCCGTGCTCCACCTCCGCGGCATGCGCGATCAGGCCCGCCAGCACACGGCCGTGCAGAGACTTCGGGTCCCACGGTCCGCGGCTGAGCGGGGTCGGAAGGAAGCGGCCCGGGCCGTCCTGTTCGAAGAAGAAGTCACGCGCCATGACGTTCGATGCTATCGGCGGCTTCCGTCACGGTCGAGGGGTCACGCGCCCGGCTTGAAGACCATGATCGCCACCACAGCCACGAGGATCGCCAGGTCCACGCGCGCCAGCGTCAGTAGGCTCGCCGTGACCGTCCGCACCTCCGGGTGCTCCGGCCCGTGCTCCTCCGCCAGCTTCGCCACCCGCTCCGACCGTGGCCCGAGAAAGCCGATGCCGATGACGATGGAGCCGATGATCCCGGCAAATCCGGCCGAGACCCACGGGTCGCTGAACCCGTAGACCGGGCTCTCCAGCACCAGCCCAATGCCTGCGGCCAGCACCACCAGGGAGAGCGGCGGGAAGTACCGCCCGCCAAACCAGGCGAGGTGCCGAACGTACCCGGCCATCTCTGTGCCGCTCCGGCTGGCCAGCACCCGCGCGCCGAGGATGGCGGCGAAGAGGCCTCCACCAAGCCACGCGATCGCCGCGAGGATGTGGACAAAGAGGAGGATGTCACGCGATTCCATGGAGCGACCTTGCTGTAGAAGACGGGTTGCCGCGCGCGGAGTAGACCTCCCGAACCCCGCGCCCGTCAAGACGTGCGACACCCCCCGCCCGCGCGCTAGGGTGACGCGGACAAGGGGGAGGCGCGCGTGCTCTGGTACCTGCCGTTCCTGATCTTCGGTGCGCGGATCGTGGACGTGTCGCTCGGCACGCTACGCGTGATGTTCACCGTCAGCGGTAGCCGCTGGATCGCGGCGGGCCTCGGCTTCGTCGAACTCACCGTCTGGGCGCTGGCCGTGGGCGGGCTGGTCAACAACCTCACGAACCCGTTCGCACTCGTCGCCTACGCCGGCGGCTTCGCCACGGGCACGCTGGTGGGCCTCACCATCGAGGATCGGCTGGCCCTCGGCTTCCGGTCGGTGCAGGTGATCAACGCCGATCCCGCCGTGGAACTGGCGGACGCGGTGCGGGAGGCCGGGTACCGCGTGACGGAGCTCTCCGGCACCGGGCGGGGCGGCCCGGTCGAGGTCAGCCTGGTGGTGATCCGGCGCCGCCAGTTGAACGCGCTGCGCACGCTGATCACCGAACTGGCCCCGGGCGCCTTTATGACCGTGGAGCGCGCGGACCGGCCCGCCGGTGGCACGTTCGGCGCGCTGGGCGGGCGGCGCTCCTGGTGGCGCTTCGGGCCGTTCAAGTAGCGTCCGAGCGGTTCGCACGCGCTACTGGTTCGACGCTTCCTCCAGCAGCCACTCCAGCAGCCGTGTGACCTCCTGCTCCGACAACCCGCCGTTGATCGTCTGCGCGCCCCAGCCGGGCATCGCCGTCCCCGGCCGCCCGAGGGCGATGGTCGCGGCGTAGAAGGCGCGCTCCTGGGTCAGCCGGTCGGGCGTCAGCGCCGGCCCGATGCGGCCTTCGCGTTCCAGGCCGTGGCAGGCGGAGCAGTTCCGCGCGTAGAAGACGCGCGCCTCGCGCCCGCCCACCAGGTCCTCCGGCGGCACGCCGGGCGGCGGTGCGTCGCTCCCGCCGCAAGCGACGAGCAGCCCCGCGACCGCCGCACCGATGATCGACCGTCGCCAGCCTCGGACCATGCACGTCACCCGTCACTTCCAGCGACCTCAGGATAGGCATGGCCTCGCGCAACGTCCCTTCTTCGTTCCCGATGTCACGAATGCGCCCCACAACCCCCTCGAACCCGCTGAAATCCGAGCAAACCTGCACTCGCCCGTGACCACCAGCCCGCGCACGATGTTGCAGGCCGGTTAAGACGGGCCCGCCGGGCGTGCAAATCGTCCCGCGTAGTTCAAAGGATTCACAGATTTTGAAGCGTCACCGTTACCTGCTACTGACGGCTGCCGTCGCCAGCGCCGTGTTCCTCGCCGCGTGCTCCAGCGACAGCGAGACCGCCACGGCCACCCCCGCCGCCACCGAGACCGCGGCCGCTGTGGCCGCCTACCCGGTTGAGGTCACCGACCTCCTCGGCCGCACCGTCACCATCGAGTCCAAGCCCGAGGTGATCGTGGCCGTGAGCCCCACCTCCGTGGAACTGGTCTACGCCGTCGGCGGCAAGGTCGTCGGGCGCTCCTCGTCCGTGACGTTCCCGGCGGACGCCGCTGCGGCCACGGACATCGGCAGCGCGTACCAGCCGAGCATCGAGACGATCCTCTCGCTGAACCCGGACCTGGTGATCGGTGACTCCGTCATCCACGCCGGGCCGGAGATCCGCGCCCTGCTGGAGGGCCTGCCGGTGCCGGTGCTCTTCGCCGGCGCTGACTCGTACGACGACGTCCTCACGGGCCTGCGCCTGATGGGCCAGGTCCTCGACGCGCCGGACGCCGCCGAGGCGCAGGTCGCCGAGATCGAGGCGGCGCTTGCCGCCGCCAAGGCCGCGCTCGCAGGCCGCGGGGTCACGGCCGTGGCCATGATCGCGGACCGCGACAACACCCTGTACGCCGCGAAGGCCAGCTCCTGGATGGGCGACCTGCTCCTCCAGCTGGGCGTGACCAACATCGCCGCCGACCTGCCGGACTCCGGCCCGTTCCCCGGCTATGCCACGCTGGCGCCGGAGGTGCTGCTGCAGGCGGACCCCGCCTTCATCCTGACGATCACCCCCGCCCCGGAACCGGCCCCGCGTCTGTCCACGCTGGTCCCGCAGATCCCGCCGTTCCGCGGCCTGCAGGCGGTCGGCTCCAACCAGGTCGTGGAACTGCCGCTGGAACTCTTCCTGCAGGCCCCCGGCCCGCGCGTGGTGGAGGCGCTCCAGGTACTGGCGGAGACGCTCGGCGCGCAGTAAGCCAGTAGGCATGACAGGACTCGCCTCACAGGGCGGCCCGATGAGCGGGTCCGGCGTACGCCGGGCCCGCTCATGGCGTGCAGCGCGTCGCCAGCGGTTCTTCACCTGGTCCGGCATCGCCCTCGTCCTGCTCCTGGCCGTGGGCGTCCACAGCCTCATGTGGGGCGCCGTCCAGTTCGGCCCGGCGGAGGCCGTCCGTGGCCTCCGCCCCGGCGGCGACCCGATCGTGCGCACGGTCGTCTGGGAGATCCGCTTCCCCCGCTTCATCGATGGGATGCTGGTGGGCGCATCGCTCGCCGTAGCCGGCTCGCTCCTGCAGGTCGTGGTGAGGAACCCGCTCGCCGACCCGACCATCCTGGGCGTCTCCGCCGCCGCGGGGCTCGGCACCTCGATCATGCTCGTGCTCGTACCCGGCGCGGCGGTCGCCGCGCTCGTGGGTGTCGGGATGACCGGCGGCATCGTGGGGGCGCTGATCATCCTGCTCATCGCCTGGCAGGGCGCCGTCTCCGCGCTGCGCCTCACCCTCGCCGGCGTCGCCCTCTCCGCCTTCTTCGGCGCCGTCATCATCGGCCTGCTCGCTTCCTCCCGGACGTTCCTGGAGGTGAGCCTGGGCTTCCTGGCCGGCGGCCTCTACGGCGTCGACTGGAGGCACGCGACCGCCGCCGCGCCGGTGGCGTTCCCGGCGATCCTGCTCGCCGCCGCCCTCTCCGGCCGCCTCAACGCGCTCGCCCTGGGCGACGACCTGGCCGCCGGCCTCGGCGTGCTTGCCGACCGCACGAGGTTCTTCGCGCTGACGCTCGCGGGCGCGCTGGCCGGCGTTGCCGTCGCCATCGCCGGGCTCGTGTCGTTCGTCGGCCTCGTCTCGCCGCACCTCGCGCGCTTCGCGGTCGGCGACGACCACCGCTACCTGGTGCCGACCTCCGCGATCACGGGGGCGCTGCTGGTGACCAGCGCGGACCTGATCGCCCGCCTCGTGATCCGCCCGGCGGAGTTGCCCATGGGCATCATCACCGCCGCGGTCGGCGCGCCCTTCCTCCTCTACCTGCTGCGGTTCCGCTCGTGAACCTCCGCGCCGAGGGGCTGACGCTCTCCTACCGCGGCCACGAGGTCGTGCATGACGTCTCGCTGGAGGTCGCCTCCGGCGAGTTCGCCGTGATCGTGGGCCCGAACGCCAGCGGCAAGAGCACGCTGCTCCGCGGCCTCGCCCGCGTGATGCGCCCGGACCGCGGGCGCGTGCTGCTGGGCGGCGAACCGATCGCCGGCCTCGATTCGCGGGAGGTCGCCCGGCGGCTCGCGATCCTGCCGCAGATGCTGTCGATGGACCTGGACCTGGCGGTGGAGGAACTGGTGTGGCGCGGCCGCACCCCGCACCACCGCCTGATGCGCCCCGCCACCGCCGAAGACGCCGCCGCGGTGGAGGCGGCGATCGC
>JAUXUW010000031.1 GCA_030684635.1 Dehalococcoidia bacterium
GAGAGCGTGGAGGCACTGGCGGCGGCACAGCCTGACCTGCCCGGTATTGCCGCGCTCGGCGCCCGCGGCTGGACGGGCCTGACCGCCTTCGCGATCGACGCGAGGCCTGGCGCGGAGGCGCGCCTGCAGGTGCGTTCGTTCGCGCCGGCGGACGGGATCGCGGAGGACCCGGTGTGCGGCTCCGGCAATGCCGCCGTCGGCGCCTACCTCGGCGCGACCGGGCTGCTGGCGCAGACCGGACGCGCGTATGTCGCCGCGCAGGGGATGGCGATGGGGCGGGACGGCCGGGTGGCCGTGTCGGTGCATGGCCCCGACCACGTGGAGATCGGCGGCCGCGCGGTCACGGTGATCGACGGGACGATCCGCCTCCGCTAGGCATCGGGCGGGTTACTTGAGGGCGGCCTCGATCGCCTCGTTCAGTTCGGTGATCTCCAGGATGCCCTCGAACTTCGCGGCGACGCGGCCGTCCTTGCCGATCACGAAGATGATCGGCTCGCTGCGCAGGCCCCATTCAGTCACGGCCCCTACGGGCTCCAGCACGCCCTCGGTGCGCGCCTTCGCGAGGACGTACGGCTCCACGTGGATGAAGATCGCGCGGTCGTTGTACTGCTCGTACGCGGGCACCACGATCTGCTCCAGCACCGGGCCGCAGAAGCGGGTCTGGCAGAACGCCGGGGTCACGAACGCGACGACGATCGGCTTTCCGGTCTCCAGCGCGTCGGCGACGGTCATCTCCAGCATGCCAGCGATCGGGTTCGGTGCGCTGCTGATCTCCGTGATCTCCGCGTCGGCGAGCGTGGCCTGGCGCGAGGGCGGCGCGGGGTCACCGATGGCGGGCTCGCTGGTGTGCTCCTGCACGAAGGTGCGCAGGAGCAGGTCGCGGTACTCCGTGCCCCCGACAGTCACGTTGATGGCGAAGCCCCACCAGCCGCTGCGGTCGAACTCCACGTTGGCGACAAACACGGTGGTCAGGTCGCCCTCGTGCGCGACATGCTGCGCCGGGCCGGCGAAGGCGGGCAGCGTGGAGGCCGCGCGCTGCGCGTCGCCGGCCGAAGGTGGGGTGAAGCGGGAGGCGTGCTCCGGGTTGATGTCGAGCGTGCGCGGGGTGAGCGTGACCTCGCCGGCTGCCTCAGCGACGGCCGGCTCGCTCTGCGGGTCCGCGGCGAGCCGGTAGAGGCGCACCTCGATCGCCGCGTCGCTGACCAGGCCGCCCTCCTCGTTGAAGAGCGCGACCGCGATCCGGTTCTGGCCTACGCCGAGGTTGGAGTTGACGAGTTGTGGCTGGAACGGCACGCCCTCGGTCGACCGGCTGACGGACTGCGCGTCCCAGCCGCTGACCTCGTCGCCGCCACAGGCAGCCAGGGCCAGTGCCGCCGCTCCAGCGCACGCGATCATTGCGATGCGGGTGATCTTCACGTCAGGCCTCCGACTCAGTGGGGTGCGTTGAGCATCGGACGGCAGGCCGTGACAGGCAACACGGTGGTCGGGTCAGTCGTCCAGTTCCACGGGGATGGCCGCGGTCCAGAGCGTCTCCGGCTCCTCCTCATAGCGGCGCATAACCTGGTGGAAGAGCTGGCGCTTGAAGAAGTCGGAGAAGAGGCCGCCCCGCCACGCCTCGTCCAGCAGGCCGATCAACTCCGCCTCGCTCACCATCTGGGCGACGGGCGGCGGCGTCTCGCCGGCGGCCTCGCGGCCGATGCGGAGCAACTCCCGCCCTTCCGCCTGGACCCAGGCGCGCTGCAGGTACGCCTCGCCACCGATCGAGGTGACCCGGGCCTCGCCGCTCAGCCACGTCGCCTGTTCGTTGTGCTCCGCCATGTCGTGCTCGCTCTCGTTACCGGCCGGCCTGGACGGCGCACCGGGTCGCGTGGGCGCGATACCGGAACAGCGCGCCGAGGGCGACGGGGTTGAAGATCAGACGGGTCGCCGCGCCTCGAGGGCCGTCCGGGTGGCGATACCAGATGCGGTCGGAAACGCTCGTCCGGCCACGGTCGAGGGCCCGGTACTCGTGGCGGTGTATCCACTGTCGCATGGGGCCGGCCACCTGTACGTCGGTGAAGCCCAGGCCGGGTGTGACGTCCCGGTGGACGGCGCGCCAGCGGATCGTGAGCGGCCACCGGCCCATCGTGAACTCGGTGACGGAGCCTTCGCCCAGCGGGTCGACACGGTGGAACGTGGCCCCGCTCCCGGGCGGCTGCAGGCGGCGGAGCGCCTCCGGCCCCTCGTGGAAGGCGGCGACGCGCTCGACGGGCGCGGCGACCTCGAACGCTCGTGCGAACGAGGGCGCCCCGTGGGGCAACGAGGTGCGCCGGTTGCGGCGCAGCACGAGGACGGCGACCACGCCCAGCACCACGCCGAGCAAGCCGAGGCGCCGCCATGCGCGCCTTCGGGGCGGGCGGGCAGCCTCGTGCGGATGGGGACGGTCTGTCGCCACGGGGTACCTCCAGCGTGATCCACGCTATTCCCCTGGCGCGAGCCTGCAAACGTCAGACGGTCACACCCTGCCAGAACCGACGGCCGTCCACGCGGACGACACGTCCAATGCCGGGCGCACGGAGGTGGGCGGCGGCGACGAGCGCGCCGTCCGCCTCCAGCCGGTCGAGGATGGTCTTGCGGGTGGCGCTAGCCTGCGCCATGTCGCTATCGAACATCCCGGACCAGTCGTCCTCCTCCACGTCGATGGTTGTCAGGAAGACATCGCCCAGGATGAAGGCACGCTCGCCTCCGGACTGTACGTCGATGCTGAGATGGCCGGGGGTGTGGCCGGGCGTGTGCACGGTGGTGAGGCTCGGGGAGAGCGGATGTCCGTCGCCGACGAGTTCCATGCGCTTCATCCACTGGAGCGGAGCGATATCGCGGGTGAACGATGAGGACGGCAACTGGCGGGAGGTCTGATCGTCCCAGTCGCCCTCCGGCACCAGGTAGCGGGCGCGCGTGAACAGCGGCTGGCCGGTCGCGCGGTCCATGTTCCAGCCGGTGTGGTCGCCGTGGAGGTGCGTGAAGATCACCTCGTCGACCTCGTCCGGGCGGACGCCGGCCTCGCGCAGTTCGTCCAGCAGCACGCCGCCGGACTCCGGGCCTAGGCCGGTGTCTACGAGGATCGTGCGACCGTCCGCGCGGAGCAGGAAGCAGAGGCAGTCCATGCCGATGTCGCCGTTGGGCTCCAGGCGGTTGCGGTACGCCTCCAGCCGGTCGCCGGCGGTGGGCCAGACGCGGTGCGGGTCGAAGCCGAAGTAGACATCGAAGAGCGAGACGATTTCCACGTTACCAACGCGTGTGCGGTACATCGCCGCCTCCTTCCGGTGCGGGCGGGACGATACCAGAGACCGGGAACAGAGGGGTTGCAAACATCGCTCTAGCGGCATATAGTCATGCCGTGAAGGAGCTCATCCCCGACGCACTGCTTGAACACGTCGCCCGCCGCTTCCGCGTGCTGGGTGACGCGAGCCGCCTCGCGATCGTCCGGTTCCTCCTCACCAGGGGTGAGGCGAACGTGGGCGAGGTGGTGGAGGCGCTGGCGATGAGCCAGGCGAATGTCAGCAAGCACCTGCGGACGCTGCTGGATGCCGGGGTCCTGACCCGCCGCCAGGAGGGCACGAGCGCCTTCTACTCAGTCTCGGACGACAGCGTGGAGCAGGTCTGCTCCATCGTCTGCGACCGCATCCAGGCACAGGCTCGGCGGGAACTCCGCTCGCTCGCCCGGTAACCCCGGGGGGCGCGAGTGGTGCACATGCCGCGCCGTGTGCATCGATATATCGGTAAGTAGTAGAGAAAGGGTCAGCCATGACCGCCCGAACCTCCATCGAGATCTCCGCGCCGGACGCCCACGCGCTGGTGACCGATGGCAAGGCCGTGGTCGTCGACGTGCGCGAGGCGTGGGAGTGGGACTCCGGCCACGCGGCCGGTGCGAAGCACATCCCGCTCTACGGGCTGGGTGCACGGCTGAAGGAACTCCCGCGCGACCGCACGATTCTGTGCATCTGTGCGAGCGGCGGCCGCAGCCTGGGCGCCGCGGAGTACCTTCGATCTGAAGGGTTCGACGCCCGTTCGGTCGCCGGCGGCACCTCCACCTGGGTGCTGCACCGGTTGCCCGTCGAGGCGTAAGAAGCGCGGCCCGTCGCCGCGCTGAAGGAGTCAGTCATGGAAATCGTGCAGTTCGTCGCGGATGCCCTCGGGGACGCCTCGTACCTCGTGGTGAGCGGGACCGAGGCGGCGGTCGTTGACCCGCAGCGAGACGTGCGGCCGTACCTGGCCGCCGCGCGCGAGCGAGGTGTGACGATTACCCACGCCGTCGAGACGCACGTGCACAACGACTACGTTTCTGGAGGCCCGGAACTCGCCGCCCTCGGCGCGCTGATCGTCGCCCCCGCCGACTCCGGCATCCGCTTCGCGCACCGGCCGGTGCGCGACGGCGACGAGATCGTGGTTGGCGGTGCGCGCCTGCGCGCGGTGCACGCGCCCGGCCACACGCACCACCACACGGCGTACCTCGCGATCGACGAGGCGGGCCAGACGGCCGGCGCCTTCACCGGCGGCTCCATCATCATCGGCGGCGCCGGCCGCTCCGACCTCCTGGGGCCGGACGAGACGGAGACGCTGACGCGACTGCAGTGGGAGACGGCGCATCACCTGGAGGCGTTGCTCCCGGACGAGGGCGAACTGCTCCCGACGCACGGCGCCGGCTCCTTCTGCTCCGCGAACTCGTGCAGCACGGACCGGCGCGCGCGGATTGGCGACGAGCGACCTCGCAACATCGTCCTCGCCAGCCCGGACTTCGAGACGTTCCGGGTCCTGCACCTGGCGAACCCGGCGCCGATCCCGGGCTACTACCGACACATGGCGCCGATCAACCGGGAGGGGCCGCGCCTGTACGGCACGCCGCCGCGGCCGGCGCTCCTGACCCCCGAACACCTGGAGGCGGAGCGCGCCGCGGGCGCCCTAGTGGTGGACGTGCGACCTCGCTTCGCGTTCGCGAACGCGCACGTCCCCGGCTCGCTGTCGCTGGAGGAGGACGGCTCGATGCTCGCGTACGCGGGCTGGGTGGTGCCGTTCAACCACACGATGGTGCTGGTGACGGACGACATGGCGCAGGCCGATCGCGTCGCAACCGACTTCCTGCGCATCGGCTACGAGGAGGTGCGCGGCGCGCTGCCCTTCGAGTCGTGGCATGGCGCCGGGCGGTCGGTCGACCACCTGGACGTGGTGGCCCGCGCCGAGGCGGCTCGCCTCCTTGCGGATCGCCGCGTGCCGGCGCTGGACGTGCGCTTCGACCGTGACGTGGCCGCCCTCGCGATCCCCGCTGCCCTGCACCGTCCGCTCGATCGGGCTCCCGAGTGGCTCCCGGACGTGGAGGCGGGGACGCCGCTGGTCTTCTGTGGCGGCGGCAGCCGCGCGACGACGGCGGCGAGCCTGCTGCAGGCGCGTGGCATCCGGCCGCGCGTGCTCACTGATGGCGGGGCGGAAGACCTGGTCGCTGTGACCGTGGCCGGCGCGCACGCCTGACCTCGTCGGGCTGCGCTACGCCTCGATGGTCGCGGGGACGGCTGCGGGGGCGGGGCGCGGCCGGCGGTTCGCCAGCATCATGCCGGCCAGGATGAGGACGAGGCCGGGGATGAGCGCGAGTTCGAGGCGCTCGTCGAGCACCAGCCAGCCCCAGCCGATCGCGGCGACCGGCGCCAGGTAGGTGACCAGGACGACCTGTGTCGCCTCCACGTTCTTGAGCAGCCAGAAGTAGATGATCATCGCGACGCCCTGGCTCATGAACGTGAGCGCGGCCGTGGCCATGAGCACTCGGCCGCTCAGCGCCGCGAAGTCCGGCACGTCGCCGGCGGCGACGACGAACGGCAGCAACATCGCGAACGCGATCAGGCTCTGCGACCCCGCGAGCAGCGTGGAGTCCGCGTCCTGCAGACGGCGACGCGTGATCACCGACCCCGCCGCGTAGCCGAGCGTGGCGAGTACCACCGCGAGCTGGCCCTGCGTGCTCGCCTCCCGCACGTTCAGGGCGTCCGGCCCGATCACGACGGCGAGCCCCACGAACCCGAGTGCGACGCCCGCCATGCGCACCGGGGTCATCGGCTCGGCGGGCAGGAACATCACCGCCAGCACCACGGTCCAGATCGGCACGGCGCCGTTGAGGATCGCCGCGAGGTTGGACGGGATCTGCTGCTCGCCCCACGGGATGAGGAACAAGGGCAGCGCGCCCGAAACGAGCGCAACGGCGGTCACGTCCCGCCAGTGCGTGAACGACCGCGGCAGCGCCGGGCGTCGCGCGGCGGAGAGCGCCAGGATCAGCGCCGCGCCGCCACCGAGGCGAGACCAGCCGATCGCGGCCGGGGTCATCTCCTCCAGCATCACCTTGATGAGCATGAAGGAGGAGCCCCAGATGAGCGCCAGCAACAGCAGTGCAGCGAGATGAGTGGGACGCATGGCGGAGGTCGTTCGCTAGGAGCGGGCGCG
>JAUXUW010000032.1 GCA_030684635.1 Dehalococcoidia bacterium
GAAGACGGGTCGCTTCGGGCCGTACTTCCAGGTGGGCGAGGACCCCGAGAAGGGCTCGAAGGAGAAGCCGAAGCGTGCCTCACTCTGGCCGGGGATGGAGATGGAGTCTGCCTCGCTGGAGGACGCCCTGCTCTCCCTCTCGTTCCCGAAGGTGCTCGGCGTCCACCCGGAGAAGGGCGAGCCCGTGACCGCGCAGGATGGCCCCAGTGGCCCGTACCTGAAGTGCGGCACGGACACCCGCAGCATCGAGGGCGGACACGCCCAGATGGCGACGCTGACGCTGGACGAGGCCGTCGCGATCCTGGCGCAACCCCGCACGTTCCGGCGTGGCGCGGCCGGCGCCGTCGCGAAGTCCGTCCTGAAGGAACTCGGCGTGCACCCGGACAGCGCGAAGCCCGTGACGGTGCGATCTGGCCGCTTCGGCCCGTACGTCACGGACGGCGTCGTGAATGCGTCCCTGCCGCGCGGCCGCGACCCGCTGTCGCTGGAGATGCAGGACGCGCTCGACCTGCTCGCCGCGCGCGAGGAGAAGATGCGCGCCGAGGGCAAGGACCCGCACGCCGCGAAGCCGAAGACCACGCGCCCGCGCACCACGCGCTCGCCGCGCGCCAAGCCGTCGCCTCGCACACGCCGCACCGCCTAGCCGCGGTGTCGCCGCTGCCGTAGGCTGAACGCACCAACCTCGGGCGGGGAATCCGAGGGTGTCCCGTGGCCGCGACCCGAGCGCAGCACCGACCGACGAAACGCGGCGAACCCGTCGCCCCGCCTCAGCCGTCCCGTGCGGCCGTGGAGGCGATGGAGCGCTACCTCGCCTACCTGGCGCAGGTGCGCCGCCGCTCCGAGCACACCCTCCGCAACTACCGCACCGACCTCACCCCGTTCCTCGCCTTCCTCGCCGAGCGCGAGACGCCCTTCGACGAGGCCGGCCGCACGGACGCGCGCTCCTACCTCGCGTCATTACGCTACCGGGACGTAGCGGATTCCTCCGTGAAGCGCATCGCGACAACGATCCGCGGCTTCTACGGCTGGCTGGACCGGGAGGGCGTCCCGCTCAAGAACCGCCCTGGCGACTCCCTGCTGCGGCTCCGCTACCCGAAGACCACGAAGCGCCTCCCGAAGTTCCTCGACCGGCAGGAGGCCACCGACCTGGTCGGCGCGCCGGAGGGTGACGGGCCGTCCGCGCTCCGCGACCGCGCGCTGCTGGAAATGCTGTACGGGGCCGGTCTTCGAGTGAGCGAGGCGGCAGGCCTGGATGTCCGCGACCTGGACCTGGCGAACCGCCTGGTGCGTGTGACGGGTAAGGGCGACAAAACGCGCGTCTGCCTGTTTGGCGAGCCGGCGCGCGATGCCGTCCGCGCTTACCTGGAGGCAGGTCGCCCCGCGCTGGTGGCCGGCGCGCAGACGGCGCTGTTCCTGAACCGCTCCGGAGGACGGCTCACGACCCGCTCCATGCAGACGATCGTCCGCAACGCCGGGATGCAGGCGGGCATCCGCCAGCCGGTCTACCCGCACCTCCTGCGCCACTCCTTCGCCACCCACCTGATCGAGGGCAACGCGGACCTCCGCATCGTGCAGCACCTGCTGGGGCACTCCTCGCCCGACACGACGCAGATCTACACCGCCGTGGCGCACCGGAAGCAGGCCAGCCTGGTGACGGACGCCCTGGGCCGGGCCCGCGATGCGGAGCGCCGCCGCTCCCGGTCGGGCACGGCCGACTGACGCCCGCCCGCTGACGGCAACAGCCCCCGCCGGTACCATCGAGGGCCAACGATCCGCCACGGCGGCGGACCGGGCGCTCCCGAGGTGTCTCATGGCGTTCCGCGTGCTGGTCCTGAACGGACCCAACCTGAACCTGCTCGGACAGCGGGAGCCAGAGGTGTATGGCCGCGAGACGCTCGTCGACATCGAGGCGCTGGTGCGCGCCCGTGCGAAGGAACTCGGCATCGAGATCGACTTCGTGCAGTCCAACCATGAGGGCGTGCTGATCGACACGATCCAGGCGCACCGCGGCTGGGACGCGCTGATCCTGAACGCCGGCGGCCTCACCCACACCTCGATCGCCCTTGCTGACGCGATCGCCGGCACCGAGATCCTGTGCGTCGAGGTGCACCTCTCGAACATCCACCGCCGCGAGGCGTACCGGCACCACTCCTATGTGGCCGGCGTCTCCTGGGGCCAGATCACCGGCTTCGGCTGGCGCGGCTACATCGCCGCGCTCGACATGGTCCACGGGCGGCTGTCGGAGGGCGTCGCCTGATGGCGGAGGCTCGCACCGTTGGGGTTGGGACGGTGTCAGGACGTATCGATCGGCTGCGCGCGCGCTTCGAGGCGCTGGGCGTGGATGCGCTCCTGGTGACCACGCCCTCCAATCGCCGCTGGATCAGCGGCTTTACCGGCAGCGCCGGTGTCGCCCTGGTCACGCGCGAGGATGCACGGTTCGCTACTGACTCCCGCTACTGGGAGCAGGTGGGCCAGCAGTGCCCCGGCTACCGGCTGGTCAGGGTCGCCGGCGCGAACACCGGCATCGCCCCCGAGATCCTCGAGGGTCTCGGCGGCAAGCGTGTTGGCTTCGAGCCGGCGAACGTGAGCGTCGCCTCGTATGAGCAATGGACGCACGCGCTGCAGGACCTGCCGGCGCACTCCCGCCCGAACCTGGTGCCCGCGCCGCGCGCGATCGAGGACCTGCGGATGGTGAAGGATACCGAGGAGATCGATGCGCTGACGCGCGCGGTGCTGCTGGGCGACGACGCGTTCCGCCACGCCTCCGAGCGGATCGAGCCCGGGATGACGGAGCGCCAGGTGGCGTGGATCATCCAGGAGTACGCGCTGACCCACGGCGCTGAGGAGATGTCGTTCGGCACGATCATCGCCGGCGGCGCGCACGGATCGCTGCCTCACTGGCGCGCGAGTGACGCGCCGATCGAGGCGAACACCGGCGTCGTCATCGACATGGGCGTGATCGTGGACGGCTACTGCTCCGACCTCACCCGCACCGTCTGGGTGGGCGACGGCGAGCCAGACGAGCAGTTCCGGCGCGTCTATGACATCGTGCTGACGGCACAGGAGACCGCGGAGGAGCGCATCGAGGCCGGCATGCTCGGCAAGCAGGGCCACGAGATCGCGCATGAGATCATCCGCCAGGCAGGCCACGGCGAAGCCTTCGGGCACGGCCTCGGCCACGGCGTGGGCCTCGATATCCACGAGGATCCGCGCCTGGCCCCGTCCGGCGAGATCCCGCTGGCGGACGGCCACGTGGTGACGGTGGAGCCCGGCATCTACCTGCCGGGCTGGGGCGGGGTCCGCATTGAGGACCAGTGCGTGATGGAGAACGGGCGCCTGCGCCGGCTCTCCATCGCCCCGAAACTGAATCGATAGCACCGGCGTCCGCACGGACGCCTCGGGATTGAGGAGCAACGACGTGATCTCGACCTCTGACTTCAAGCGCGGCGCATGCGTGGAAGTGGACGGCAACCTCTACCGCATGGAAGAGGTCCACCACGTCAAGACGAAGAAGTCCGCCGTGTACCGCGTGAAGCTGCGCGACCTGCGCGCCGGCCACATCACGGAGCGCACGTTCAACGCCGGTGACAAGGTGCCCGCCGCCCGCGTCGAGCGCCGCAAGATGCAGTACCTGTACGGGGACGGCGACACGTACACGTTCATGAACGCGGAGACGTTCGACCAGATCACCGTGGGCCGCGCGACGATCGAAGATGCCCTCCCCTACATCAAGGAGAGCGACGACGTGCAGATGGTGCTCTACGGGGACGAGGCGCTCGGGATCGAGTTGCCGGCCGCCGTGGAACTGGCGATCACGGACTCCGACCCCGGCGTGAAGGGCGACACCGCCACCGGCGCGACCAAGCCGGCGACGCTGGAGACCGGGCTCGTGGTGAACGTGCCGCTGTTCCTGGACGTGGGGGACACCATCAAGGTCTCCACCTCCGACGGGAAGTACCTCGAGCGCACGAAGGGCAAGTAGGCCCGATGACTGCGCGCCCGGAGGTCCGGACGGTCTGGCAGGTCGCACGCTACCTGCGCGAGCGGGTGGAACAGGACCCGCACCTCCGTGACCTCTGGGTGGGCGGCGAGATCTCCAACCTCAGCATCGCCTCCTCCGGGCACGCCTACTTCACGATCAAGGACCAGGGCGGCTCGCTCCGCTGCGCTTTCTTCCGCGCGCAGAACGCGAACCAGCGCCACCGCCTACAGAACGGCGCCTCGCTGATCGTGCACGGTGCCGTCTCGTTCTATGAGCAGCGCGGCGACCTCCAACTCATCGTCGACTTTGTGCAGCCCGCCGGCGTCGGCGCGCTGCAGGCGGAGTTCGAGCGGCGGCGCGCGCGGTTCGAGGAGGAAGGGCTGTTCGAGGTGTCCCGGAAGCGCCCGCTCCCGCGCTTCCCGCGCCGCATCGGTGTGGTGACCAGCCCGCAGGGCGCCGCCTTCCACGACATCCAGACCGTGCTCGCCCGCCGCTGGCCGATGGCGACGATCCTGTTCCAGCCCGCGATCGTGCAGGGCGAAGAGGCCGCGGTCGCGGTCGCCGAGGCGATCCGGACGCTGGGCACCCAGCGCCGCGCCGACCGCCGTCCGGACGTGATGATCGTGGGGCGCGGCGGCGGCTCCGCGGAGGACCTGTGGGCTTTCAACGAGGAGCCCGTGGTGCGGGCGATCTTCGGCTCCCCGGTGCCTGTGGTCTCCGCCGTCGGCCATGAGACGGACACCACGCTCGCGGACCTGGTCGCGGACGTGCGCGCGCCCACGCCCTCGGCCGCCGCGGAGATCGTGGCTCCCGACCGCACCGAGGTGCTGCGCGCGGTGATGACCATGCAGGACCGGAACACGGTGCGCGTCACCCGCCGGGTCGCAGAGGCGAACCAGGTCGTGGAACGCGCCCTCGGCCGGATGGACCGGCGGCTGCCGGACACCGCGCCGCTGCACCGCCGCGTGATCGCGCAGGCGGACCGGATGAAGCACGGCGCCGTCCGAACGGTCGCCGAGGCCCGCGACCGAACCACCGGCGTCGCCGCGCGGCTGCGCACGCTCTCGCCACTCGCCACCCTCGACCGCGGGTACGCCCTCGTGGCCCGCGAAGACGGGACGCCCGTCCCCGCCGCCGCCGAGGTGCAGGCCGGTGACGCGCTGGATGTCACCTGGCGGGACGGTACGCGGCGGGCGCGTGTAGAGTCGGGATCATGACGACACGCCCCCTGCAGCCCGATGCCGACGAGCCTGCCCAGTCCGCCCTGGACCTGGAAGCGGAGTCCTTCGAGGCTGCCTACCAGCGGCTGGAGGAGGTCGCGCAACGCCTCGAGGCCGGCGGCCTGACGCTGGAGCAGTCCGTCTCGCTCTACGAGGAGGGCATGCGGCTCGCCGAGCGCTGCCAGGCGCTGCTCGGCGACGTGGAGCAGCGCATCGAGACACTCCGCCAGCGCGCGAACGGCGTCACCCAGTGACTCGTCCCCGCCGCGCCCGGTGATCCCCGCACCCCACACGGCCACGCCATGACCCTGAACATCGCCTGGTACACCACCCGCGGCGCGTCCTCCCGCGCGATGTTCGAGACGGTGCTCGCCGCGATCCGCGACGGCTCGCTGGATGCGCGCATCGCCAGTGTCTTCTCGAACCGCGAGCGCGGTGAGGAGGAGGTGACCGACGCCTTCTTCGACCTCGTGGAGTCCGAGGGGTTGCCGTTGCTGTCGCTGTCCTCGGTCCGCTTCCGTCGTGAGCGCGGTGGCGCGCGCTCGCGAAGTGGCGAGGCGCTGCCGGCGTGGCGGCAGGAGTACGACGCGGAGGTCGCGCGCCTGGTGGACGCGTACCCGGCCGACCTCGGCGTGCTTGCGGGCTACCTACTGATCTTCACGCCGGGGTTCGTGGAGGGGCATCCGCTGCTGAACCTGCACCCGGCGCTCCCGGACGGCCCCGCCGGGACGTGGCGCGAGGTGATCCGCCACCTGATCCGGACGCGCGCCGCGGAGAGCGGCGTGATGGTGCACCTGGCCATCCCGGCGGTAGACGCCGGGCCGGTCGCCGCTTTCTGCCGCTACCCGCTTCGCGGTCCCGCCTTCGACCCGCTGTGGGACGCACTCCCCGCCGACCTCAACGCCGACGAGGTGGTCGAGGCGACGCCGCTGTACGCGCGCATCCGGGAGGCGATGCTGGCGCACGAGGCGCCGTTCCTCGTGAGCGCCCTCCAGGCCTTCGCCGACGGCCGCCTGCGCCTGGATGCAGGCCGCGTCGCCGCCGGCTCCGGCGGTGCCGCGTCGCCGCTCGACCTGACTGAAGACGTGCGGGCACGCATTGGTGCCGCGTAACGGCACCGGGCAGGCATGTGACAGAGCGAGCGGGGGCGCGCTAGCCTGAACGTCCGCCTGCTGGCGGAGGGAGACCTGAATGGCCGTGATCCCGCACTCGACACCCGCCACGCCCTCAATCAGGGTGGCTGCCCCGCTGC
>JAUXUW010000291.1 GCA_030684635.1 Dehalococcoidia bacterium
CCTTCAGGAACGAGTCCCAGGAGCCGGGGTGGGTGTGCGTGTGGAGGTCGATCAGCATCCGCGAGGCCGTCCCGGTTGGGCAGGTGAGAGGTGCGAGGAAGTACCGAGGGCGGCCCTCCGGAGAGGAACCGCCCTCGGCGAGTATCTATCGCAGCGGACTAGTCGTCCGAAACCAGCACCAGGGTGCCGGTGACGGACAGCGTGCCGCCGGTGCCGTTGACCACCGCCGACTTGGCGCTGGTCTGCTTGCCGGGCAGGCCGTGGACACCGTCCTCCGCCATGCCGGCGAGCTGCCGGTACGACTCGACGAGCAGCATCATGCCGTACATGCCGGAGTGGCTGAACGACAGGCCACCACCGTTGGTGTTGACCGGGATGCCGGAGCCGCCCGGGCCGGCCTTGCCGCCCTCCCACAGGCTGGGGCCCTCACCGCGCTTGGTCAGACCAAGCATCTCCGCCGTGATTCCGGCGGTGACGGTGAAGGAGTCGTAGATCATCGCCAGTTCCATCTCGCGCGGGCCCATGCCAGCCATGGCGTACGCGCGAGCGCCGGAAGCGGCGGCGGAGGTGGCCGTGAAGTCGTCCATCTCCAGCATCATGGAGTGGCTCTGGCTCTCAGCCGCACCCGCGATCCAGACCGGCTTCGTGCGGAACGAGCGGGCCCGCTCCGCGGAGGCGACCACGACCGCTCCACCGTGGTCGGTGACCAGGCAGCAATCGAGGAGCTTCAGCGGCCACGAGATCATCCGGCTGTTCATCACGTCGTCGACCGTGATCTTGCCGCCGGCCGGGTGCGTCTCCTTGGAGTGCATCACGGCGCGGGGGTTGAGGGTGGCCCAGTCACGCGTGGTGACGGCGATCTGGGCGAAGTCCTCCTGCGTGCTGCCGTACTGGCGCATGTGCCGGGTGAAGGCGTGCGAGTAGTACGACGGCGGGCCCGCGACGCCGTACGGCGCCTCGAACCAGGAGCGGTTGTTCCACGGGTCGCCCTCGCCGGCGCGGAAGGTGCCGCGGTTGCGGTTCTTGCGCGCGGAGTAGCCGGACTCACCGTGGGAGACCACGGCGATGTCAATGATGCCCGCGTTGATCGCGGCCATCGCGTGGTGCACGTGCATGAGGAACGAGCAGCCGCCGACGGCGGTGGTGTCGATCCACTTGGGGTGAATGCCCAGGTACTCGGCGAGGAAGCTCGCCTGGCCCGGGGCGCCAATGCCCTCGATCTCGGAGGGCTTGATGCCCACCAGTTCGCAGGCGTTCTTGATCGCCTCGATGTGGAGCATCGTGGCGGTGGTGCCTTCTTCGATGTAGCCGATCTTGTTGGATTCGGCAGCACCGACGATGGCGGCAGCCATGGACGGGTTCGTCGGCATGGTGTTCTCCGTCTCCCTCGTTAGCCCACGACTCGCCAGAACGGGATCGAAACCTCGTCCGTGGCCTTGTCCCACTCGACCTTGACCGGCGCGCCCAGTTGGATGCTCTCCGGTTTGGTCGCGTCGACGCCGCGGAGGACCGTAAAGATGCGGTCGCCCTCCTTGAGGTCGATGTAGGCCGTCACGAACGGCACGTCGTCCGCCCAGCCGCCAAAGGCGCGGTGCTGAACGGCGAACGTGTGGATGAACCCCTCACCACTGGCCTCGAACCACTCGATGCGAGACGAGTGGCAGAACGGGCAGAGGTTGCGGGGGTAAAAGTGTGCACGGTTGCAGTCCGTGCAGCGGGGCAACATGAACTTGCCCTCTTTGCCACCCTCCCAGAAGGGACCCGTGGTGTACGGATCCGGATCCGGGATTGGCTTGTTGTAGTCGGCCAACGTCCGCTCCTTATGACTCGGTTCCCCGGTTGGTCGGACGACGGGAGCTGGCTGCCGCGCACACTCTCAACAACGCGGTACGCACGCCCGCGACGCCGTCAGTGCGAGGAAGCAAGACCGGTTCGCGCGCCGGTCGCGACCGGGGCGCACTCTAACGACGCGCGGAGCAGGCGGTCAACCGTGATACCGGGCATCACGAGGCCCGAGCGGCGTCCTCAGCCCGCCGGGACCACCCCCGCCGTGCCGCACTCGACATTCATTGCGCGTGTTCGGGGAGGGTGTTACGTTCCCCGCGCTGTTGGGCGCGCCTGCACTGGGTGCGAGGATGGCCGTGCGGAAGGGACGCGCAGGTGATCCCGGAGGATTTCGGCCGAGTCGGTGTACTCCTGGCCTTTGCGCTGGCCTTTCCCGCCCTTCCACTGGGCGTTTCCTACCTGCTCTACATCACCAAGATCCGCCCGTCGAACGCCGACCCGATCAAGCAGGCGACGTACGAGTGCGGTGTGGAGTCCGAAGGCTCTTCCTGGGGCCAGTTCAACGCCCGGTACTACGTCTTTGCGCTGGGGTTCGTCATCTTCGACGTGGACGTGATCTTCCTCTACCCGTGGGCGGTGCAGCACGCTGACCTCCCGCTGGGCACGCTGGTGAAGGCGGCCGTGTTCATGGGCATCCTGGCGTTCGGCCTGGCCTACGCGTGGCGTAAGCGCGCCCTGGAGTGGCGCTAGCCTTGGCGCGCGGACCCCGCCAGCTCCTGGCTCAACCCGTCGCGGACGCGCTGCAGAGCGCGCTCCCTGGCATCGTTACCGCCGTCACGGACGAGTGGCTGGAGGTCGCTTCGGACCGCGTGGACGAGGCGCTTCGCTGGCTGCATGACACGCCGGCCTGGGATGCGGCCCAGTTGAGCAACCTCACCAGCGTCGACCGGCACACGCACTTCGAGGTGGTTTACCACCTCCAGTCGCTGGACCTGAACCACCAGATCGTCGTGAAGGCGCGCGTCGCCGACCACGAGAACCCCGTCCTGCCGAGCGCGTACCCCGTCTACAAGGGCGCGCTGCTCCAGGAGCGCGAGGTTTACGACCTGATGGGCATCCGCTTCCAGGGGCACCCGGACCTGCGCCGCCTGCTGCTCTGGGAAGGCTACCCGGGCTTCCCGTTGCGCAAGGACTTCCTGGGCATCGGACACGGGCAGACGACCGGCCTCCAGCGCTTCCCGTTCGAGGACAAGGCCGCGCCCGATCGGATGATCAACGCCGGCAACATCATTACCGGCGAGCGCCACTCCGGTGACGCCGCCCACACCGGGGGAGGTCACCACTAGTGCCAGCCTCCACCGAACCGTACGTCCTGAACATCGGCCCGCAGCACCCCTCCACGCACGGCGTGTTCCGCCTGCGCGTGGTCATGGACGGCGAGGTCATCCGCGACCTGGACATGATCGTCGGCTACCTCCACCGCTCGATGGAGAAGCTGGCGGAGGAGCGCACCTACACCCAGAACATCCCGTTTACGGACCGCGCCGACTACCTGGCAGCGATGTCGTCCAACCTGGGGCTCGCGCTGGCGGCGGAGCGGCTGACCGGTGTGGCGCCGACGGAACGCTCGCAGTACCTGCGCGTCATCTTTGCCGAACTGCAGCGCATCGCAAGCCACGCGATGGCGAACGGCACGCTCATCTCGGACGCCGGCGCGTGGCAGACGCCGCTCCTTTACATGTTCCGCGAGCGCGAGAAAATCCTCGACCTGTTCGAGATGACCTGCGGCGCGCGTCTGACGACGAACTACATGCGCATCGGTGGTGTCTCGTTCGACCCGCCGCCGGAGTTCTGGCCGGCGCTCGCGGAGCTTGTCGCCGAGTTGCCGGAGCGCATCGACGAATACTTCGAGTTGCTCACGGACAACGAGATCTTCCTGGGCCGCACGCGCAACGTGGGCATCATCTCGCCGGAGGACGCGATCAACGGGTCGCTCACGGGCCCCGCGCTGCGTGGCTCGGGCGTGCCGTGGGACCTGCGCAAGGCGGAGCCGTACTGCGTGTACGACCGCTTCGACTTCGACATCCCGGTGGGTACGGTGGGCGACGTCTACGACCGTTTCATGGTGCGCATGGAAGAGACGAAGCAGTCCGTCCGCATCCTGCAGCAGGCGATGGCGGAGATCCCATCCGGCCCGCACAAGAATGACGTGGCGCTGGCCCTGCGGCCGGAGCCCGGCGAGATCTACTCGCGCGTGGAAAGCCCGCGCGGCGAGATCGGCTTCTACCTCGTGTCGGACGGGACGCCCGCGCCGTACCGCTTCCACCTGCGCGCGCCCTCGATGATCAACCTATCGCTGCTGCGGGAGATGGGCGTTGGCTCGTCGCTCCCGAACGCCGTGGTGACCCTGGGCTCCCTGGACATCGTGGTCGGAGAGATCGACCGATGAGCGACCAGCCGCTGCGACGTCCCGCCACCCCGATGCTGCAGCAGATCGCGGCACGTCCGACGATGCGTGGCACGCTGCTGGGCGTCCCGCTCGGCGCGAAGGTGATCGGCGCGCTGTTCGGCCTCGCCTTCCTCGCCCTCAACGCCGCCATCGCCTACGTCGTGATCGA
>JAUXUW010000292.1 GCA_030684635.1 Dehalococcoidia bacterium
ACAGACCGTCTACGGCGCTGCCGGTTTCGGCGACGAACTGCGCCAGTTCGCGGTCTACGCGGGCGCTTTGAGCGCCCCGCAGATCGAGGGCCTCCACCAGGCCATCGACGCGGCTGCCGCCTTCCAGGCCTTCACCCAGCCGGCCAACGGCGTCGTCACCCTCATCGGCAACGCCGTGACCTATACCGCCAACCCGGGCTTCACCGGCGTCGACACCTTCTCGTACTCCGTCTCGGACGGTCGTGGCGGCATCGCCGCAGCGACCGTGACCGTCACGGTGACCGCCGGCCTGCTCGCGGTGGACGATGGCGCGAACACGCTGACCAACGACCCGGTCACCATCGATGTCCTCGCGAACGACGCGGGCGCTGGCATCACCATCGAGTCCGTGACGCAGCCCGCCAACGGCGAGGTCACCACGGACGGGCTGACGGTGACCTACACCAGCAACCCGAACTTCGTCGGCACCGACACGTTCACCTACACGATCATCAACGCTGACCTGAACACCTCCACCGGCACGGTCACGGTGCTGGTCGCGCCGGACAACATCTTCCCGGTCGCAGTGGACGACACGGCGATCGCGCCGTTCGAGACCTCCGTCACCATCCCGGTGCTGGACAACGACTCGGACGCGGACGGCGGCACGCTGTTCATCTCCCCGGGTGCGCTGGCCCGCGCGGCGATCCTGCGCCAGGGCCCGCTGCTCCACTGGGAGTGCCTGCCGTTCGGCGGCTCGGCCACGCAGTTCGACACGAGCGGTAACGGCCGCACCGGCATCGTTGGCGATGGCATCACGCCTGGCACCTACACCGGCGACTGCGACAACGGCTCATCCATGGTGTTCAACCCGGGCCCGACCGGCGTGATCTCGCTGGCCAGCCCGAGCCTGCCGACCGGGGCGCAGCCGCGCGCCGCGCTGGTGCGCTACAAGGCGAACCAGCCGCTCCCGGCTGACATCCCGCTGTTCGGCTACGGCCTGAACGGCACGCCGTTCGCGCAGTTCACGGTGTCCCGCACCATTCTGGGCAACGACAAGCTGATCTTCACCTCGTGGGCGAACGACCTGCACTTCGACCTGCAGCCCGGCTTCAACATCGCCGACGGCCTCGAGCACACGATCATGTTCGTGTACGACGGGAACGTGACGGTCTACGCGTACGTGGACGGCGTGCAGAGCGCGCCCGGCATCCTGGGCATCCCCCTGCAGACGGTGGACGACACGGTCATGCTCGGCCACTCCCCGTGGGGCTGGCAGGGCGCCGGCGACGAGATGCGCCAGTTCGCGATCTTCCCGGACGCGGTGAACGAGGCGGACGCCTACCTGATCCACGCGGCCATTGAGGCCGCCGTGCTCAACCGCGCGTTCACGAAGCCGCAGTTCGGCTCCCTCTCACTGTCGCCGGACTTCCTGACGATCACCTACACCCCGGACCCCGGCTACAGCGGCACGGACCAGTTCCTCTACTCCGTCTCGGACGGCCAGGGCGGCGCCTCGGTCGCGCTCGTGACCCTCACGGTCCTGGGCCCGGTGGTCGCGGTGGACGACATCGCGCTCGTGAGCGGCAGCACGACGATCGACGTGCTGACGAACGACACCGGCGCGGGCATCACGATCACTGCAGTTACGGACGGCGCCCACGGCACCGTCACGACCAACGGCTCGATGGTCACGTACACCCCGAGCCCGCTGTACCAGGGCGCCGACTCGTTCACCTACACGATCGAGGACGAGAACGGCCAGACGCGCACCGCGACCGTCATGGTCAACGTCACGCCTGACAACGCCGCCCCGGTGGCCGCGGACGACGCGGCGACGACGGGCCAGAACCAGCCCGTCGACATCGCCGTCCTCACGAACGACACGGACGCTGACTTGGACACGCTCCACGTGGGCAGCGGCTCCGCCGCCCGCCCGACGATCGTGGCGCTCGGCCCCAGCCTGTTCTGGGAGTGCCTGCCGTCCGGCGGCAGCACGCTCTTCGACTTCTCCGGCAACGGCCTGACCGGCACCCTCTCGGGTGGCGCGGCGGCTGGCGCCACCACCGGTGACTGCGACGGCGGGACCGGGATATCCTTCTTCGGTGGGTTCGTCTCGCGCTCTGGCGTGGGCAGCCTGCCGACGGGAAACGACCCGCGCACGGTGGTGTTCCGCTTCAAGGCGAACTTCGCGGGCCCAGGTGACATCGGCCTCTTCGGCTACGGTGCCAACCTGACGAACTTCGCTCAGTTCTCCATCGCGCGGACGAGCCTCGGCAACGACCGGCTGGTCTTCGCGGGCTGGAACAACGACGTGGTGCTGACCCTGCCGGTGGGGACGAACCTCGGTGACGGGCTCGAGCACACGATCGCGGTCGTGTACGACGGCGCGCGCGGCCTGACCGCGTGGGTGGACGGCGTCGCCGGCACCACCGCCACGCTGTGGACGGACCTGGACACCGGCACCGACCTCATCACGCTGGGCCGGACGCTGTACGGCGCCGGCGGCGCAGGCGACGAGCTGCGGCAGTTGACGGTGTTCCCGGTGGCCCTGGGCGCGTCCGACATCGGCGCCATCCACGCGGCGATCAACGCCGCGGTGCCGAACGTCGCCTTCACCCAGCCCTCCAACGGCACGGTGACGCTCTCCGGCAACACCTTCACGTACACCCCGGCACTCAACTTCCTGGGCACCGACACCTTCACCTACACCGTCTCCGACGGCCGCGGCGGCATCGATACCGCCACCGTGACCGTGACGGTCGAGGCGACGATCGTGCCCGGCGACGATGCACCGGAGACCCGTGCGGGCCTCCAGGTCGAGGTCAACGTCCTCGACAACGACACCGCACCAGTGGGCGGCAACCTTGCGATCGTGTCGGTGACGCAGCCCGCCAACGGGCAGGCGATCATCAATGGCACGCAGGTCGTCTACGTCCCGGACCCGGGCTTCACCGGCACCGACACCTTCACCTACACGGTGGAGGACGGCCTCGGGAACATCGCGACGGCGTCCGTCTCCGTGACGGTGGTCCCGAACGGCCTGCCCGAGGGCGACGACATCGACGCGTCGACCGGGCCTGACCAGAGCATCAGCATCGACGTCATGACCAACGTGACTGACCCGGACGGCGACTCCGTCTTCCTGGCCAGCGTCTCCGACCCGGAGAACGGCATCGCCTACATCTCCGGCAACAACGTCGTGTATACCCCGGACACCGCGTTCCAGGGCGTGGACACGTTCACCGTGACGGTCGTGGACGACTTCGGCGGCATCCTGGTCCTGACCGTGACGGTCACCGTCCAGGGTGTCCCGGCGGTCCTGGACGTGGCCACCGTCACGTTCCTCGCCGGGGCGACGGTCCCGATGGGCACACCGCTCGTGAGCGTGACCCAGTCCCCCGCCAACAACGGTGTCCCCGTGGGCGGGACCATTGCGGTCACCTTCCCGGCCGGCACGACCTTCAGCGGCGCACCCTCACCGTCCGACTGGTTCATCCAGGCGACCCCGGGCATTGGCGCACCGCCGTCCGCGGTCGTGATCGACGGCACCACGGTGACCTTCACCCTGGCCGAGGCGATTCCCTCCGGCAGCGGCTTCACCATCACCGGTGGCAACACCGGGCCGGCCGTCACCTTCGGCTCCGTCTCCGGTGACCTCGAGGTCGAGGCGGGCATCGATGCCGGCACCGGCACGCTGGTGCTCGTGGGCGTCGTCCTGACCCCGCAGTGGACGTCAATCGTCGCGAGCGACGTCCCGACCGGCCAGAACGAGACCTCGATCGACATCACGTTCTCCGTCCCGGCCATCACCGGTGCACCGGACGTGATCACAATCGTCACGACCGGCGGCACGCTGACCGGTGGGATCTCCTACGGCGTCGACTCACTGATCGCGTCGTGGGTCACTGCCGGGCCGGCCGCCAGCATCGAGGCCAACCTCGGCAGTGGCGTCCTGTACACCAGCCTGGGCGGCACCGTCACGCTGACGGCGAACAGCACGCCGGGCATCGTCACCGTCTCGATCTACCGCGGCTCGGTCCTCCTGGGCTCGACCACGGTGGAGTTCCGCCCGAACAACGCCCCTGAGGGCGTCGACATCAACGCCACGACGGCGGCGGGCACGGTCGTGTTCATCGACGTGCTCGGCGGCGTGACCGACCCGGACAGTGACGTCGTCACCATCGACGCCGTGACTCAGGGTGCCAACGGCACCGTTACCATCAGCGGCGGCAACGTCGTCTACACGCCGGCCCCAGGCTTCTCCGGCACCGACACCTTCACGGTGACCGTTGTCGACATCCACGGCGGCTCACTGACCCTCAACGTCACGGTGGACGTGACCAACCAGGCCCCCGTCGGCGACGACATCGAGGCTTCGACGGCCGCCGGTACGCCGGTGACGATCGATGTCCTCGGCGGGGTCACCGACCCGGAGGGTGACGACGTCACCATCGACGCCGTGACTCAGGGCGCCAACGGCACCGTCACCATCAGCGGCGGCAACGTCATCTACACGCCGGCCCCGGGCTTCTCCGGCACCGACTCCTTCACCGTCACGGTGGAGGACGAAAACGGCGGCTCGCTCACCATCACCGTCACGGTCACCGTCAACGGCAACCCGGTCGGCGCGGACGCCTCCGCGTCCACGCAGGCTGAGACCCCGGTCACCATCGACATCCTGGGCGGCGTGACCGACCCGGATGGCGACGACCTGACCATCGCCTCGGTCACCCAGGGCGCCAACGGCTCCGTCACCATCTCCGGTGGCGAGGTCGTCTACACCCCGGCACCGGGCTTCTCCGGCACCGATTCCTTCACCGTCACGGTGGAGGACGAAAACGGCGGCTCGCTGACCATCACCGTCACGGTCACCGTGAACGGCGCGCCGGCGGGCAGTGACATCGGCACCACCACGGGCGCGGACGCGCCGGTGACGGTGGATGTTCTGGCCGGTGTCTCCGACCCGGACGGCGACCCGCTCGCCATCGACTCCACCACCACGCCGGCCAACGGCACGGTGGCGGTCAGCGGCGGCTCGGTCACGTACACCCCGAACGCGGGCTTCGATGGCGAGGACGCCTTCGACGTCACCGTCACGGATGGCAACGGCGGGACGGCCACGATCACGGTGACCATTACCGTGGCCGCGGCCCAGCGTGTCTTCGTCGCAGCCGACGCCTGCATCGCCATCAAGGTGCTGAACTTCAGCGCCGGCTATACGAGCCAGATCTGGCTGATGGGCCCGGATGGCCCGCGCTACCTGGGCGTGACCAACCAGAACGTCAACCAGCAGGTCACGGTCGGCTTCTACGCCGCCGGCACCACGCTTGACTTCGGCATCAAGGTCCAGCAGACCGGCTACACCTTCGTGACGGGTGCCGCCTCCGGCAACCCGGATGGCCTCGTCCACGCGCAGGTGAACCCGGGCACCGGCAGCATCCTGTACGTCGTCGGGTTCGAGGACGTCTACGGTGGCGGCGACCAGGACTACAACGACGTGGTCTTCCAGGTCATCGGCATCCCGTGTGTGATCGAGGCGTCCAACGACACCGCTACCACCCCCGGTGGCACGCCGGTAACGGTTGATGTCCTCGGGAACGACACGGCCACCGTGGGACCGCTCACGGTGACCTCCGTGAGCGCCCCGACGAGCGGCACCGCGACCGCGGACGGCACCACGGTCACCTACACCCCCGCCCCGGGCTTCGCCGGGACGGCCACTTTCACCTACACCGTGACGGACGCCTCCGGGACGACCGACACGGCGACCGTGACCGTCACGGTGCAGGCGGGTCTGGAGGCGGTGGATGACGCGGCGGTGACGCCGAAGAACTCCGCCGTCACGATTAATGTGCTGGCCAACGACTCCGGCACCGGACTGACGGTCATCTCCGTCACGCAGCCCGGCCCGGGCAACTCGAAGGGGACCGTCTCGATCACCGGTGGGAACGTGAAGTTCACGCCGAAGAACAACCAGACCGGCACGGTGACCTTCACCTACACGGTCCGGGACTCCTCGGGTGCGACGGACACGGCCACAGTGACGGTCACCATCGGTGCGCCCACCTCCGGCGGGACCGGCACAGGGCGGATGACGGGCGGCGGCAACATCGTGGTGAGCGGTGACCGCTACACCTTCGGGCTGTCGTTGCGCTGCAACGCCTCCGGGAACAACTTCCAGTTCAACGACCACGATGGTGGCGTGAAGTTCCACCTGCAGACCATCACCTCGGTGATCTGCTCCGACAACCCGTCAATCAACCCGAAACCCCGCCCTGCCTCCATCGACACGATGGTACTCACGGGCACGGGCCGCCTCGGCAACGGGGCAACGGGCACGGTGGAACTGACCATCACCGACCAGGGTGAACCGGGGCGCAACGACACCATCTCGGTGGTGATCAAGAACGCCAGCGGCCAGGTCATCTCGCAGGTGAGCGGCAAGCTCACCGGCGGCAACATCCAGGCGCACCACTAGCGCCCGACCGGTTCGGACCACTCGAGGCCCCCGGCCGTCGCGAGACGCCGGGGGCCTCTCGCTTCCCCGCCACGCGGGCCCGCTCGCCCTGCTGACGATAGGATCGAGCCACCACCACCACCGAGGGAGAAGCCATGGCCCAGCAGTACGTAGCGACCGACCCGCGCACCGGGCTGGAGGTGCAGGTCACAGGCGAGTTCCCCGGTGAGCCGGACGACCGCGTCCGCATCGCGCGCACGACCAACCTGTTCACACGACTGATGGCGACGATCCTCTCGACCGAGAACGACACCGAGCGGCGCGAGCGGTTCAAGGCGGTCGAGACGCAGTTGGAGGTCGCGGACGCCCTCGTGCGGGGCGACATGCCGGAGGTTCAGCGACTGTTCCGCGAGACGCTCCACCACGCCGGCGTCACGGACGACCAGCTGGCGGAACTCGAGCGACAACTGCGCGACCAACTCGCCGCGGCCGGTACGGAACTGCCGGACATCTTCGGCGGCCCGATCATCCCGCCGCTCGGCAGCCTGGACGCCGATCCGCCGGCCGGTGCGGACGACGAGCGCCCCGCCGAACTCGACGACCCCGACCGCACCGAGGGCACTCCGCCGCCCGAGGAGCCACGCCCGCCGGCCTGACACGCGCCGCTACGCCCGAGGCCACTCCCAGCGCGTCGCGCTCGCCCCAAAGTGCGCGGGGTCCTCGATGAACCCGAATGCAACGACCGGACGCACCAGGAAGCGCGTCCCCGGTGGCCGCGACCCGTACTTCGCCTCGTAGGCCGCGAGGTGGGCCTCGATCGCCCCGTCCTCCCCCACCGGCTCGGCGAGGCCGTGCAGTATCACCGGCTCGCTGGCCTGCTCCGTGGTCACGACCACGCGCGGCTGCCCGGCGAGGTTGCGCGCCTTGCGGGAGTCGAGGCCTGTGTCGAAGAGGAACGTGCCATCCAGCCATACGCCCCAGACGGGAGCCGCGTGTGGGACGCCTCGGGCATCGGCCGTGCTCACCCAGTAGTTCCGGCTGAGGGCGAGGCGTTCCGCCGCCCAGGACCACGGCAGGAGCCCCTCTGGCGTCACGGGCACGCCGTACTCCGCCATCCGTCGAGGCCGCCCAGGGACAGGGTTGCTGCTCATCGTGCGCATCCTAGCGCCCGCGGTGCGCCTCTCCTCCGCCGCGTGCGCCGTGAGGCTTCCATGCGGGCACCCCTCGGCGGTACCATGACTGTTCGGAACGTCCCCCCGGCGTCCGCGCCGTCCCCTCCCCCGCTCGGACAGAAGGTGCCCCGGATGCCCACCGACCGCATCGTTGTGACCGGCGCGCGCGAACACAACCTCAAGAACATCACCGTCGAGATCCCGCGCGACCGCCTGGTCGTGATCACGGGCGTCTCCGGCTCCGGCAAGTCCTCGCTCGCCTTCGACACGATCTACGCCGAGGGGCAGCGGCGTTATGTTGAGTCGCTCTCCGCCTACGCCCGCCAGTTCCTGGGACTGATGGAGAAGCCAGACGTCGACTACATCGAGGGCCTCTCCCCCGCCATCTCGATCGACCAGAAGGGCGTCTCCAAGAACCCCAGGTCAACCGTGGCAACGGTCACGGAGATCTATGACTACCTCCGGCTGCTCTTCGCGCGCGTCGGCACGCCTCACTGCCCGCACTGCGGCCAGGTCATCCGCCGCCAGACCGTGCAGCAGATCGTGGACGGAATCCTGTCCCTGGACGCCGGCCGCCGCGCGATGATCCTCGCGCCGGTGATCCGCCACCGGAAGGGCGAGCACGCGCAGGCGCTGGAGGCGGTGCGTCGAGGCGGCTACGTGCGCGTGCGCGTGGACGGCCAGGTGCTGAATCTCGACGAGCGCATCGACCTCAACAAGAACAAGTGGCACGACATCGACGTCGTCATCGACCGCATCGTCATCCCCGCGGCGGGCGACGAGGAGTTCGAGGCGACGCGCACGCGCGTCTCCGACTCCGTCGAACAGGCGCTCCGCCTCGGCGAGGGGGTCGCCGTGCTGGCGCTGCTCGCGGAGGACGGCACGGTCGCGGAGGAGCAGACCTACTCGGAGCACTTCGCCTGCCCGAACACCACGCACCCCCCGTACTCCGTCGGCGAGATCGAACCGCGCAACTTCTCCTTCAACACGCCGCACGGCGCCTGCCCCGCGTGCACCGGCCTCGGCTTCCAGATGCAGCTGGACGAGGATCTCGTCGCGCCGAACAAGAAACTGAGCGTGGACGAGGGCGGCATCGTCCCGTACCAGCGCCTCGCCACCACCTCCGGCTGGCAGCGTCGCCGCCTGGAGATGCTCGGTCAGGCGCTCGGGTTCACGCTCAAGCAACCGCTGAACACGCTGAGCGCGGACCAGTACCGCGCGCTCATGCACGGCACCGGCGACATGGCCGTGGACAAGGTGGAGATGCGCTCGTCCTCGGGGAAGGTACGCACCTACCAGATCACCTGGGAAGGGGTGATGACGAACCTCGACCGGCGCTACCGGGAGACCGAGTCCGACTGGGTCCGCTCCGACATCGAGCGGTACATGGTTGCCGTCCCCTGCCCCACCTGCGGGGGCGCGCGCCTGAAGCCGGAGATCCTGCACATCTTCGTGGACGGCCGCTCGATCGTGGACGTCTCCCGCATGTCGGTCGCCGAGGCGCTGCCCTGGACCGAAGGGCTGCGAGAGGCCTCCGCCGGCCCGCTCAGCGAGCGTGAACTGGCGATCGGCCGGCAGATCCTGCAGGAGATCGAGGCGCGCCTGGTCTTCCTGCGTGACGTGGGCCTGGAGTACCTGACGCTGGACCGGTCGGCCGGATCGCTCTCCGGCGGCGAGGGCCAGCGCATCCGCCTCGCGACGCAGATCGGCTCCGCGCTCATGGGCGTGCTCTACGTCTGTGACGAGCCGAGCATCGGCCTGCACCCGATCGACAACGAGCGGCTGATCCGCACGCTCACCCGCCTCCGCGACCTCGGCAACACCGTCCTCGTCGTCGAGCACGACGAGGCGATGATGATGGCCGCGGACCACCTCATTGATATCGGCCCCGGCGCCGGCGAGCACGGCGGCAACGTGGTCGCCTTCGGCACGCCCGCCGAGGTGATGAAGAACCCCGCCTCGCTCACCGGGCAGTACCTCTCCGGCGCGCGCGCGATCCCCGTGCCCGCCCAGCGGCGGCCCGGCAACGGCAGGTCGCTGGTGGTGCGGGGCGCGTCCGAGAACAACCTGAAGTCGGTGACCGCGGAGTTCCCGCTGGGCACCTTCATCGCGGTCACCGGCGTCTCCGGCTCCGGCAAGTCCTCGCTGGTGAACCAGATCCTCTCCAAGGCGCTCGCGTACCACCTCAACGGCGCGCGCGAGAAGGCTGGGCACCACGAGGCGATCGAGGGCATCGAACACCTCGACAAGGTCGTGATCATCGACCAGTCGCCGATCGGCCGGACGCCGCGCTCCAACCCCGCCACGTACACCGGCCTGTTCACGCTGATCCGCGACCTGTTCTCGCAGGTGCCGGAGGCGAAGGCACGCGGCTACCAGCCCGGCCGCTTCTCCTTCAACGTGAAGGGCGGCCGCTGCGAGGCCTGCAAGGGCGACGGCTACAACCTCATCGAGATGCAGTTCCTGCCGGACGTCACCGTCCCGTGCGAGGTCTGCAAGGGCGACCGCTACAACCGCGAGGCGCTGGAGATCCTGTTCCGCGGCAAGACCATCGCCGAGGTCCTGAAGATGACGGTGACCGAGGCGCTCGAGTACTTCGAGGCGTTCCCCTCCCCGCGCCGGAAACTGGAGACGCTGCGCGACGTGGGCCTGGGCTACATCCGCCTTGGCCAGCCCGCCACCACGCTCTCCGGCGGCGAGGCGCAGCGCATCAAACTCGCGACCGAACTCTCACGCCGCTCGACCGGCCGCACCGCCTACATCCTGGACGAGCCGACGACCGGCCTCTCCTTCTCGGACGTGGAGGCGCTGCTGGAGGTACTCCAGCGGCTGGTGGACGGCGGCAACAGCGTCATCGTGATCGAGCACAACCTCGACGTGGTGAAGGGCGCCGACTGGGTCATCGACCTCGGCCCCTACGGCGGCGAGCGCGGCGGCCTGATCGTCGCCTACGGCACACCCGAGGAGGTCGCCCGCAACGAGTCCTCCGTCACCGGCCGCTTCCTGCAGGAGGTCCTCGACAAGCACGCCCCCGTCGCCCCGCCCCCCGCGAAGCCGAAGCGCGCCGCGAAGCCCTCGAACGGCGCCACCCCCGAGGCCTCCCCGAAGCAGGTCAAGGCTGCGAAAGCCGCCGCCCGTCAGACCCGCGCCGCCGCCGGGAGGAAGTGACAAGCGAGCCGATAAGGGAGGTTGCTATTATCTGTCTGCGGATCAAGGAGGGTCGGATGACGCGCGAAGATCAGAGCATTCGCCTCGCACTCTCATGGGAGGGAGCGGAGAATCTTCCAATCCTTTTCGCGGATCAGTTCTCAGTGATGTTCCTGAGAGAGGATCAATTCGTCCTGACGATCGGCCAAGTATCTCCTCCCGTCCTAACTGGTACGGAGCAGGAGGTCGCGGCGCAAGCTTCGACGATCGACTCGGTCAGTATCCGCCCCCTCGCGCGTCTGTTCCTGACACGATCCACACTCGATGACTTAGTGGATGTCCTAGCGCGCAACCGTGAACGACACGACGTAACGTTCGGGAGCGAACAACAGTGACTAGCACCCTCTCACTTGGCGTTGCTCCGACGAGCAGACGGCACCACTCAAGCCGCGACGTGCGGGTAAGCGCGCTCTCCTGCCTCACCACGTCATACGCGGCGCTCCATGTCGGGTCATCTGACGCCGTTCGAGTCTGGACTGTGCTCTGGCAGCGACCAGAAATGGATGCTTGGCAGCGCATCCTCGCTGCGTTCGGATCCGAACCGGACCTGCCACCTGGCGCGGAGTACACACGGATTCTGAGGGATCGATGGGCTCAGGGAGCCGACAACGATGGATCTGCTGCTTGACACGACCGTCCTGGTCGACTTCCTGCGTGGAGATCAGGGGGCGTTGCGGCTGATTCAGCGCGTTGCCTCGGGGCAGGCTGAGCGCGGATACATCTCGGCAATGACCGTTCTGGAATTACTACAGAAGCCGAATCTCACACCCGAGGAACAGGCCGTGCGGAGTACCTTTGGCCAGGTCTTGCCCGTCTTACCGATCACCGAGGAGATCGCCGTCGAAGCTGGATTGTTGGCCACTACGGCGAACATGACCAACCCAAAGGGAATCATCTTCGACGCGGTGATCGCTGCAACAGCGTCGAAGCATCGCCTAGACATCGTTTCCCGAAACACGCAGGATTTCCGGTCCCTCGACACAACTCCGATGATCTACTAGGCAAGGTCCAAAGCCAAACCGGTGCGGCACCTCCCAGATCCTCCGGTTACCAAAGTCTGCACGACGCCGTGACCATCCCCCTGATCGTCCTCGGCGTGGTCGTGGGGCTGATCGCGGTGCGGCAGGTGGGGAGCGTGCGCCTGCAGATCTGGCAGGTGATGGCGGGCGGCGCCGCCGCCATGCTCCTCTCCGGCTCCATCTCCCCCGCGCACGCCCTCGACGCCATCGATGTCGACGTCATGCTGTTCCTGTTCGGGATGTTCGTGCTGGGCCGCGCGCTGGAGGAATCGGGCGCGCTGGCGGCGCTCTCCTACCGGCTGTTCTCACGCGCCGGCAGCGTGGATGCGCTGGTGCTGTGCATCCTCTTCGGCGCCGGCCTCGGCTCCGCCGTGCTGATGAACGACACGCTCGCGATCGTCGGCGTCCCCGTCGCGGTCGGCCTCGCACGCGCGCACCGAGTCACGCCGCGGCTGACCCTGATCGCGCTGGCGCTGGCGGTGACGGCGGGGAGCGTGGTCAGCCCGATCGGCAACCCGCAGAACCTGCTCATCGCCCTCCAGGGCGCCGAGGTCGGCAACCCCTTCCTCACCTTTGCGCGCTGGCTGGCGCTGCCCACGCTCGGCGCGCTGCTGCTCTCCTATCTCGCGCTCCGCATCGCCTACCGGCGCGAGTTCCACGGCGAGGCGCTGGTCCACGTGCGCGTCCGACTGGTCGACGAACGCCTCGCACGGCTCGCGATGCTGGCGCTGAGCGCGCTCCTGGGGCTGATCGCCGCGCGCATCGCGCTGGTGAGCGCGGGCGCGACGTTCGACCTGCGCCTGACGGTGATCGCGCTCGTCCCCGCCGCCGTGCTGCTGCTCGGCAGCCCTCGACGCGTCGCGCTGGCGCGCGCCATCGACTGGCCGACGCTCGCCTTCTTCGCGGCGCTGTTCATCGTCGTGGAGTCGGTGCGCGAGGCCGGCGTCACCGAGGAGGTCGTGAGCCGCCTCGGCGGGCGGATCGCCGCGACGCCGTGGATCCTGGGCGTGAGCGCGGCCGTGTCCCAGGTCGTGTCGAACGTGCCGCTCGTGGCGCTGGCGCTGCCCGCGATCCAGCACGCCGGCGGCGGGCAGGAGGCGCTGATGGCGCTCGCAGCCGGCAGCACGCTCGCGGGCAACCTCACGCTGATCGGCGCCGCCTCGAACGTCATCATCGTCGACAACGCCGAGCGGCGGTTCGGCGAGCGCGTCTCCTTCTGGGAGTTCGCGCGCATCGGCCTCCCCCTCGGCCTCGCCCAGCTCGCGCTGACGTGGGTGCTGCTCACGCTGTTCTGATCGAGGGCGGCGAGAGGTGGCGTGTGTGTGTACGTAGGGCGGCCCCTCTCATCCCCTCCCCGGCGCGGGGAGGGGATGAGAGTGATGGGGTTCCACCCCATCACCGTTGGGCCCCGGTCGCTGCCGCGACGGGCCAGAACCGAGCGGTACCAGCCGCTTTCACCTCTGCTCCGCTCGCGGTGAGCCTGTCGAACGGCACCGCCGCGCGACCAGTCCTCGATGAGCCCTCCACACGGACCATCCGCATGCCTCGCGTGCTGTCTCACAAACGACGAGCGTCAGCGGTGCGACTTCCGAGGTGTGGGGGCGAAGAGCGTGATGGGGGTGCAACCCCCATCACTTGATTTCCCCCTCCCGCGCAGGGGAGGGGGCAGGGGGAGGGCCGCCCCGCGCAAGCACATAGCCGCTTCCCCAGGAGCGAGTTAGCCAGCGTGCTCCATGTACTCCAGGTGCTCGGCGTAGTGACCCCACGCGTTGCCCGCGTAGAGCGACACGAGGCGCGCCGTCCACTGCGGGATGCCGATGCCGCGCATCTGCGCCATGAACGCCTCCCGCGCCACGAACGAGCGGCGTCGGGCCGCCTCGAAGGTCACACCGGCATCCTCGGCGAGCCAGCGGGCGTTGAGGTCGTCCGCGGAGGCCTCCAGTTCCGGCACCACGCCGGTCGCGAGGCCTGCCTCGGCGCGCGGGATGTTCACCGTCATCCACCGCTCCACGTGCGCGTAGATGTCAGCCGCGCGCCACGGGCGACCGTCGTCGCCGGTGTGCAGCACCTCGGACGGGCGTGCGTCGAGGGCGGCCGTCAACCGCTGCCACGAGGCGGCCTCGTCGGAGAGCATCCCGGCCACCATGTAGCCAAAGTGCGTGTCGAAGTGCGCGACGAGCCCACTGCGGACGGCCGCCGCGACACGCTCGTTCCGGCGCTCTTCCGGCAGTCCGCGGATCAGGTCGATGTAGTCCTGGCGGATCGAGGTGCAGCGGCGGCGCGCCTCCTCCTCGGTCAGCGCACGGTCCTCCGCGGCCCAGGCGTCGTTCTGGGCGTTCTCGTCCGCGATCGGCGCCGGCGGCGGGCCACCCTGAAGGCGCGACCGCGCCCCCGCAAGGGCGTACTCCAGCCAGTGCGCGAAGTGCGCGTACTCGTCCCGCGCCAGCCAGTCCGTCTCCGTGCCGCGGATGCGATAGTCCGGCGACCAGTCCAGCACTTCCGTATGGCGTCGCCAGCGCGCCTCCGCCTCGTCCCACAACGCCGCGAACACGTCGTCAGTCATCACACCCCTCCGAGCGCGGAGCGTAGCGCCCGCGAAGCGCCATCGGTGACGTGGAGCGCAGGCACGGCATCCGGGGGTACCCTCGAAGGCATGACGCTGCTCCAGTTCCGCAACGAAGACGCCCGCATTGTGTACCTCGCGACCGTGTACCACCTCGGCCGGCCGGGGGCGGAGTCGCGCGCCGTCGCGACGGACGCCGGCGGCCAGGGCCTCCAGGCGATCTACGACGAAGTGCTCCCCCGCCTCAACCAGGCGGTGATCGAGGTCGAAGCCTCTCCGCAGCAGATCCTGCGTCTGAACGACGCGCTCCTGGGCGTCGCGAACGAACTGAAGCAGTTCGGCATCGCCAACGGCCGCACGATGGTGCCCCGCTTCGCGGAGACCCTCCACGAGCTCTTCCCGGACACGGTGGCGGAGCCCGGCATCGCGCTGGATCTGGTGCAGCACCCGGTCATGCTCCGCAACCGCCTCGCGTACGCCATCGAGCAGGCGCGCCGGGAGGTGGAGTCGGCCGAACTGGATGCCGAGATCGAGCGTCGCGCGGCGAAGAAGTGGTGGCAGGTCTGGCGACGCGAATAGCGGCCGCACCAGACATCATTGGCCCGACATTATGTCGAGCATGACCGGTTCGCTGATCGCACTTGTGCTTGTCCCAACACTCACCATCCGCATATAGTCGGCATGCGCATCCGGCAGCGGGCGCGCGTCCTCATGCGGAAACCGGAAGGGACACGGGATGACCTACGTCATCACCACGCCGTGCATCGACACCACTGACCAGTCCTGTGTGGACGTGTGTCCGGTCGACTGCATCCACTTCGAAGAGGGCGTCGACAAGATGCTCTACATCGATCCCGACGAGTGCATCGACTGCGGTGCCTGCGAACCGGCCTGCCCGGTGTCCGCGATCTTCGCCGAGGACGATGTCCCGGCGGACCAGCAGCGGTTCACCGAGATCAACCGCCTGTGGTTCCAGGACAAAGACGCGGCGCGAGCCAAGGTCTAGCCGGTTCCACCGACCCAGACACACAGACGGCCGCCTTCGGGCGGCCGTCCTGTTTTCTTGCGCCCGGGCGCTCGATCTAGCGGGCGGCCGCAACGGCGCTAGAGTCCACCGGTAGGCTGAGGTCCACCGCCACCCCTCGGTGGTCGGAGCCGGTCAGCGAGAAGACGCGCTCACCGGCAATCCCGAGGCTGCGCACGAGCACGTGGTCGATGCGTACCCCGAGGCGCCCGTACGCGAAGTACGTCGGCTCAATCGAGCGGCTCTCCGCGGCGATGCGCAGGTCCGTCCCGATCAGCAGTTGCGCGAACGTCGGCGAGAGCGTCGTCGCGTTGAAGTCGCCGAGCACGACCAGCGGGCCCTGCACGCGGCCCGACTCCGCCTCCAGCAGCGCGCGCTGCTGCGCGTTGATCTGGTACGCCTCGCCGTTCAGCGGGGGCATGAGGTGCACCGCGATCACCGTGATGCGCTGCCCCTCCACCTCCACGGCGGCGGTGAGCAGGTCGCGACCACGGTCGTCCGCCTCGATCGCCAGCACCCGCGCGTCCTCCAGCGGAAAGCGCGAGGCGAGCGTTACCCAGGGGATGTCCGTGGAGATGCGGTACGGATACGCGGCGGCGAGGGTGGACGAGAAGTCGTCGATATCCTGGGTGAGTTCCTGGAAGACGACTACGTCCGGCGCCTCGGCCAGCACCTCCGCGGCCAGCGTATCCAGGTTCTCGTTGCTCATCAGGACGTTCGCCGTCACCACGCGGAGCGTCGGTGCGCCGGCGGGGGCGTCCTCGGCCAGCGTCAGGAAGAACTGCGGCGTGGCCAGCACGAACAGCCAGGCGATGAAGGGCACCACCGCCACGGCGACCAGCGCTCGGCGGCGCATGAGGATCGAGGCCGGCACAAACAGCAGCAGCGGGAAGCCCGCGTAGGGGAGGAAGTTCGCCAGGCCGTCAATCGCCCACACGGGCTACTCTCTTGTCCGCCGCCCTGCAGCGCAGCATGACCACCATCGAGGGAAGGGCCGACGCCCGTGGCCGACCAGATTCCTCGCTTCCATAATCTCACAGCCACCGGGAGATTCGAGCGGATTCCGCCGCCGCGGGACACCGCCTGATGGCCACTCCCCGGGGCACCATCCCCCGCCGCCACCGGGCGTGGCGCCCGAAGCGCTCGCAGTTCCCGCGGGGGTTCCGCGCCTGGGCGCGGGTCGCCACCCGGTTCACGCTCGTCATCATGCTGCTGATCGTCGGCGACCGGATCGCGGCCGGCCTCACGAGCCAGGGCTGGCGGATGGACCAGGGCGCGGTCATCGTCGTGCGCGTGCTGACGGCGCTCCCCACCCTGCGCTTCCCGCTGGAGGGCTTCCTGTTGGCGCTGGAGGTCGACAAGTGGGACTGGTACTGGCTGGACGCCGGGAGCCGGTCGAAGGAGTACCAGGCGCTCTACCAGCAGTGGGACAAGGTCCTGGACCTGTTCGCCCTGGGCGTGGCGGCGTTCGTTGCCCTGCGCTGGCGAGACCGCACGATGCGCACGATGGCGCTGGCGGCCTTCCTGTTGCGCGCGGGCGGTGTGGGCGCGTTCCTCCTGACCGAGGAGCGGTGGCTGCTCGTCGCGTTCCCGAACGTCTTCGAGACCCTCTTCCTGATGTACGTCGTCTTCCAGGTGATCGCGCCGCGCGAGCCCATGCTCACGGGCGCTGGCTCGGCGGCAGCGGTCTTCCTGGCCGCACTCCTGCCGAAACTGGCGGCGGAGTACTACCTCCACATACTCGAACGGCGCCCGTGGGATTCGCTGGATCTGCCGATCCCGGACATGCTGGAGCCCCAGGTCTGGCTGGCCCTGGTCTATCTCCCGGCCGCGGTGGTGGTCGCGCTGCTTGTCCGCCGAGGGCGCCGCCTGGCGGTGCAGCACGGCCGCGACCCCGGCGCGACGGTGTAATCGAGCGCGCTCAACGCGCGGTGGCGCCGCGGTACCGCAGGTTCGGCACCGTCACCGGCCCGGCTGCCGAGGGAAACGCGTGCGGCGCGACGGTGCCATCGTGCCGCCACCCCATCGCCTCATAGAACCCGCGAGCGCGCTCGTTCGGCTCGTACACCCACAGCACGGCCTCCGCGAACCCGGCGACTTCCAGCACCTTGCACGCGTGGCCGAACAGCAGGGTGCCGACGCCCCGGCCGACCGTCTGCGGCAGCAAGTGGATGTGGTGCAGGTAGCCGCAGCCTTCCGGCACCTCCTCGTCGGGCCTGGGATCGGCCGGCGGCGGCGCGATGTTCACGAACCCCACCGCCACCTCGCCCTCCAGAGCGAGCCACGTCCGCATCCCATCAGGTGGTGCGGCGAACGTGTCGCGCCAGTAGCGGCGCGCGGACGGCTCGAGGTCGGGCGAGTCGAGCCAGTCGTCCGGGGCGAAGCCCCGGTAGGCGGAGCGCCACGAGCGGGCGTGGACCGCGGCGAACGTGTCCGCATCGGACGCCACCGCCTCCACGATACGCGGGAAGGTCGGCGGCACCGCGCTACAACCCTTCCAGGTGCGGCAGGTTCTCGTGCGGAATCGCTTCGCCCTCGCCCAGCGGGACACCGGTGAGTCGCACGGTGCCGTCTTCCCGCAGGTCCACGACGAGCGCATGGCCGCCGACGACGCTGGGGGCGCCCGCAGCCGCGGAGAGACCCTCCGGGGCGCCAGAGTAGGCCGCGACCGTGCGGTCGCCCGCCGCGACGCGCGTCATCACCTCCCAGTGCCCCAGCGCCACGTAGTCGCGCTCAGAGGCGGCCAGGTGCTCCCGGCGGATGTGGAACGAGTGGTGGAGCAGCGCCCGGGGGTGGATGAAATGCCCGTGGCCGATGGCGACCTGCCACGCGGCCTCACCCCGTGGCGGCATCCCCTGGAAGGGGCTGAAGTCGGCCACCTGCTCCGTGTGCGGGCGGCCCCACACCTCCACCTCGAGCCCGTCGAGGGCGACCGACTCGCCCGAGTGGTCGCGGATGATGTGCAGGTTCGGCGCCAGCGCGATCAGGTCGATGCGGTCGTAGACGGAGCCGGGGCCCACGTGGTCGTGGTTGCCGGGGCCGATCACCACCGGACGTCCGAAGCGGGCGATCTCCGCCGCCGCGAACTCCAGCGTCTCCATCCGCACGCGGGCGTTGTCGAAGAAGTCGCCCGCGATCAGCATGCCGTCCACGCCCTCGCGGATCGCGGCGTCGATCACGGCGCTGAAGCCAGCCTCGAGTGCGCGCGACGCATCGGTCGCCCCGCGCGAGGAATCGTGCGCGCCAAGATGGACATCCGAGGTATGCAGCAGGCGCAGCCTCGGACGTGCGGCCATCGCTAGACCGAGATCTCGTCGATATCCGGCACGACTGGGGCGAGCGCGTCCAGGCGCTCGCGGAGCGCCGCCACCAGGCCGCCGATCGGGACGCGCGTCTGCTCCATGGAGTCGCGCTCGCGGATCGTCACCGCGTCGTCCTCGATCGTGTCGAAGTCCACGGTCACGCACAGCGGCGTGCCCACCTCGTCCTGGCGGCGGTACCGCCGGCCGATCGACTGCGCGTCGTCCCACTGCGTGCGGAAGTGCGGGCGCAGGATCGAGTGCACGCGGCGCGCGGTCGGGTCCAACTTCTCGTTGCGGGACAGCGGCAGGATGGCGACCGTGACCGGCGCGACGGACGGCGCCAGCCGCAGCACGACGCGCTTCTCGCCCTTCACTTCCTCCTCGGCGTAGGCGTCCAGGAGGAGCGTCAGCAGGATGCGGTCGACGCCGGCGGCCGGTTCCACCACATGCGGCACCACGTGCTCATTCGTGTCCGGGTCGAAGTAGGTCAGGCGCTTGCCGGAGTGGTTGGAGTGCTGCGTAAGGTCGAAGTCACCGCGGTGCGCAATGCCCTCCATCTCGCCCCAGCCCCACGGGAAGTGGACCTCAATGTCGGAGGTCGCCTTGGAGTAGTGCGACAGCTCGTCCGCACGGTGGTCGCGCAGCCGCAGGTGCTGCGGACGGATGCCGAGCGAGTGGTACCAGCGGAGGCGTTCCTTCTTCCAGTACGTGTGCCATTCGAGCGAGGAATCCGGGTGGCAGAAGAACTCCATCTCCATCTGCTCGAACTCGCGCGTCCGGAAGATGAACTGCTTGACCGTGATCTCGTTGCGGAACGACTTGCCCACCTGCGCGATACCGAACGGCAGCCGGCGACGCATCGTGGTCTGGACGTTCTCGAAATTCACGAACATGCCCTGGGCGGTCTCAGGGCGCAGGAAGGCGCGGCCGCTCTCGTCCGCGACCGGCCCCACGATTGTGGAGAGCATCATGTTGAACCGGCGCGGCTGGGAGAGCGTGCCCGTGTTCCCGCAGGTCGGGCAGCGGCCGTCCTCGATGTGGTCGGCGCGGAACCGGCCCTGGCAGGAGGAGCACTCCACGAGGGGGTCCGTGAACTCGGAGACGTGGCCGGAGGCGACCCAGACGTTCGGGTTGGTGATGATCGCCGCTTCGATGCCGACGACGTCATCGCGCTCCTGCACCATGGAGCGCCACCAGGACTCCCGGATGTTCCGCTTCATCTCCACGCCCAGCGGACCGTAGTCGTATGCCGCGGCAAAGCCGCCGTATATCTCCGCGGAGGGGAAGATGAACCCCCGGCGCTTGGCGAGCGAGGTGATCGTCTCGAGGTCAGCCGTCATCTCAGAGGGCGGCTGCGCGGCGTCATCGGTCAAGTCACGGTCTCCCGGCGGGCGGTCGGGTTCCCTCGGATCGGAACCGCGGAGGGGTGGAACCGCGAGCGTAACAGCGGCCCCGGGCACCCTCAACCACTCGCCGGATGCTCCCGGGGTTGGAGTCGCTGGAGAGGCGTGCCTAAGATGGGGTCAACATGGAGCGCCGCACGGAGGACGCATGCGGAAGTTCACCGCCCTGGCAATCGGATTCACCGCCGGCATTGCCGTCGCGGTCGTTGCTGCCGCGAGCGAACTGATGCGGCCCTCGGATGTGGCCACGAGCACGGAAGAGGGGTAATCGATGGCGGACCGCACGGAGCGCCCCAACCCGACCAAGCTGGTGATGATGGTGGTGTCCGACACGGACGCCGACACGCTGATGAGAGCGCTGATCGAGCGTGGCTATCCCGTATCGTAGTTCGGTTCCTCCGGTGGATTCCTCCGCCGCGGCAACGTCACGATCTTCTCAGGCGTAGCTGACGAGGAAGTCGATACGGTCGTGGACCTGGTGAACGAGACCTGTCACGCCCGCAAGGAGTTCGTGCCTGTCCAGACCCTGCCGTTCATCGGCGAGGGCACGTTCGCGGCGGAACCGATCGAGGTCCGCGTGGGCGGCGCGATCGTCTTCGTCCTGGACATCGAGCGGTTCCAGCGCATCTAGCGCCGCCGCTGGCCGGCTAACCCGCCGCGCGCGCGTCCTGTTCGATCTCCTCGAGCGCCGCGACCGCGGCCGGGAGCACCGCCACCACATCCGCATCGAACTGGCGACCGGCGCCGGCCTCCAGCGTGGCCATGGCATCCGCGTGCGAGAACGCCTGACGGTACGGACGGTGCGCGCGCAGCGCCCAGTAGGCGTCCGCGACGGCAAGGATGCGCGGCGGCAGCGGCAACTCCTCCAGCGTCAGCATCTCCGGGTAACCCCGGCCGTCTGGGCGCTCGTGGTGCTGCTCCACCCACATCGCAATCTCGTCGAAGCCGGGCGCACCCGCCAGCAGCCGCGCCCCCAGACCGGGGTGGCGGCGCATCTGCTCCATCTCGTCCACGGTCAGGATCGACGGCTTCTCCGTCACCGCGCGCGGCACGCCGAGTTGCCCGAGGTCGAGCAGATAGCCGGCCACCTCGATCGCGTCGCAGAAGCCTTCCGGCATGCCCAGGCGGGACGCCAGCAGGTGGGAGAGCGCCGCGACGCGTTCCGAGCGGCCCGGCTCGCGGACGGCGGCATCCACTACGTCACCGAGGGCGGCTACAACCTCCAGCACCTTGCGGCGGGACGGCTTCCCCTCTCCCGCGCCCAGCACGCCAATCACGGCCGGCAGGTCATCGTCCCAGAGCGCCAGCCACGTCGCATCGTGGCGGAGCACGGTCACGAGCGCCGCCCCCACCTCCGGCCCGGCGACCGGGGTCACCTCCGCCGTGTCGACACGCTGAAGGGCCGCACGGGCGCGGAGCGGGTGACTGGCGCGCTCGGCGAACTCGGCTGCCCAGTGGGCGGCGGCAACGCAGAGCGCTTCCAAGGGGACGTGCACGCCGGACAGGCCCAGCGGACCACCTCGGCCGTCCCAGCGCTCCTCCACGGCCCGCGCCGACTCTGCAACCTGCGCGTCCAGTTGCAGCCGCTCCGCCACCAGCGCGGCGGACTCGCCCGCGTCCGTCGTGCGCATGGCTGCGCCGGTCGCGTGAAGCAGGCCCAGGTGCATGATGCGGCGTCGCTCCTCAGAGCCCAGGCTCAACGCCTCCGCCACCCGGTACCCCAGGTAGGCGACGCGGGCGGCATGCCCGGTCGGCTGCGCCTCGGCGAGGTCGAAGGCGCCCGAGAGGTAGGCGAGGATCTCAACCCGTCGGGCCGGACGGAGGCGCACCTCCCGGACGAACCGGTAGGAGGAGGCGAGCGCGAGCGCGCCGTCAGTCTGTGCGGCCCCCACGCGGTCGTCCATCACGCCCACCCATCTCTTGCGGTCTTGCCTCTACATCTTCGGCAGCCCGGAGGCTGCTCTGGAGGGGCCGCTTGCCGGGTGTGGATACATCCCGTCAGAATCCCGGGGAGGTGTGTCGATGATTCTGCAAACGATCCCGGTCGGACGGCTCCAGGCCAACTGTTATGTCGTAGGAGACGACGACACGCGCGAAGTCATGGTGATCGACCCCGGCGACCAGGCCGCAGCGCTGGTCCAGCACCTCCGCGGTGAGTCCGTGGTGGTCCGGTACGTCTTCGTCACTCACGCCCACCTGGACCACTCGGGGGGCGCCCACGACCTCCTGGAGGCGTTTCCGGACGCACGGTTCGTGATGCACGCCCTCGATCACCCCTCCATCGCCCTGCAGGCCCCGAGCGCCGCCTCCTGGTATGGACACGCGGTCACGCCGCCTCGGGCACCGGACGTGCCGGCGGAGCACGGCGGCACGCTGGAGGTGGGACGCCACCGCTTCACCCTGCTCCACACCCCCGGCCACACCCCGGGATCCGTCTGCCTGGCGGGCGAGGGCGGCGTGTTCACCGGGGATGTCCTGTTCCAGGGCTCCATCGGCCGCCACGACTTCCCCGGGTCCAGTGGCACGGACCTCCTGCGCTCGATCAAGCACCATCTGCTGACGCTGCCGCCGGAGGCCCGCGTCTACCCCGGCCACGGCCCCGCCACGACCATCGAGGATGAACGGCGGTACAACCCGTTCCTGGTGAACCCGCGCGCCACCCTGGGATTCGACGTGGACTGAGGCGTCCCGCACCGCCCGAGGACACCGCCCGAGGACGCAGAAGGGGCCCCGCTCGCGCGGGGCCCCCTTTGTGTGTGCGTCAGAGACGCCCTGCGAAACGCCTCGGCTACCCCAGGAAGAGGGGGCCGAACACGACGGCCACAATGGCCATCAGCTTCAGCAGGATGTTGAGCGCCGGGCCGGAGGTGTCCTTGAACGGGTCACCCACGGTGTCACCAACCACGGCGGCCTTGTGGGCGTCAGAGCCCTTCCCGCCGTACTTGCCGGTCTCGATGTACTTCTTGGCGTTGTCCCAGGCACCACCGGCGTTCGCCATCATCAGCGCGAGCAGCGAGCCCGCACCAATGGAGCCAACAAGCAGGCCACCCAGGGCCTCCGGGCCGGCCAGGGCACCGACCCCAATCGGGACCGCCACCGCCAGGGCGCCCGGGATGATCATCTCCCGGATGGCGCCGCTGGTGGCGATTGCCACGGCCTGGGCCGGGTCCGGCTGCTCGGAGCCGTCCATGATGCCCGGCTTCTCGCGGAACTGGCGACGGACCTCGTTCACCATCGCCATGGCCGCGCGGCCCACGGCGCCCATCGTGAGGGCACCGAAGATGAACGGCATCAGGGCGCCGATGAGGAGGCCGACGAGGACGTTGACCTCCACGAGGTTGAAGACCTCGATCTTGGTGACCTGGGAGTAGGTCACCATCAGGGCCAGGGAGGTCAGCACCGCAGAGCCGATGGCGAAGCCCTTGCCGGTCGCCGCGGTGGTGTTGCCCAGGGAGTCCAGGGCGTCCGTGCGTTCGCGCACCTCGGCCGGCAGGTGCGCCTGCTCGGCGATACCGCCGGCGTTGTCCGCCACGGGGCCGTAGGCGTCCGAGGCGAGCGTCACACCGAGCGTGGAGAGCATGCCGACCGCCGAGAGGGCGATGCCGTACAGGCCGGCGAGTTCGTACGTGATCCAGATCGCGGCACAGATGACCAGCAGCGGGATCGCCGTCGACAGCATGCCGAGGCCGAGGCCACCGATGATCAGGGTGCCGGCGCCGGTCTGGGCCTGCGCGGCCAGGGCCTGCGTGGGCTTGTACTCGTACGCCGTGTAGTACTCGGTTGCCGTGCCGATGATCTGGCCGGCGACGAGGCCGACGACCACGGCGAAGAAGATGCCCCAGTCGAGGTCAAGCATGACGACCGCCGCGGCGGTCGCCGCGAGCACGCCACCACCGGCCACGAAGACGCCGGTGCGCAGAGCCCACAGCAACTGCGACATGTTCGCGTTCTCGTTCGTCCGCACCATGAAGGTGCCGATGAGCGAGGCGAAGATGCCGAGGCCAGCGATGAGCAGCGGCAGCGTGTAGACCGTGTCCCGGTAGTCCGTGAGGTCTACCGACGCAGCCTCGAAGATGCCGTGCGCCGAGACGCCCGTGCCCTGGGAGATGACGGCAACGGCCGCCAGCGACATGGTCGCGACGATGGAGCCCGAGTAGGACTCGAAGAGGTCGGCGCCCATGCCCGCCACGTCACCCACGTTGTCGCCCACGTTGTCGGCGATGGTCGCCGGGTTGCGCGGGTCGTCCTCCGGGATGCCGGCCTCAACCTTGCCGACGATGTCGGCGCCGACGTCCGCGGCCTTCGTGTAGATACCGCCGCCCACGCGCGCGAAGAGCGCGATGGAGGAGGCGCCGAAGGCGAAGCCGGTCAGCGGCTGGTAGTGCTGGAAGAGCAGGTACAGGATGGCGATGCAGAGGAGGCTCAGGCCCACCACGGTCATGCCCATGACGGAGCCGGAGGAGAACGCGACGCGGAGCGCCGGGTTCAGGCCCTGGCGCGCCTTTGCCGCCGTGCGGACGTTTGCGCGGACCGCCACGAACATACCGATGTAGCCGGCCGAGGCGGAGGCGATGGCGCCGACGAGGTAGGCGATCGCCGTGCGCGGCAGGTCGACCATCTCGCCAGACTGCTCACCGAACCGGTCGAGCACGTCGAAGTCGATGAAGACCGCAAGGATCACGGTCATCACGGCAACGAAGCCGGCCAGGAACGTGTATTCCTGCTTCAGGAACGCAGCGGCACCCTGCTGGATCAGGAGGGCGATGCTGCGCATCTCCGGGGTCCCCTGGTCCTCTTTGAGGATGCGCTGCGTCGTTACGACGGCGAAGAGCAGCGCGATGACGGCCGCTCCTAGCGCGATGTACAGACTCTCCATGTAGTGGTTGCCTCCCGGCGTGAGCGCTATGACGTCTCCGAAGGTTGGTTCCTCCCCCTCCCGAGGCAGGACCTGACGAAGCACGTACGCGGCGCAGACTTCCGGCCCGCCCTCCCGAGGTGGGCCGCGCGGAACGGTACCATGGCCCGCGCCTAGGGGCATGTCTGTTCCGCGACGG
>JAUXUW010000299.1 GCA_030684635.1 Dehalococcoidia bacterium
CCCACGCAGGCACCGGCGGCAGCCCCCGCCCGTCGCGGCGAGCGACCGAGCGACCTAGTCCATCATCGAGCGGATCGAGGGCGGGACGGTGCCGCCGACGGGGGCGTCCCAGTCGAGAGCGTTGCGCATGCGGATCGAGGACCAGTGGAGCGTCGTGCTCTCCCAGAGGCCGCGCAGCGGCGTGAGGCGGTCGAGGACGCGCAACTCCACGCCCTGGTCGCGTAACGCCTCGATCGGGTCGTCGATCACATCGACGCGCGAGGGGACGACGGCCGCGCGGCTCACCCACATCCCGGCGTCGTCCAGCGAGACGAAGCGCGCATCGTCGCTCGCACCCGGCGCCGCCTCGGGCATCTCGTAGCGGTAGAGACGCGCCGTTCGCAGCCGCTCCAGCCACCCGTACTCGATGTGTGCGAGCGCACGCGCCTCGGTGCGGCCGAACCAGCGATCACGTTCGTCGTCGGTGGTCGTCGGCAGCGGCCAGAGGAGGATGCGCGGGCAGTCGCGCGGGAACAGGTACATGAACTGGTGCGGCTCATCGATCGCCCACACCAGCGGCACCGTGATCTCCGGCCGCGAGGGCATCGTGCGCGGCTCGAACACCGGGATGCCGGGCTCCTCCGAGAAGTGGTAGAGGACGGGCATCGCGCGGAGATCCCTCGACGGTGGCGGTGGCTACTGGTTGCCGAGGATGAGCGTGGCGGTCGCGGAGAACATGCCGCCGGGCGCGTGCACGAGCGACGTCTGGACGCCGTCCACCTGCGCCGCCGCTTCGCCTCGCAGCTGCCGGATCGCCTCCTGGATCGCGAACATGCCGTACATGCCGGTGTGCGTGTAGGAGAGGCCGCCGCCGTTCGTGTTCACCGGCAGCGTGCCGCCCGGTGCGGAGCGCATCTCCGCGAACCACGGGCCGCCCTCGCCCGGCTTCACGAAGCCCAGCGCCTCCATCGCGTAGATCGGCGTGTGCGAGAAGGCGTCGTAGAGCATCAGGTGGTCGATGGCGGAATGGTCGAGGCCCGCCATGCGGAACGCCTCCGGCCCGGTGTGGCGCGCCGCGGCGGTCCACTCCGTGAAGTCCCACATCTGCGAGATGTTCGTGTGCTGCACCGCCTCGCCGCGGCCGAGCACCCACACCGGCGGCTTCGGGAAGTCGCGCGCGCGCGCCTCCGACACCAGCACGAGCGCGCCGCCACCGTCCGTGACCAGGCAGCAGTTCAGCAGCCGCAGCGGCCACGCGATCAAGCGGCTCGCCAGCACGTCCTCGACCGTGATCGGGGCGCGCATCATCGCCCGAGGGTTCCGCTCCGCCCACTGGCGCGTGGCGACGGAGACCGCCGCCAGGTGCTCCTCGGTGGTGCCGTAGCGCGCCATGTGCGCGGCGATCGGCACGGAGAACATCGTCGGCGGGCCGAAGACGCCGAAGGGCGCATCGAACTGGCCGCCGGGGGTGGAGTCGGTGCGGCCCGGGCCGGCCGCGCCCACCCTCGAGCGCCCCGACTCGCCGTGCGTCACCAGGACCACGTCCGCGTAGCCCGCGGCGATCGCGGCGACGGCGTGGCCGACGTGCATGAGGAAGGAGCCGCCACCGACGGCGGTGCCGTCCACCCATCGAGGCATGATGCCCAGGTACTCGGTGAGCGCGGCCGGGGAGACGCCCGCCGTGGCGATGCCGTCCACGTCGTCCAGCGTCAGGCCGGCGTCGCGCAGCGCGTTGAAGGCGGACTCGGCGTGCAGTTGCAGCACGGAGTGGTTCGGCAGCACGCCGACGGTGTCCGTCTCGGCAGCCCCGACGATGGCGACTTTGTGGCTGAGTTCGCGGCTGTCGAACATCGCGCTACACCCCGCTCTTCACGAGCCGCCAGGAGGGCAGCGTGAGCGCGTCGTTGACGTCCTCGAAGTCGATCTGCACCTCGGCGCCCACGGGGAGCGCCTCGGGCGTCGGGTCGTCGATGCCGGCGAGGTTCGTCATCATCCGCCCGCCCTCGGTCATCTCGACGACGGCGATGACGTAGGGCGTGGCGAAGGCCGGGTGGCCGCGGTGCACGATGACGTAGGAGGCGAGGCTGCCCCGACCGGAGGCGGTGAACCACTCCACGTCCTGCGAGTGGCAGCCGGGGTACGGGCAGAACGGCCGAGGGTAGAAGTAGGCGCGGCGGCAGGCGCGGCAGCGCTGGATGCGCAGCTCGTGCCGCTTCAGCCCGTCCCAGTACTCGCGCGTCTCCGGCGTCGGCGTCGGCAGCGGCCGTGCGGGTGAGGTCATGCGGTGCCGCCTCTCGGTGCCGCGCCATCCTACCGCAGGAGCGACAGCACCACCGGCCCCAGGATCGCGAGGAGCAGCAGCACCGCGCCCACCCTCAGGATCACCGGCATCCTCGACGCCGGCTCCGAAGGCAGCCACTCCTCGTATACCGCCTCGTCCGTGAGGTCGGGGTCCAGGTCGCCCTCGGTGCTCTCGGCCCAGCCGTCAGACGATGGTGTGGTCATGAGGGGGAGCCTACACCAACGGCCAGGGGTGGACGCGGCGCTCGAAGTCTTCCATCTCCGGGAGTACCGGGTGGCCGATGAGGTGGTCGAGGCGGGCGACGAGGGCGTCGATCTCGGAGCGGGAGAGCAGCGCGCGGAACGCCTCGGTCGTGGGGTCGGCGAGGGCGAGACAGCCGCGCACGCGGACGAGGTCGTCCATCAACGCCTCCGGCATCACATTGCCGGCGTAGTCCCAGACCACGGTGCGGAACTTCTCGATGGCGTGGAAGCAGAGCCCGTTGTCGATCCCCCAGATACGCCCGTCCGGGTCGAGCAGCAGGTGGCCGCCCTTCCGGTCCGCGTTGTTCGCGGCCAGGTCGAAGTAGGCGAAGCGCAGGAACTGCTCGTCGTACAGGTCGCGGTCGCGTAGCTCGAAGTAGTGCTCGTTCGGGTCGTGCTGGATGAACAGCTGCAGTGAGCCTGGGCCGTGCGGCCCATCCTCGCGCGCGACGGTCGGCGGGATGATCGGCCAGCCGAGGATCCTCGAGAACTCGTACGCGGCGACCTCGCGGCGGTAGAGGCCGTCCGGGAAGTCGTACAGCGGCTGCTCGCCCTGCGCCGGCTTGTAGATGGCGAGCCCTTCACCGTGCTCCGGGTGCTGGAGCGTGGCGAGGTAGACGTAGTTCGAGGAGTGATAGATGAGCCGGAGATCGCCGAACTCGGCCTCGCGTAACGCCTCGACGGCCCAGGGGGCCTCGGGCTTCCACGCGTTCACCAGCGGGCTGTCGGCAGCACTCATCGTCCTTCGATTGTATGCAGCGCCGCACGGGTCGCTCGCCGCGACGGGCAGGGGCTGCCGCCGGTGCTTGCGGCGCGCGTCAGGCGGCGAGGCAGGCTGTAGCGGGCGCTGTCGCGCCCGGCCCCACTCCCCCTGCCCCCTCTCCCGGTGGGAGAGGGGGATGCAATGTGATGGCGGTTGCACCCCCATCACGCTTTTCGCCCCCGCTCCAGCGAGAGCGGGTCGCTCGGCGCGACCGCCAGGGGCTGCCGCCGGTGTCTGCGGCGCCCACGAGGCGACGAGTGGGCCGACTTGCCCTTCGACAGACTCAGGACGAGCGGGTCGTTCGGCGCGACCGCCTGAGGCTGCCGCCGGTGCCTACGGCGCGCACGAGGCGACGAGTGGGGCTGTAGCGGGCGCTGCGCGCCCGGCCCTCACCCCCTGACCCCTCTCCCGGTGGGAGAGGGGGATCCAATGTGATGGGGGTTGCACCCCCATCACGCTTTTCGCCCCCGCTCCAGCGAGAGCGGGTCGCTCGGCGCGACGGCCGGGGGCTGCCGCCGGTGTCTGC
>JAUXUW010000038.1 GCA_030684635.1 Dehalococcoidia bacterium
TGCGGGGGTCGAGGGCGACCGCGGCGTCGAGGGCGCGGCCGAGCGCCTTCATCGTCGCTTCCGCGTTGTGGTGGTCGTTCGCGCCGGCGAGTTGCCGGACGTGCAGCGTGATCTTCGCGGTCGTCGCGAAGGAGCGCAGGACATGCGACACCATCTGCGTCGGCGCCTCGCCCATCCGCTCGCCGATGAAGTCGAGCGAGACGGCCGCGAACGGCCGACCGGAGATGTCGATCACCGCCTGCACGAGCGCCTCGTCCAGCGGCACGAGCGCGTCGCCCATGCGCACGATGCCCTCACGGCCACCGAGCGCCTGGTCGACCGCCTGCCCGAGGGCCAGCGCGACGTCTTCCATCGTGTGGTGCTCATCGATGTGGAGGTCGCCGGTGGCGCGCACGACCAGGTCGAATCGCCCGTGGCGGGCGAAGGCCGTGAGCATGTGGTCGTAGAAGCCGACGCCCGTGGCCACCTCGGCCCGGCCGGTGCCGTCCAGGTTCAACTCCACGCGCACCTGCGTCTCCGCGGTGTTTCGCTCCACCGTTGCGCGACGGTCAGCCACGAGCCAGCTCCTCACCGATCTCCCGGAACGCCTCGATCACGCGGTCGTTCTGTTCCGGCAGCGCCATCGAAATGCGGATGTGGTCCCGCAGCCGCGGGTGGTCGAAGTAGCGCGCGAAGATGCCGCGCGCCCGCAGCATGTCACGCACGGTCTTACCGTCACCACGGCTGAGCCGCAGGAGGACGAAGATCGACTCGCTCGGCCACGGGTGCACCCACCCCTGCGCCGCCAGCGCCGCCGCCACGCGGTCGCGTTCGCCGGTCAGCGTGCAGGCGCGCTCGTCGAGGACGCTCGTGTCCGCGAACGAGGCGATCGTCGCGGCCTCGGCGGCGGCGTTCACGTTGTAGGGCTGCTTCGCGCGCATCAGGAAGTCCGCCGTGGCCGGGTGCATGACCCCGTAGCCGACACGCAGGCCGGCGAGGCCGCCCCACTTCGACATCGTGCGCAGGACGACGAGGCCGGGCTCGGCGGCGGCGCGCTGCACGAGCGACGGCTGGTGCGAGAACTCGATGTAGGCCTCGTCCACCACGAGCAGCGTGCCCGTCTCCAGCAGCCGGTCAACGAGGGCCAGCGGGAGCGTGTTGCCGGTCGGGTTGTTCGGCGAGGGGATGAAGGTCGCCTTCGCCTCCTGCGCGGCGTCCACCATCGCCTCGGAGTCGTACGCCCAGCCCTCCAGCAGTGGCACGTCCGTCACCTCCACGCCGTGCAGGCCGGCATCGAAGGCGTACATGCCGAAGGTGGGCGTGGACACCAGGATGCGCTCGCCAGAGTCGGTGAACAGGCGGAACAGGAGGTCGATGATCTCGTCCGAGCCGGAGCCGGCAACGACCGCCTCGGGCAGCACGCCGAAGTGCGCGCCGATCGCGGCTCGGAGGCGGCGCTGGTCGGGGTCGCCGTAGTGGTTCGGGTGGTAGTTACCGGCGAGCGCTTCGAGGGCGCGCGGCGAGGGGCCGTACGGGTTCTCGTTGCCGTCGATCTTGATGACGTCCGCCGGGTCCACGCCGTAGCGCGCGGCGACCGCCTCGAGATCCTCGAGGGCGGCGTACTCCGGCAGCGTGCGGAGCGCCGGGCGCAGCGCGGCGGTGGGGTCGAAGCGAGGCATGCTGCGGCCCTCCTACCGGCCTTCGAGCCGGCGTTCGATGCTGCGGGCGTGGCCGGTCAGCCCCTCCGCACGCGCCAGTCGCGCGGCGAACGGCCCGAGGCGGTCCAGGTCCTCCGCCGTGAGGTTGATCACGGATGTCACCTTCAGGAAGTCCAGCACGGACAGCGGCGAGGCGAACCGCGCCGACCCGCCCGTGGGCATGACGTGGCTCGGCCCGGCCGTGTAGTCGCCCAGCACCTCCGGCGACGACTCACCGAGGAATACACCGCCCGCGTTTCGGATGCGTGGCAGGACGGCCCCGGGGTCCTCGGTCAGCACGCACAGGTGCTCCGGCGCAAACTCGTTCGCGAGCAGGATGCCCTGCTCCAGGTCCGCGACGACGACCGCCCCACCGCGGGCGATCGCGGCACGCGCGATCGACTCGCGCTCCAGCGTCGCCAGTTGCATTTCGACCTGCTCGGCGACCGCTTCCGCGTGCGCACGGCTGGTCGTGATGAGCACGGGGGTCGCGAGGACGTCGTGCTCCGCCTGCGCGAGCAGGTCGGCGGCACAGAGGTCCGGCGCGGCGCTCGCGTCGGCGAGCACCAGCGTCTCGGTTGGACCGTAGATCGCGTCAATGCCCACGCGGCCGAAGAGTTGTTGCTTGGCGATGGTCACGAAGATGCCGCCCGGCCCGAAGATCTTGTCCACGCGCGGGATGCTCTCGGTGCCGAACGCCAGCGCCGCGATCGCCTGCGCGCCGGAGGCGCGGTAGATCCGCTGCACGCCGGCGACATGCGCGGCGACCAGCTTCAGCGGGTTCACCGTGCCGTCCGCACGCGCGGCCGTGACGCCGATCACCTGCTCCACGCCCGCGACCACGCCCGGCACCGCCGTGTGGATGACGGACGAAGGCAGCGCGGCGTCCGAGCCGGTCATATAGATGCCCGCGCGGAACAGCGGGCGCACCACCATCCCCATGCCGCGTTCCCTGAACGAGGTAGGGGCGTGCTCCAGTTGCATCTCGTGGTAGCGGCGGACGCGGTGCGCCGCGAACTGCACTGCCTCCAGGTCTTCCGGGCTGACCTGCTCAAAGGCGAACGCAATCTCGTCCCCGGTCACCTCGATGGTGTCGTAGGCGGAGCCGTCGAAGCGCTGGCAGAAGCGGCGCACGGCGGCGTCGCCCTCCGTGCGCACGGCGTCGATGATGCGGCGGACGTGGTCGGCGGGGGAGACGTGCTCACCCCACAGCTCATCGATGCCACGCTGCACGGGCTCGGCAAGCACCGGCTCGGAGAGCGGCTCCCGCTTCAGCACGGTCGCCCGCGCGACCTCGATGTCGTCGACGATGCGCAGGGTCTGGGTCGCGGTCATCGGTTCCTCATCGCAGGTACGTCCGCACGCGTTCGGTCATCCGATCCTCCGCGTCTCGCCAGAAGCGCTCCACGCGCTCCGGCGTCACGATGCCAAAGGCCTCACGCACCAACCCTTCCGGGTCGGCGCATTCCTGTTCGATCCGCTCGGCGTCGAAACCGGCAACCTGGAAGTGCCGCACCATCATCCGGTGGAACCGGCTGTAGTCCGGCGGCTGGCCCGCCACGCTCTCCGTCATCGTCACCCACTCCGCCAGGAAGTGGTCCTCGATGAACGGGATGCCGCTCACCGGCACGCACGAGGCGAGCGTGGCGCGGATCTCCTCCATCGTGTCCAGATCCTCGCGGTCGCGACGGTCCATCTCGTACTGCAGCGCCCGGTCCAGGATGTTCGACCGCGGGTCCTCGTCGATCGGGGACTGCGGGCCGAACGCCGGCCGGTAGATGTCCCCGATGAACGATTCGTCCAGCACCAGGTGGGTCAGGTACCCGGCGATGAACGCCGTGGTCGCCGTCTCCATCCCCGCCGGCCGCGCCAGTTCCGGGTGCTCCAGGAACATGCGCTCCACGGAGTCCTGGGCGCCCAGGTCGCCGAGCCGGAAGAAGTGCGTCACCTCGCGGTCCAGGCGCGTGAGCACGCGGATCTCCGGCGCCGTGGCCCCCAGGTAGAACGAACCGCGGTCGCGGTCGATCTCCGGCAACGCCAGCCGCTCCGCGACCACGCGCGCCCGTACCAGGTGCGACCCCAACGAGGGCATCCCGCCGGTCCTCCCGGTCCGCCTACGCCCCGGCGCCGGCGACGAGCCGCCGGACGAAGTCGTCGCGCAGTTCGCCTCGACGCCCCGAGGGGCGCTCCGCTGCGCCAATGGCGCAGTTCGTGGATTCCATGATCACATCGATCATACGCAGACGGTTGGCGCGGAGCGTGGTGCCCGTCTCCGTGCCCTCCACCAGGATCTCGGCGTCTTCCGGCACGAACCCCTCGGACGCGCCGGAGATCGGGATCACCCGGTACTTCCCCAGGTGGCGGGAACGGGCGTACTCGTCCGCCAGCGCCACGTACTCGGAGGCCACGCGGATCGGAAACTCCGGGTCATCACGCCGCCAGTAGGCGATCGCCTCCTCGATCGAGTCGACCGCGAGGTCCTCCGTGATGACGGCGCCCAGGCGGTAGTTCGAGCGCTTCAGATCGCACAGCTCCACGACCGGCGCGGCCGGGAAGGTGGCCGTGAACGCGCGCAGCCAGTCGCGCCCGGTGAGCGCCAGGTCGAAGTACCCCAGCGCCACAGCCCGCGGCATGTCCTGCGGGCGCATCACCTTCACCTCAATGCCCGGCAGGCTGGAGGTGGGCGTGCGCACGGCGCGGCCCTCCTCGTCCCCGTCGAAGACGATGCCGGCGTCCGCCAGCGCGGCCACGGTGTGGCGCTGCGCGTGACCGTCCGGCACGGCCAGGCGGAACGACTGGCGCTCCGCGACCGGGCGCGGCTGCGCGCGCTGGACGCCGACGAGGCCCTCCGGCTGGACCAGGCCGCCGGCCTCACGCGCCAGCGGGATGCGGAGCAAGGGCTCCAGCGCGGCGGACAGGTCGCGGGTGGCCAGCGCCTCGCGGTTCGCGAACAGCCAGACACCCCCGCGGTGCACCTCGCCCAGGACCTCCAGGCCCTCCTTCTGCACGGCGGAGCGCGGCGCGACGGCGAGTTCCGCGTCCAGAGGCGGCCACGCCTCCGCCTGCGCCCACACCTCGTACAGCCGGTAGTCCGGGACGCGCGCGTGCACCAGGAAGTGCGCGGCCAGGTTCGGCACCTCCGTCGCTACGCGCACCACGCCGGCGCCCGCAATCTCCGCGAGCGTGCGGCCGGGGGCGCCTGCCACGACCAGCGGCTCCGAGGGCACATCGAGTTGCCGCAGCGGCACCACGGAGTCCAGGCGGTGCTTCACCAGCAGCTCATCGATCCACTGGCGGCTGGCGATGCCCAGGTCGTAGTTGCCGATGGCAACCTGGATCGGGATGTCCTGGTCGGAGAAGACGCGCACCTCCACGCCCGGGCGGCGTTCCACCTCGAAGCGGTAGGTGCGCGCGCCGGAACCGTAGCCCTCCACGACGAAGTCCACGTCGCGCAGGTGGGCGTCCACCGAGCTGCGCAGGTCGCCTCGCGGCAGCGCCACGCGCGTCGGCCGTGCGGCGGCGCTCACGAGGCGACCCCGGTCAGCCGCAGCAGGTCGGCGCCCCAGCCGCAGGCCGGGGCCGGCGCGCCGCCCAGGGTCTCTGAGAGCCGGTCGTAGCGGCCGCCGCCGAGCACCGTGCGG
>JAUXUW010000003.1 GCA_030684635.1 Dehalococcoidia bacterium
GCGGTTGTGAGAGCGGCCACGCCCCCGGTAGGATCAGGCGACCATGCCTGAGATCCCGTCTCGACTCCCATTCTGGAAGATGCACGGCGCCGGCAACGACTTCGTCGTCGTCCAGACCGACCTGCTCGACGTCACCGACGAGCAGTGGGGCGCGTTCGCCCAGCGCGTCTGCGACCGCCACCTGGGCGTGGGGGCGGACGGCCTGATCCTCGTTCAGCCCTCCACGGTCGCGGCCCGGAAGATGCGCATCTTCAACGCGGACGGCTCTGACGGCGTGATGTGCGTGAACGGCATTCGCTGTTTCGTGAAGTTCTCCTTCGACTGCGGCCTGGTCTCCGCCGGCGACGGCGCGATGACCGTCGAAACCGGCCCCGGCGTTGTCCCCTGCGTTGCATCGTTCGCCTCGGACGGCACGGTGGAGCGCGTACGCGTCGCCGTGGCGGTGCCAGACCTGCGGCCGGTGGCGGTGGGCGTGGCGATCGAGCAGGCGCCGCCGGTCACCTCGCTGCCGGTGACGACCAGCGACGCGCAGGGCGACTCCGTCCAGCACGTGGCGCTGGTCTCCATGGGTAACCCGCACGCCATCCAGTTCATCCCCGGCTCCCCGGATGACTACCCGCTACACCGCATCGGGCCGTTGATGGAGCACCACCGCCTCTTCCAGCACCGGACGAACTACGAGGTCGCGCGCGTGCTGGGCCGGGACACGATCGAGATGCGGGTCTGGGAGCGCGGGGTCGGCGAGACGATGGCCTGCGGCTCCGGCGCGTGCGCCGTGATGGTCGCCGCGCAGATCCTCGGGCAGGTCGACCAGTCGGTGGACGTCCGCCTGCCGGGCGGCGTGCTGCGGATCGACTGGCCAGGCGAAGGTGAGGTGATCCTCACGGGCCCGGCAGCGAAGGTCTTCGAATCGGAGTGGACGCAGTGAACGAACGACGCCGCATCGAGCAGGAAACCACGTTCACCTTCCGGAACGCTCCGCTGCGCCCGCGTGCGCGTCGCGCGCTGCTGGACGCGCCGGGCACCGTGCACCTGCAGACGGACGAGGGCGAACTGATCCTGGCGCAGGAGCGCGGACAGCAGCGCCTGTACTGGGGCTTCACCGGCATCGAGGCGATGCGGCGCGACTTCCCGGAGATGTGGCAGGCGGCGAAGGAAGACCTGACGCCGGAGTCCTGCGACTACATCTCGATGGACCTCGCCGGTCTGCCCAGCCGTGACTGGCTCGAGCCGCTGCTGCAGGACGCCGACTTCGCGATGTTTGCCGAGTGGATGGAGATGGCCCATCCGGCGCTGGACGCGGACACTGTCCCGGAGATCCCGGACGGCCTGACCATGCGCAAGGGCGAGGCCTCCGACGTCGACCGCCTGCGCGAGATCTGGACCGAGGCGTACGGCGACTACGTGGACGGCCCGCGCACCTGGGACTGGATCCTGGACGAGGCGGCGTGGGTGGGCATCCTGGAAGACGCCGACAAGGACATCGTCGCGTTCGCGATCAACGGCGAGGTGGAGCGGAACGAGGGCACCGTCCTGGCCGCCGCCGTCGCTCCGGAGGCGTTTGGCAACGGCTACGGACGCGTGATCCTGGGCGCGGCGACCTACCAGCTCGCGACGAAGGACGCCGTGAAGGCGAACATCCGCGTGCGCCCGGACATCCGGAACGCGCTCCGCACCTGCTCCGACCTGGGCTATCGCCACGTGGTCGCAGGCGTGGAGTACCGCCGCTCCTTGGACGAGGCGCTGATCGCCGAACGCCGCGAGGAACGCCGTCGCACCGGCGTGAAGGCCCGATACGGCGGCTGGCGCTAGCCACCGTCCCCCCGTCAGCACAGGCATCGCCGAGGCCCCCGGGCCGCTGGGAAGGAACCGCGCGTGCAACTCGCGCAGCGCGTGCAGCAACTGCCGCCGTACCTCTTCGCACGGATCTCCGAACTGATCGCGCAGAAGCGCGCGGCCGGGGTGGACGTGATCTCGCTCGGCATCGGCGACCCCGACCTGCCGACGCCGCCGCACATCCTGGACGCCCTGAAGCAGGCGGCGGACGTGCCGGTGAACCACCGTTACCCGGAGTCGGACGGCCTGCCGGAGTTCCGCCGCTCGATCGCGCGCTGGTACCAGCAGCGCCACGGCGTGGCCCTCGATCCTGACAAGGAAGTAGTCCCGCTGATCGGCTCGAAGGAGGGCATCGGCCACCTGCCGCTGTGCCTCATCGACCCCGGCGACGTCGCCCTGATGACCGACCCCGGCTACCCGGTCTACGAGATCGGCACCATGTTCGCGGGCGGCACCTCCGTGAAGATCCCCCTGCGCGAGGAGGACGGCTGGCTGCCGCGCCTGGACGAGATCGCGCCGGACGTGGCGCGCCGCGCGAAGGTGATCTGGCTGAACTACCCGAACAACCCCACCGGCGCGGTCTGCGACCGCGCGTTCTTTGAGCGCGCCGTCGCCTGGGCAAAGCAGTACGACGTCGCCATTGCCCATGACCTGGCGTACGCGGACGTGGCCTACGACGGCTACCGCCCGACGAGCATCCTGGAGGTCGACGGGGCGAAGGACGTGGCGATCGAGTTCAACTCGCTCTCCAAGGCGTTCAACATGACCGGCTGGCGCGTGGGCATGGCCGTGGGTAACGCCACGCTGGTGAACGCGCTCACGCGCGTGAAGACCAACCTGGACTCCGGCATCCCGCAGGCGATCCAGGCGATGGCGATGGCCGCCCTCGATGGGCCGCTCGATGCGGTCGAGGACCACAACCGCATCTACCAGGCGCGCCGTGACCGCGTGGTCGGCGTGCTGCGCGAACTGGGCCTGCGGCTGGAGCCGCCGAAAGCCTCGCTCTATGTCTGGGCGCGGCTGCCCGAGGGCGAGCGTTCCAGCGGCGAGTTCGCGGCACGCCTCATCGACGCCACCGGCGTCGTCGTGACCCCGGGCGCCGCCTACGGCGAGGCGGGCGAGGGCTACATCCGCATCTCGCTCACCACCCCGGACGATCGGCTGGACGAGGCAATGCGTCGCCTCTCCGCCTTCGCGAAGGGCCAGTCCGTCCTGTAGCCCTCGGCCGTGCGATCAAAGACGAGGCCGGTGGCAGCACCGGCCTCGTTGGCGTGCGGGGTACACTGGATATCCAGTCTGATTCTCGAGGAGAGCCACCGTAGCCCGACACCGCGCCCGCCAGTTCGATCCCGGCCCCACCGTCTCCCATGACCTGGATGATGACGGTCTCATGGACGAGGCCCCGCCCGTCCGCCGCGAACGCAGGGCCCAGCAGTCCCACAGCACCGAAGCGAAACGCGAGCGCGCGTACCTCGTCGCGCTTGAGCGCGGGCGGAAGACGGAGGGCAGCATGTCCGTGGAGGACTCGCTGCTCGAACTTGGCCGCCTCGTCGAGACCGCCGGCGGCGTCGTCGTCGGCAGCACCACCCAGCGCCGCGCCAGCCCGGACCCGGCGCACTACATCGGCGCGGGCAAGGTGGACGAGATCGTGGAGCAGCGCGAGGCGCTCGACTACACGATGGTGATCTTCGACGACCCGCTCTCGCCCTCACAGCAACTGAACCTGGAGCAGACGCTCGGGGTGAAGGTGCTGGACCGATCCGCGCTGATCCTGGACATCTTCGCCAGTCGCGCCACCACGCGGGAGGCATCCCTGCAGGTAGAACTGGCGCAGCACGAGTACCTCCTCCCGCGACTGCGCGGGCAGTGGCAGCACCTGGAGCGCACCGGCGCTTCGATGGGCGCCATCGGCACCCGCGGTCCCGGTGAGACGCAGCTGGAAACGGACCGCCGGCTGATCGGCGGGCGGATCGCACGCCTCAAGCGGTCGATCGAGGGCGTGAAGCGCCAGCGCGCGCTCCAGCGCTCCCGCCGCCAGCGGCAGGGCGTGCCCGTGGTTGCCCTCGTGGGGTACACGAACGCCGGCAAGTCATCGCTGATGCGCGCGCTCGCGGGCGCGGAGGTGTTCGTCGCGGATGCGGTGTTCGCCACGCTGGACCCGGTCACGCGCCGCGTCGGCTCGCCCACCGGCGAGGCGTTCCTGCTCACCGACACGGTCGGCTTCATGCAGAAACTCCCCACCCAACTGATCTCCGCCTTCAAGGCCACGCTGGAGGAACTGCAGACCGCCGACCTCCTCGTGCACGTCGTGGACGGCACGGCGGACGCCAGCCAGGCGCAGGTGAAGACGGTGTTGGAGACGCTCACCGAGCTCGAACTCGGCGACATCCCGATGATCACGGTCGTGAACAAGGTGGACGGCATGGTGCTGCCGGACGGCTCCCCCGTGGAGACCGAGGCGGACCTGGCGGTCCTCGAAGACGCGCAGGTGATCGACGTGGAGGGCGAGGTGCGGTTCACCTCCGCCACCACCGGCCTGGGCGTGGACGCGCTGCGCGAGCGACTGCTGTACGAGTTCTACGGCCTCGCCGCCACCCGCGCCGGAGCCTACGCCGAGGCGTAGCGCGCCCGGGAGGGCCCCATGCCCCCGCCTCCCACGGTGATCCTCTTCGACCTCGACGGCACCCTCGTGAAGTTCGACGTCGACGCACCGATCCTGGACCGCGTGCTGGCGCAGGTGGTCGGGCTGCCGGACCAGGGCCGGCTGTACGACGGGGTCGGCCGCACCGAACGCTGGATCGCCACCGAGGCGGCCCGTAGCGTGGGAATGCCGCTGGAGGGCGCCTTCGAACGCTATGCCGCTGCCTACACGCCGCTGCTGCGCGAAGCCCTGGCCCACGTTGCTCCCACGCCGCTCCCCGGCGTCACAGCCGCGCTGGAAGCGCTGCGTGCACGCGATGACGTGGTGATCGGAATGGCCACCGGCGGGATGCGGGCGAACGCCGTGCTGAAGATGGAGCACGCCCGGATCGCCTCGTTCTTCGACCCGCTCCGAGGCGCGTTCGGCGACGAGCACCACGACCGGGTCGAGGTGTTCCGGCACGCCGCGCTCGACTGCGGCTGGAGCGGGGGGCAGGGGCTCGTCTTCGTCGGTGATACGGAACGGGACATCCTCTCCGCGCTTGAGGTCGGTGGGCGACCGGTAGGCGTGGCGACGGGCGGGTTCACCGAGGCCCAGCTGCGCGAGGCGGGTGCGGCGGCCGTGCTGCCCGACTTCACCGATCTACCTCGCACACTCAGCGCGCTGATCGAGGCGTAACGGATCTCAGCGTTCCCGGCGGCAGACGATCGCGATGTGCTCGCTGGACGTGCGTGTCAGCGCGACCGTCCACGGCTCCTCGGATGCCGCGAGGGTTCCGGCGAGCGCGCGGTTCAGCCGCACCTCCAGCGGGTTCGTCTCCACGGGCGAGCCACGGCGCATCACCTCGACCCGGGTCGCCCCCACCTCGCGCAGCGCGTCGAGGATGCGCCGCTCACCGAAGGGGAACCAGGCGGCGACACGGAACCGGCGGGCGAACGGTGACTCGCGCGCCTCGTCACCGCTCAGGTACGCGATCGTCTCGTCGATCCGCCATGCCTCCAGCGCCGGTGCGACGGCATCCACCAGATTCGCGCGGCCCACGGAGGGGTCCAGGTCGTAGAGGTAGGCACCGGGCGGGCCGACGGGCGTGACGCCGGTGTCCGGGGCGCCGGCGACGGTGACGCCCTCCGGCAGGACGGTCGCCCGACGCCGCGCGGTGACCGCCGCACCCAGCCAGATCACCGCCTCCACCAGGCTCCCGCCCAGCGAGATGAACTCCACCTCCGCGCCCGCCGGCACGACTCGGTGGTCGATCCCCGGTGCGACCTTGATGCCGGCGCGCGAGACGCGCGAGGCGATGCGCACCGCGTCGGAGAGCGGAGGGCTCCACGCCTCCGGGTCCAGCGTGCGTCCGCGTGCGTCGCGCCGCGCGGGGTCGAGCCATACCGCGTCAACATCGCCGGGAAGGACGAGTTCAGCGATGGTCGACTCCACGACCTCGATGCGTGCTCCCACGCCGCGCACATCCGCGTTCGCCTCCAGCAACGCGAGGCGGACGGGGTCGCGGTCGACGGCGAGTACCGGGGCGACGTGCGCGAGCGCGAGCGCGTCGCCGCCGGCGCCGCAGCCCAGGTCGGCGACCCGACGGACTCCGGCGAACCGCGTCGCGGTGTGCCTCGCAACGGTTTCGCTGGTGGACTGCTCGGCGCTCTCGCGGTCGAAGAACAGCCGACCGGCGTCGACGAACTTGCCGGCGGCGGAGCGGCGCCCCTCGATCAGTGCGAGCACGGCACGTGTCTGCTCGGGGTGGATCGCCCGTCGAAGCGTATCGAGCACGGCGAGTTCACTGCGGCCGGCATCCAGCAGCGCGGTCGCCTCGGTGCAGGCGGAGACGCCCGCGTCGGAGCGGAGCCAGGCGATGTCTGCAGGGTCCACGGGGGCTAACGCGGAGCGCGGAGCGTGAAGGCCTCCGGCGTCCGGAGCCACGGGCGGTCGCGGAACGGCTCTGCGATCACGGCGCGCACTTCCTCGATCGCCTGGTCGCGGCTGCCGAGGACGCGGCGGATCGCCGCCTCGTCGCCACCGGCGGCGGGGGCGAAGTCGTCCAGCCAGGCGTTCAGGCGCCGGCCCACGCGCGTCTCGCGCGCGGCCGCGCGCAGATACGCCACCGGCGGGTACACGCCGCCTTCGAGCGCGCAGGCGATGCGGCAGACCGAGGCGGTGACCTCACCCAGCGCGGCCAGCGCCGCGGCCGGTGCATCGGGCGCCACGTCCAGCCCTCGGGCGGCGGTCACCAGGTCGAGCCAGGCGGTGCGCAGGACGCGCTCCGGGGCTTCGGCGGGAAGCATCCCGGCGCGCAGCGAGAACTGGTCGGCGCGGCGCAGGCGGTCGCTCACCACCTCGGCATGGCGCGCCTGCCAGCGCGCCTCGATCGAGGCGGTCGAGAGCCCCTGCAGCAGGCGATGGAGGCCATCGTCCGTGAGAATCGAGAGGGCGACCGCCGGGGCGGTCGCCGTCGCGCGGTGCCGCTCGTGGAGCGGCTGGTCGGAGGTCAGGGGCGTGCGGTACTCGTTCGGGAGCGACCGAGCGGAAGGTGCGTCGATCGTGAGCCACATGCCCACCGAGGACGGCATCGGGGCGTCGTCCAGCCCGGCGGGCGGGTCCACGAGCAGCAGGGTGACCCGGTCGGCGACCGAGTCCCAGGGCGGCGCGGCGAGGAGGGACTCGCCCCACTCGCGCGCCTGTTGTCGCAGCGCGTCCGCGGGGCTGTCCGTCACGTTATCCGGCGATCTGGCCGTTGGCCTGCAGGGCCGCCTTGACCTCGTCCGCGCTCTTGAACATCACGCCCTCGCGGAGCGAGTCGAAGCCGTCGACGACGTCGTCGCCGATCTCGTCGGCGTTGGCGTTGCAGATGTCCAGGAAGTCGGACCGGGTCGGCGTAGCCTCGGGCGCCACCTTGAAGATGTGCTCAACGACGATGGCGTAGTCACTCCACGGTGCAGGCATTGGGTCTCCCCCCATACGGCGCGCACCGTCCCGGCGCGCATCAGGTGTATTCGCGGCGCTCAACGTACCAGCGGGCGGGGTTGGCTGCTACCCGCGGACGGGCAGCCTCGCTCGCGTTCGGAGGAGGGCGTTATCCCTCGCCCGAGGCCTGGTCGAAGACGGTCTGGCGGATGTGCGTGATGCGCTCCGTGACCTCCAGGTCGTCGTCCTCGTCCAGGGCCCCGCGCACCATCTCGATCAGCGCGACAGCACCGCCGTAAGCGACGAACCATTCGAGGGCCTGGAGCACGGCGAAGGAGGCGGCGCGGGGGTCGCGGCGGTGGCGCGCGAAGCCCCATGCGAGGCCGGCGAGGCCCGCGGCGAGGGCGAACCGGAGCGACTGCTTGCTACCCATCGATGCCCTCTCACGAGCCCGCCTGAACCTTCATCCTAACCCGACCGGGGTCGGGCGGCGACGGCGCCCTCCGCTACACTCCGCCCGTGATTGCCGACCTGTTCGCCGGCTGGCGGTTCGCGCTGCGGAGGCTCACGGCGGGCTGGCGCTTCATGCTGGTCGCCGCGCTGGGCATGCTGGTGGCCGCCACGCTGCTGGCGATGACCCCGATCTATGCCTCCGCGATGTCCGACCTGGGCCTGCGGTTCCGCCTGGACCGGGAACTCGGCACGCCAGAGCAGCGGCTCGCCGAGGTGCTGGTGCCCGCGCAGTTGATGGGCGATCCGGTCGATCGGGCGCGCCGCGCCGCCGTGGATGCGATCACCGAGGCGCGCGTCGGTTGGCTCGGCGACGGCCTGCTCACCGAGACCCGCTCGCAGCGCTTCGACCTCTCCTTCCCCGACTTCGAGGCGGACGCCCCGGCCGAGCCGGTCGCCGTACTGCCCGGCGGGGGGACCGTCCGCCAGCCGTGGGGCGGATTCGTCTACGTCCTCGGCGGCTTCGAGGACCACATCGAGGTCGTCGAGGGGCGCCTGCCCGAGGCGGACGCAAGCGGCGCGGAGGTGGTGCTGCCGGATGGCTTCCAGCGCCACGCCGTCCTGGGCGACACGATCCGCATTGCGGGTGCGCGCTTCACCGACTGCCCGCAGATCCCCCCGTCCGAGGACGCCGAGGAGGCGCTGGATGAGGTGCGCTGCGATCCGACCGCGCGCGTCTCCACCACCCTCGATGTGACCGTGGTGGGCTTCGTGCGGCCGCGCGACGCGGAGGACGCGCGCTGGGCGATCTTCGAGGGCGAATGGGCCGCGCCAGATGCGCCGCTGCTGCCACGACTGGAGGGCGCCGCCGGCCTCTCCCCGCAGCGCAGCCTGATCCCGCGTGGCATCGGGCAGATGCCGCTGCTCACAACACACGCGCAACTCGATGGCCCGTTCGCGCGGATGCTGCCGGAGAGCGGGCTGCGCCACCGCAGCGGCGTGGTGCTGGACACCGGACGCCTGGCGGTACCGGATGTGGAGCGCGCCGTCGCCGATCTGCGGGCGTGGGTGAGCGACGTGAACGTCACGCTCGGCGTGACAGCCACCTCCCGGGGCGGCGTCGAGGCCGTCCTCGCACGCTACCGGAACGCGCAGACGTTCACGGCGGTGCCGCTGCTGATCGTGCTGCTCCAGGTGGTGGGGATTGTCGGCTACTACGTCGTGATGGTGATGGCGCTGCTGCTGGAGCGGCAGGCGGAGGAGATCGGCGTCTACCGCAGCCGTGGCGCTACCAGCGCGCAGCTCCTGGGCCTGAGTCTCGTGGAGGGCCTGGTGTTCGCGGTCCCCGCCGCGATCGCCGCGCCGTGGCTCGCCTCCGGCGTGGTCGCGCTGCTCGGGCGGGCGCCGGGCTTCGCCGCGGTCACGGGCGGCGACGCACTCCCGGCCCGCATCACGCCAGAGGCGTACCTGCTGGGCGCGGGTGGTGCGGCGCTGGCGCTGCTGGCGATCCTGGTGCCCGCGATCATGGTCGTGCGCCGCGGGATCGTGGACGTGAAGCGGGAGGAGTCCCGCCCGGCGACGCGCAGCGCCTACCAGCGGTACTACCTGGACCTGGCGGTCGTCGCGCTCGCCGCGATCCTGCTCTGGCAACTGGAGCAGCGCGGCTCCGTCTTCGACCCCGGCTCCGTCGGCGGCTGGTCAAGCGACCCGATGCTGATGCTCGCTCCCCTCGCGATCACGGCTGCCGTCGCGTCGCTCGTGCTGCGCATCTACCCGCCGCTCGTACGCCTCGCCGCCCGGGGACTCATGCTCGCGCGGGGCACGGCTGCTGCCATTGGCCTGCGCCGGACGGGGAGGGCGCCCGCGGCGTATGCGCGCGTCACGCTGCTGCTGATCATGGCGATCTCCGTCGGCGCGTTCGCTGCCTCCTACGGGCCGACAGTGGAGCGGTCCCTCAGCGACCGCGCGAACTACGCCGCCGGCGTCGACCTGCGCGCGGGGCTGTATGACGGCGCACGTCCCGACATCGATGCGCGGTTCGCCGAGGTGCTGGCCTGGGACGGCGTGGAGGGCGGGGCGCTGGTGCACCGGGGCGGCCTGCAGACCATGCACGGGACGATGGTGCAGGTGCTCGGCATCGACCCGCAGTTCGTCGGCGAGCACCTGTGGTGGCGCGCCGACTTCGCGACGCTCCCCCTGGAGGCCCTCACCGCGCTGATCCGGAGCAACATCACCCCGGGCGCCGGCCCGGCCGTTCCGGACGAGGCGGTCGCGGTGGAGGTACAGGTGCGCTCCGCCGCGCCGGCCCGCAACTACGTCCGGGCGCGCTTCCGTGACGCCTCCGGCACCATCTTCGACGCACCGTTCGAGGGCGCGCAGGTCGCCAACCAGTGGACGCCATTACGCGTCGCGTTGCCGGCGGCGGCGCAGCGCCCGCTCACGTTCGCGGGCTTCCTCACCGGTGACCGGCTGGGGCAGGACCTCCGCTCACCCGGCGCGATGGAGTTCGACGCACTCGCCGCGGTGAGCGCCACCGGGGTGCGCACCGTGATCGAGGACTTCGAGGATTCGTTCCGGTGGATGCTGCTCTCGCCGGTGGGAGCGACGGAGCAGTTGGAGGTGGTGAATGACGCTGCGGCCTCCGGGCGCCGCTCCGCCCGCTGGACCTGGGCCTCCACCACCGTCCCGCGGATGCGGTTGCTCGCCCCCCTCGACCCGGCGGTGCCGCTGGCGGTGCTGATGGACGCGCCCGCACTGGCCGCGTTCGGCGCGGTGCCGGGGGGCGTAGCCCCCTCGGCGTTCGGCGAGATCGCGCTGCCGATGCATGTGCGCGGGACGTTCGAGTTGTTCCCGACCACGGCTCCGCACGGCGGGCTCGTCCTGGTGAACATGCGCGACCTCCGAGGCGCGTCGTCGCTCGTCGGCATGGCCGATCTCCAGTACCCGACCGAGGTCTGGCTGGACCTGGACGACAGCCTGTCGATCGCCGCACAGCAGGAGATCGCGAACCGGCTGGTCGCCGGCGACTCGCCCCTGCGCATCGTCACGAACCCGCAACTGCGCGTCGCGACGCTCGACGCGGCGACCGCCGACCCGACGTTGCAGGCGTCCGGGAGCGGCATCCTCTCGGTCGCCTTCGTCGCGGTGCTGGGGCTCAGCACGGTCGGGTTCGTCGTCACGCTCGTGCTCGGCGCTCACCAGCGCGCGGTGGAGTTCGCCGTGCTGCGCGCGCTCGGCACGTCGCGCCCGCAGGTGCTGCGCGCGTTGCTGCTGGAGTGGAGCCTGGTGCTGGTGATCGGCGCCGGCATCGGCGCGCTCGCC
>JAUXUW010000013.1 GCA_030684635.1 Dehalococcoidia bacterium
TGCGAGCCCTCCACGTGCGCGAGCCGCGCCCCCGGCGCGACGAGGGCGTGCGACAGGGTCACGTCCGCCAGACGCGCGCCGGCGCCCACCACCACGTTCGGACCGAGGCTGCACCGCTCCACGACGGCATCCGGCGCAACCAGCGCGGGGACATCCAGCAGCGCCTCCTGTGTCCGCAGCAGGCTCGCGAGCGTCCCGGTGTCGTACCACGCGCCGGGGAACACCGCCCCGCCGATCGTGCCGTGCCCCTCGCGCAGCATCACCTCCAGCGTGCCGGAGAGCTCCACCTCGCCGCGCGGGCTGATCAGCGGGTGCTCGCGCAGGTACTCCACCGCGGCCGGCGCCAGCATCCAGATGCCTACCAGGGCGAGGTTGGAGCGCGGCTCCGCCGGCTTTTCCACCAGGTCCACCACCCGGTCGCCCTCCAGCACCACGATCCCCATCTCCTTCGGACGGTCGGTCTCGTGGAGCGTGAGCCAGGCGTCGTACGTCGAGGTGGTGAACGCGCGCACCTGTGGCCCCAGGTCGCCGCCCAGCACCGTGTCCACGGCCGCCACCACCACGTGCCGCCCGTCGAGCGCGGCGCCCGCGCTGAGGAGCGCGTCCCCGGAGCCCCGGGGCACCATCTGCCGGGCCACGGTCACGCTCATGCCCGCCGGCGCGGCCTCGACCGCTGCGGGGCCGGTGCGGTCGTCGTCCGCGCCCACCACCACCACCACCTCGCGGATGCCGGCGGCAGCGAGCAGCTCGAGCGAGTACGAGATGAGCGGGCGGTTGAGGAGGGGGATGAGGGACTTCGGCATGCCCTCGGAGAGGGGGCGCAGGCGGGTGGCGCGCCCGCCGGTGAGAATGACGCCCAGCGGTTCCACGCGAGCCGGCCCTTCCGCTGCAGGCCACCCTTCGGCGGCCTCCGTCGATGCCGCCCAGTCTCGCACAGCCCCCGCGCAGACGATGCTGCCGGCGAGCCGTCCGCAGGCCAGACGGAGTGCCCGAGGCGGGACGGTGCGATACGCTCGACCGCACCAGTAGTGACTGATTTGGCGACTGTGACGGCACTCAGTGCCCGCTACAGGCTGCCCGGAGCGCGGCCCGTTGACCAGCCTCCCCGTGACGCACCGGCGCCTCGCCCGCTGGCCGCGAGGCCATGTGCCGGGCCCGTGGCTCGTGCTCGCGGGGCTGATCGTCGCGGGCGCCAGCCTGCTCCCCCCCGTCTACCTGGTGGTGCGGGCGCTGGAGAGCGCTGACACCGCGCGCGACGTGCTGCTGGCGCGCACGACGGGTCAGTTGCTCGTGCGCACGGTGCTCTTCGCGGCCGCCGTCACCGCCGCCGCCACCGCGATCGCCCTGCCGATGGCGTGGCTGGTTGAGCGCTCCGACCTCAGGGGCCGCCGGCTGATCGGAGTGCTCGCGGCGCTGCCGCTCGCCGTCCCGTCTTACGTCGGCGCGCTCACCTTCATCTCCGCCTTCGGCCCCCGGGGCCTGGTGCAGGGGCTGCTGGAGCCGTGGGGCGTCGAGCGCCTGCCCTCCATCTACGGCTGGGTCGGGGCCACCCTGGCGCTCACGATGTTCACTTACCCGTATCTCTTCCTGACGCTCCGTCCTGCCCTGGCCACGCTGGACCCCAGACTGGAGGAGATGTCGCGGACGTTCGGCTACGGGCGCGTCACCACCTTCGTGCGCGTCGTCCTGCCGCAGATCCGTCCGGCGCTGTTCTCCGGCAGCCTGCTCGTCGCCCTCTACGCGCTCTCTGACTTCGGCACGCCGTCGCTGATGCGCTTCGATTCCTTCACCCGCGTGATCTTCATCCGCTACCAGTCCGCCTTCGACCGCGGCAACGCCGCCACGCTCGCCCTGCTCCTCGCCGCGCTCGCCCTCGCGGTCGTGGCGGTCGAGGTGCTGAGCCGCAGCCGTCGCCGCTCGGACGGCGTGCGCGAGGCAGGCCGTCCGCCGGTGCCGGTCGCGCTCGGACGCTGGCGGTGGGCCTCCTACGGTTTCGTGGCGCTCGTCGTCGGCATCGCGCTCGTCGTGCCCGTGGCCGTGCTCACGCACTGGGTGCTGCGCGGCCTGGACGCGGGGGTCGCCTTCCGAGGCGTGAATGACGTGATCGGCAACTCGGTGACCGCTGCCGCGCTCGCTGCCGGAGCCGCGGCGGTGGTCGCGCTGCCCGTCGCCATTCTCGGCGTCCGCTACCGGGGCAACTGGTTCAGCCGCATCGTGGAGGTGCTGTCCTACACGGGCTACGCGCTCCCCGGCCTGGTCGTCGGCCTGGCGCTGGTGTTCTCCGCGATCCGTTTCACATGGCTGTACCAGTCGCTCACCATCCTCGTGATCGCCTACGTCATGCTCTTCCTGCCGCAGGCGACGAACGCCACGCGCGTCGCCCTGCTGCGCGTGCGCCCGTCGATGGAGGAGGCCGCGCGCGGCCTCGGACGGCGCCCGGCCGACGTGCTCCGCACGATCACGTTGCCGCTGGCCGGTCGGGGCGTGGTCGCCGGCGCGGCGCTGGTGTTCCTCACCACCATCAAGGAACTACCTGCCACGCTGATCCTCGCGCCGCCCGGCTTCCAGACGCTGGCCACGCGCGTCTGGTCCGCCTCCAGCGACGCGCGCTACGGCGAGGCCGCCCTGCCCGCCCTCATCCTGGTGGGCATTTCGCTCCTGGCGCTGCTCGTGCTGAATTTCGGGACGAGGCGGTAGCGAAATGCCCGACCCACTCCGCATCGCCGTCCGCGCCCAGGGGCTCTCATGCCGCCTCGGCGACACGATCGCCGTGCACGACCTCTCGCTGGAGGTGTACGCCGGCGAACTGTTCGCGATCCTCGGGCCCTCTGGCTGCGGCAAGACCACCTCGCTCCGACTGCTCGCCGGGTTCGAGCGCCCGGATGCCGGCTCGCTGTGGCTGTTCGATGACCTCGTCGCGGGCCAGGACACGTTCGTCCCCGCGGAGCGGCGGCGCGTCGGCATGGTGTTCCAGGATTACGCGCTGTTCCCGCACATGAGCGTGGCCGAAAACGTCGCCTACGGCCTCCCGAAGGCGCCCGACCGCGCCGCTCGTGTCGCGGAGGTGCTGGACCTCACCGGCCTCGGTGCGCTCGGCGAACGGGCCGTGCACGAGCTCTCCGGCGGCGAACAGCAGCGCGTCGCGCTGGCGCGCGCGCTGGCGCCGAGGCCGCGCCTGCTGCTGCTGGACGAGCCGTTCTCCAACCTCGATCCGTCACTCCGCGCGCGCGTGCGGGCGGAGGTACGCGAGATCGTGAAACTCGCCGGCACCACCGCCGTCCTCGTCACCCACGACCAGGAGGAGGCGCTCTCGATCGCGGACCGGATCGCGTTCATGTGGCGCGGACGCGTGGAGCAGGTGGGCACCCCGGACGAGATCTACTCGCGCCCTACCACCGTCCACGCCGCCGACTTCATCGGCGACGCGAACATCTACCGGCTCCGCGCCCAGGGCGGCCGCGTCCAGACCCCGTTCGGCGAATTGCCCGCGCCGGAGGGCGCGGACCGCGTCGCCGTGGTGGTGCGGCCGGAGGAATTGCAGATCATGGCCGGCGGCATCGGTGGCGAGGTGATCGCCCGCGAGTACTACGGCCACGACCAGGTGCTGCACGTCCGCCTGCACGGCGGCGCCGAGGTGCGCGTCCGCGTGGGCCCGCACGAGCGCCTCGGTGGCGCGGGGCCGATCGCCCTCGGGCTGCGCACGCAGCCGCTCGTCCTCCCGGCCGTCGACGAATAGCGGCCAGGTCACACCGATGCGCTCCGCCGCCACAACCCGCCCGACCATCACCCCCGGCCGCATCGAAGAGATCGCGCCGGAGCTCGATCGGCTCTGGCAACTGATCCTGCTGGACGACAACGACCACACCTACGACTACGTAATCGAGATGCTGGGCGCGGTCTTCGGCTACAGCACGGAGAAGGCGTTTGCCCTCGCCCGCATCGTGGACACGCAGGGCCGCGTCACGTTGATGACCGCCAGCCATGACGCGTGCGAGGCGAAGCAGACCGCCGTCCACGCGTACGGCGCGGACCCTCGCCTCCCCCAGTCGAAGGGCTCCATGTCCGCGATCCTCGAGCGACTCGACTAGCCACACCTCGATTACAATCGTGGTTGCGGTGCGGGGTGCGGGAGGACATATGGACCTGGCATCCCCGGACCTGAACTACCTGGCAGCCGTCGCGGGCGGGGTCGCGTACTTCGCCTTCGGCGCGCTCTGGTACACGGTGCTCTTCGGCAAACGCTGGATGGCGCTCCGCGGCATGTCCGCGGATGACCCCGGCGCGCCACCCGTGATGATGGGCCTGACCGCCATCGCGGGGATCGTCTCCACGCTCGTCATCGGCGCGGTCTACGAGTGGGCCGGCGGCACCGGGCCGGTGGACGGCCTGGTCGTCGGCCTCATCCTCGGCGCCGGCGTGGCGGCGATGGAGTCGATCAAGAGCGTCGTGTACGAGAAGGCTCAGTGGGAGCTGTACGCGATCAACACGGCATATGTCGTGCTCGGCTTCGCGCTGGCCGGGCTGGTCTACGCCTTGATCGCCTGAGTGAGCGGCGCGGAGGCCGCGCGTACACTGGCGGCGTGAATCAGCCCCCGACGCCGGCCTCCAACCCGCCCCTGAACCTGGCCCGCTGGTGCCTCGGCGACCGTGCCGAAGACCCGGCCCGGGCACACGCGCCCGCCTTCACGTTCGTCCACGAGGACGGCCACGCCGACACGTGGACGGCAGCCGAGGCGTGGACACGCGTGCAGCGGATCGGGCGCGGATTGCTGGCGCGCGGCCTCGCTCCCGGCGACCGCGTACTGGTGCGGCTCCCCCACTCCCCGGACTACGCCTTCGCCTTCCTCGGCGCGACCGTCGCGGGCCTCGTCCCCATCCCCGCCTCGCCGGCGCTGACGGACGAGGAGGCCGCGTTCCTCGCCGCCGACTCGGAGGCCGCCGCTTCGATCACGACACCCGCCCTGCGCCTGACCGGCGCGACCGGCGCGTGGGTGGACGCCAGCGCCCTGGACGCCCTCGATGGCGCCGGGCCGCTGCCGGAGACGCATGCCGAGGACCCGGCGTTCCTCATCTACACCTCCGGCACCACGGACCGTCCGAAGGGCGTGCTGCACGCGCACCGCACCGTGTACGGCCGCGCGATGATGCGGGAGGCGTGGCAGGGCTTCCAGCCCGGCGACGTGACGCTGCACGCGGGCACCCTCAACTGGTCGTACACGCTCGGCGTAGGGCTGATAGACCCGTGGGCGGCGGGCGCGCACGCCGTCCTCGCGGCAGGCGTCTCCGGCGCGGACGGCTGGCCCGCGTTGATGGAGCGCCTCGGTGTCACCGTGTTTGCCGCCGTACCCACCGTGTACCGCCAGATGCTGAAGTACGGGCAGCCCGAGGCGCACGACCTTTCCCGCCTCCGCCACGTGCTCTGCGCCGGCGAACCGCTCCCGCCGACGCTCCGCGACGAATGGCGCGCCCGCGCCGGTACCGAGATGTACGAATCGCTCGGCATGACGGAGGTCAGCACCTACATCTCCAGCGGGCCGACGATCCCCGTGCGCGCTGGGTCGCCCGGGCGCCCACAGCCCGGCCGCCGCGTCGCGATCCTCGATGCGGACAGCGACAGCACGACCCCGCTCCTGCCGGGCCAGGTGGGGTTGCTGGCGGTGCACCGCTCCGACCCGGGGCTGATGCTGGGCTACTGGCGCCGGCCGGCGGAGCAGGCAGAGGTCTTCCGCGGCGAGTGGTTCACCGGCGGCGACCTCGCCTCGATCGACGCGGACGGCTACGTCTGGTTCCACGGCCGCCACGACGACCTCATCAAGTCCTTCGGCTACCGGCTCTCGCCCGTCGAGATCGAGCACGCGCTGTCCGGCGCGCCCGGCGTGCTGGAGGTGGCCGTGGTGGGCCTGGCCGTGGAGACCGGCAAGACGCTGGTGACCGCGTGCGTCGTGCCACAGCCGGACACCGCCCTCGATGTCGCCGCGCTCGAGGCGTTCGCGGCGCATCACCTGGCCGAGTACAAGCGCCCGCACCAGTACCTGCTCCAGTCGGAGCCGCTCCCGCGCACGCGCAACGGCAAGGTGCTCCGGCGCGCGCTCATCGAACGGCTCACGCCCGGCGCCTGACCAGCCCGGTGGACACGCCCCGCCCGGCGCGCCATGCTGCCGGTGACCGGCGAGAGGATCCCGATGGACCGACAGCGCGCGATCTTCACCGGCACGGTCGGCGGCTTCGTGTCCGGTCTCACGGGCATCGGCGGCGGCACGGTGATGGTGCCACTGCTCACCGGCCTCCTGAAACTCACCCAGCGCCGCGCGCACGCCACCTCGCTCGTGATCGTGATCTTCGCGGCGCTTGCCGCCGTCTCGCAGTACATCATCCGTGGCGAGGTGGACTGGGCGCTCGCGGCCGCGCTGACCGTCTCTTCGGTCGTCGGTGCACAGATCGGCGCGCGCGTCATGCACGCGATGCCCGACCGCGAACTGCGGCTGGTCTTCTCCGTCTTCTTGATCGTGGTAGGCGTCCGCCTGCTGGTGTTCGGCTAACCGCGATGGGAGACGTGATCGCGGTCGCCCTCATCGGCCTCGTCGGCGGCGCCGCCAGCGGGTTGCTGGGCGTGGGCGGCGGCACGCTGTTTGTGCCGGCGATGGTGCTCATCCTGGGCAAGGAACAGCACCTGGCGCAGGGCGTCTCGCTGGTGGTGATCATTCCGACCGCGATCTCCGCCACGCTTACGAACCTCAAAGGCGGTTACGTGGACGTGGAGACCGCAAAATGGGTCACGCCGCTGGCGATCGCGTTCGCCCTCGTCGGTGGCTACGTCGCCGGGCTGCTCGATGGCGACACGCTCAGCCGCATCTTCGGCGTCGTCGTGCTGTACGTGGGCACGCGGACGCTCTTCACCACCTGGCGCACGATCCGCCGCGAACGCGCCGCGGAGCGTGCGAGCGCCTGAGTCCGTCGTGAGCGCGACACGATGACCTCGGACGCTCCCGCCCGCGAGGCGGAGATGCGGTCGGCGGAACGACCGATCGAGGCCACGCTGCCGCCGTACACGGTGGTGATCCACAACGACGACGTGAACAGCATGGACCATGTGGTGCGGGCGCTGCTGGTGTCCGTGCCGGAACTGACCGTGGAGCGAGCGGTCGAGGTGATGCTGACGGCGCACGAACACGGACGCGCGGACGTGATCACCTGCCCGCTGGAGCGCGCCGAACTCTACCGCGACCGCCTGGAATCACACCACCTGACGGCGACGATTCGCAAAGGCGCCTAGCGGGCCGCGGCGGCGCGTTCGTCCAGGATGCGCTGCGGAACATCGGGTTTCTTCACGAGCAGGACAAAGCCCGCCGCCAGCAGCCAGAGCGCCCCGACCGCCAGGAACGCGCCGTAGTAGTCGCCGACCTTGTCGTAGTAGATCTGGACCGCCTGCGGACCACCGGCGCCGAAGAAGAGCGCGAACGGCATCGCCACGCTCCGCACGGATCCCAGGTAGCGCCGCCCGAAGTAGGAGCCCCAGATCACTTCCTGGATCGGGATCTGCCCGCCGAGTCCGGCGCCTACGAGGATGAAGCCCAGAGCGAGGATCACGCCCGCACCAGCCTGCGCAGCAAACACGATCACCACGGAACCGATCGCCGCCACCACAAAGCTGGAGGCGGCAAGCACCTTCGGCGATACGCGGTCCATGCCCCAGCCCCAGACCGGCTTCACGAGCGCCGCCGGCAACGCGACGAACAGCGACAGCATCAGCGAGGCGAACGTGCGGCTGAACCCAGCATCCGTGGTGAACGGGATCGTGGTGAACAGCATGGTCCCCAGGCCCACGCCGGACACGCCGAACGCCAGCACGATCAGGTAGAAGGCAGGCGTCCGTAGCGCCTCCTTGCGGGTCAGGGAGTTGGCGAAGTCGGCGCGCACACGGTCACCGGCCGGGCTCGCCATCTCCTCGTCCGTCTTGCCGTCCGGGTTCAGTCCCTGCTCCTCCGGCGTGCCACGCATGATGGCTGCCGCCGGGTACAGGAGCGCCCAGGCAATCACCGCAAGCACGCGCCACCCGACGCGCCAACCGAAATGGTCGACGACCGGCGTCAGGATCAGCGGCAGGAACACCCCGGCCGCGGACACGCCCATTGAGGAGAAGCCGACCATGCGGCCACGCTTCTCCACCCACCACTTCGAGAGGGTCACATTGACGACTAGGTTGCCAACCATCGCCGCACCCATGACCAGGATCACGCCGCGCAGCAGGATGTACTGCCACAGGTCGGTGACGAACGAGGTCATGAACACGGCCGCACCGATGATCGTCGCGCCCGCGAACATCAGCCGCCGGGCATAGCCCTTATCGACGAGCGTGCCGAGGAAGATGCCCAGGAAGGCCGTGAAGAACCGACCTACGGTCTGCGCCAGCGTGAAGTCGGAACGGGACCAGTCAAGGTCCTCCGTCATCGGCCCCAGGAAGACGCCAGCGACGTAGGTCTGCGCGCCCGCCGAGATCATCTGCGCGAAGAATGCCGCGCCGACGAGGTAGTAGCCGTAGTAGACCTTCGGGCGCCGTCGTCGCCCCGGCTCGGGCGACGCTTCCGCTGCGCCGGCGGGGGGAGAGGTTTCCACGGCCATGGCTGGCTCCTCGTCGAGTGAGCGGCCCGGATGACCGGCGCACTATAACGCCGCCAATGCAACCCTGACGCGAGGGTCAGAGAAAACGCTTCACCGACTGAGGAAATCCCTACGCGCGCCCTCGGAGCGGCGGCAGGCCCAGCGCCTGCCGCCGGGCATTCGCCGCGCGAAAGAGCACCGGGTCGGCCTCCAGGAACCGCCCGAGCGCGGTGGTGCTCACCGGCAGGGCCTCCGCCGCTTCCGAGACGCGCCAGCCGGCGGCCTCCAGCAAGTCGAACACGGCGCCCACGACCTCCGGATACCGGGGGTTCCTCTGCGACACGCTGATCCGGGCGCCGCGCATGGTCGCCGCCAGCGCCGGCGGCGGCGCGTAGGTCTCCACGTCCACCGGCTCGCGCAGCGCGACCGCCATCGCCACCCGGAGGCGGCTGAGGGCCATCGCGCGGTTCTCGTGCTGGGAGCGCGTCTCCACGGCGGCCGCCTCCAGCCCGGAGGGGCGGTGGCGCAGGCGCACGGCGGTGTCCGTCTTGTTCCGGTGCTGGCCGCCCGGGCCGCTCGCGCGGAACCGGTCCACCTCGCACTGGGCGAGGAGGGCGTCGTCGTCCAGGGCCAGGTAGGCGCGCCAGCCGGTCATGCGCCCGAAGGTACCGCGCTACCGCCTCGGCCGCCCGGAATCTAGACTGGCAACCTCAGCAACGCGGGAGGAACCAGATGGTCGGCAAGATTCGCGCGCAGTTGATCGGTGCCACCGGCTACGGCGGGCTCGGCATCCTGGAACTGCTCCTCGCCCACCCCAACTTCGAACTCTCGGCGCTGGTCGCCCGCGACGATGCCGGCAAGCGCATCGACGACGTCTACCCGCACCTGGCGGGACGCTGCGAGATGGTGGTGCAGGCCCCCGACTCGATCGAGGTGGGCGCGGACTGCGACGTGGTCATCTTCGCGACGCCCGACCGCGTCTCACAGCTGTACGCGGAGTCGCTCACGGCACGCGGCGTCCGCTTCATCGACTACTCCGGCGACTTCCGCTTCACAAGCACGGACGACTACGCCCGGTACGCGGAGCGCCATCCCTCGATCGCGGACAACAACCACGGCGCGGCCAGCCTCCTGGGCCGGAACGCCTACGGCGTCTCCGAACTCAACGCGGAGGCGATCGCCGGCGCGCCGGTGGTAGGCAACCCAGGCTGCTTCGCCGTCGGCATCATCCTCGGCCTCGCCCCGCTCTACCGGGGCGGGCTCGTGGACGATGGCTTCGTCATCGTGGACGGCCTGACGGGCTCGTCTGGCGCCGGCAAGAAGCCCGCGCCGTTGCAGCATCTCTCCCACCTGAACGACAACGTGGTGCCCTACCGCGTCCTGAACCACCAGCACGTGGTAGAGGCAGAGATGACGCTCGGCCGCCTCGGTGCTGCCGGCGGCGCGACGGTGGACTTCATCCCACACCTGCTCGGGACCACCCGCGGCATCCTCAACACCATGCACCTCACGCTGACGCAGTCG
>JAUXUW010000014.1 GCA_030684635.1 Dehalococcoidia bacterium
GGCGGCGCCGCCACCGTCGCGGTCGTCGCCGCCGCCCCTCGCCTCTGGCCGTGGGGCGCGCGCGTGCTGATGGGCGTGGAGGCCACCGCACCACGGCCGGACTACGACGAACGCGCCCGCTGAGGGCGCTTCGAGAGGGGCCAGGGGTGGATGGTGTGAGTGGTCGGGGTGCGCGGATTTGAACCGCGGGCCTCTTCGTCCCGAACGAAGCGCTCTGCCAAGCTGAGCTACACCCCGAGGAATCCCCGACCGCAGGCCGGGCGACGAATCGTAGCACCGGCTCCCGTTGCGGGCGAGGCAGCACCCCTGCCTGTGGTCGCCTCCCACCCTCCGGGTAGTCTAGGATGGTGAGAGGCGGGGGAAGAAAGGCCGTAGGCTCGTGCCGGCAGTCCGCTGGCGGCGGTGGCGTTCGCGCTCCGGCGCCGTCCTCGCCGTCCTTCTCATGCTCGCCCTCGGTGCGTTCGCCTTCTCGGGCGACGCAGGCGTGGCGCAGAGCGTCGACCTGCGTGACGAGAACTCCTGGCTCCGCATCCAGAACGTCGGCCAGACCTCCTCCGCCATCGAGATCGACTTCTACGACAACGCCGGGAACCGCGTGGCCAGCGACGCCTGCCCCACCGCCGGTGTGTGCGAGGCGCTCCGGCCCGGCTTCGGGCGCTCCTTCTTCCAGCAGTCGCTCTCCAGCCTCCCCCAGAACTACCGCGGCTCGGCGTACGTCAGCGCGGACCAGCCCTTCGTCGCCCTCCTCGCGCGGGACGTGCTGCGCACGGACGGGGAGTTCCAGATCGCCGGCGACGCGCTCCGCCTGGGCCCCGGCACCGCCCGGCACGCACTCCCCTGGGTGGCGAACACCGGGAGCCAGGTGTCCCGGATCGTGATGGAGAACGTCAGCGAAGATGCCCCGGCGTGCGCCCAGATCCTCTATTACGCGGAGGGCGGTAGTAGCCCCACCGTGGATCCCGCCACCCCGTCACCGGGCTGCCCGAACGGTGGACAGTCGATCGCGCCGCGCGCCTCATGGGTCCGCGATGAAACCTCGCTCCCGGTCCCGTTCGGCTTCAACGGTGCCGCGCTGGTCGTGACGCAGCCCACTGCCTCCGGCCTCTCCGCCGCCTCGCAGCAACTGGCCGTGGTGGTGGACACCCGCAGCCGCACGCAGGCCGGCCTCTCCACCTACCGATCGCTGGGCGAGGACGAGTTCAGCCAGGTGGTGCTGCTACCGATGGTCGACCGGAACGCCACGGAAGGCGCCAGCACAGTGACCACCCGCTTCCGGATCATGAGCGCCCAGCCCAACGTCCCGAACGAGGTGAACCTGCTCTTCCAGGGCACCACGGCAGACGGCTCCGAGTACGAGCGCGAGTCCACCGTCACCGTGCTGGGCGCCCGCACCTGCGACCAGCGGAGCACCGGCCCCGCCGGCTGCCTCCCCGCCGGCGAACAGCTCCCCGCCACCTTCTACGGCACCGTGCGCATGCAGGCGGTTTCACCCATCGCCGTCGTCGTGCAGCGACAGTCTGCGGATGGCTCACTCGCGGACTACCGCGGCTTCACGGCCGACGAGGCGTCCCGCCAGGTCGTCATGCCGGTGATGAACAAGAACTACGGCCCGTTCGGCGGTGGGCGTGGCTGGAACTCCTGGTTCCGCGTCCAGACGTGGGACGGCTCCGCCGCCAACGTCTACGTCATCTACTACTCCAGCCGCTTCCCGGACGGCCTCTTCCCGCCCGCACCCACCGTCGTCCGAGGCGCGCAGACCTTCCGACAGTGGGAGAACCGCCAGCTCCCGGACGGCTGGGTGGGCTCTGCCGTGGTGGTCGCCGACCGCCCGATCGTCGTCGTCGCGAACCTCGAGAGCGATGTCTTCAAGGGCGACCCGGTGATGCTCTACAACGGTGTCGCGCTGGAGTAGCGGAGGCCCCCGGAACCGGGGCGCCTCCGGCACACAGGGTGCGTTGCTCACCACCGCGCAGGTCATCGCCCGCTTCACGGGTGGGCCTCGGACGGGCATCTTTACGGACGGCTCATGCTCCGGCAACCCCGGGCCCGGCGGCTGGGGCGTGGTGTACGCGGTGAACGGCGTGGTCGTGGCGCAGGAGTTTGGCGCGGAGCCGCACACCACCAACAACCGCATGGAGTTCACCGCGATGATCCACGGCCTCCGCATGCTCGGCCCCGCCGAGGCGATGGACGTCTACACCGACTCGCAACTGGTCGTGAACACGCTCACCCAGTGGGCGAAGGGCTGGGAGCGCAACGGCTGGAAGCGCCGCGACGGCGAGGTCAAGAACCTCGATTTGGTGCAGGAGGCGTACGCGCTCGCGCAGGAGCGGCCGAAGGCGCGCATCCTCTGGATCAAGGCGCACGACGGCTCGCTCTGGAACGAGTACGCCGACTCCCTGGCCACCGCCTACATGCGCGCCGAGGTCTGACGCCCGGAGTCAGGCCGCGCCATTGGCCCGGCGACGGGCGGACAATGGCTCCCTATACTCCCCCGCATGCACGCACTCCTCGTCCTCTGGGATCTGTCGAAGGGCTCGAACGCCACGTTCGAGGACCTGCGCGTCTACCTGCGTGAGCAGTCGATCGCGCGCTTCGAGCAGATGGCCGGGCTCCGCCAGAAGACTTGGATCTCCAGCCCGGAGAGCGGCCGCTGGGGCGCCCTGTACCTCTTCGAGGAGCGCGCGCAGGCGCAGGCCGTGATCGACCACCTCAGCGCCAGCCCGGTCGTCGCGAAGACCGGCATTACCCCCACCCACGAACTGTTCGAGGTGGAAGCGGTGGTCGAAGGCCAGCATTCCGGCGTGGACCTGCTGACCGCCGGCCTCGCAGGCGGCCGCTCCGGCGCGCTCCGTGATGGATCGCCTCAAGGAGCTCGCGGATCTCAAGGCCGCGGGGCTGATCAGCGAAGACGAGTTCGCCGGCAAGAAGGCCGACCTGATGAAGCAGCTCTGATCAAAT
>JAUXUW010000027.1 GCA_030684635.1 Dehalococcoidia bacterium
CGCCGCCGTAGCAGTAGCCGTTGATCGCGGCCAGCACCGGGAGCGGCGTGTTGGTGAGTTCCACCGTGCCGTTCTTCCGCTCCTCGGGCGGCGGCAGGGCGACGCGGTCCTTCTCCAGGCCGCTCATCTCCACCATGTCCCCACCGGAGCAGAACGACTTTGGCCCCGCGCCGGTGAGCACGATCACCTTCACGCCCTCTCCGGGCGCGCGCGCCACGGCATCGCCGAGGAGATGATGAAGCCCGGCATTGAGGGCGTTCAGGCGCTCCGGCCGGTTCAGCGTGAGCAGCAGGACCTCGCCGTGGCGCTCCTCGAGCAGGACAGAGTCGGTCATGTGGTTCGGCTCCCAACCCTCGTGAAATCGGGCGCACGTTATCACGAATGTCCTGGGGCGAGGCTCCGGAGGCGTGGTCGTGCACCGCACGTCACCGGGTAGGCGAAGATGTCCAGTATGCAGGATCACACCGACGAGCCGCTCCCCCTCGACCTCGTGCGCGCGCTCCGCGAGGCGACCCCGGACGCCGATGTCACGCGCGCGGTGGTCGTGGGCCGCGGGTTCGACGCCGTCGCGTGGCGCGTGCCGGCGCCGGACGGCGACTGGCTGGTGCGCGTGCCTCGGCACCCGGAGGCGCGTGCAGTCATCGAGTCGCAGCAGCGATTCGCCACGATCCTCGAACGGGCGGGGTTGCCGGTGCCGCGCGAGTCAGCGCTGCTGCGGGGTGCGGGCGGCGAGGTCCTCGGCGGACCATACCGGTACGTGGAGGGCGAACTGGCGCACGTCTCCGGACGTGCCGGACGACAGCACCTGGCTGTGTCGATCGCGCGCTTCCTGACCGCGCTGCATGCACTCGACCCGGCGAGCGCCGCCTCCTGCGGCCCCCGGCGCTACGAGCCGTCGCGTGACGTCTTCGGGCCGATGATCGCGCAGCATGCCGGGCTGCTCGCGCCGGCGACGCGCACTTGGTTGATCGAGGTGGGACGGCGCCTCGAGCGTGCGTCGTCGGCGCTGCCGCCGCTCGTACTCGTGCACGCGGACCTGAAGCCGGAGCACCTCCTGCTGAACCCCGACGGCGACATCGCTGCGGTGCTGGACTTCGACGGCGTACAGGTCACCGACCCGGCGCTGGACTTCTCCCGCCTGATCCAGCATTGGGATCACGCCTTCGCCTCGGATGTCCTCCACCAGTACGGCGGCCCGGTGGATGCGGACTTCATGGTGCGCGCGCAGTGCTACCGCGACCTGGACGCGCTGCAGGTCTTCGACACAGCCGTGAACCGTGGCCTGCCGGAGTGGCTGGCGTGGGCGCGTCGCCACCTCGCCGCCCGCGCTGCCGCCGCCACCCGGCGCGCCGCCGCTACCACCACCTAGTCGCCCTCGATGCACATGAAGGAGGGCGGCCGTGGGGCCGCCCTCCCCAGGACTCGCGTCGCCTCGATCAAACCAGGGGCTAGTGGCCCCGCCGTCGCAACACACCATCCGCGACGACGAGACCGCCAACGGTGGCGAGGGCCAGCAGGATCATCGGCCAACCAGACCGCTCATCCTGCATCGCCGACATGTCGAAGCCGGGCGCCGCGGGCGCCGGAACGATACCGATCTGGGTCAGCACCAGGGTGCCGGTCGCGGAAACGGGCGTCTGGCATCCGACGGCAAGTACGAGGATCGTGGGGGCGGTAGTTGACGTGGTGGCAGTCCCACACGCAACGCCGTTCACGGTGGCAGCCGCCGTGCCGACGGGGCCTGCGGGCAGCGTGACCGTCAGCGGGACGGTCTGCGCAGATGCGGCCCCGAAGATCAGGACGCTCATCAACGCACCGACCGCCAGGCCGAGCATGTACTTCACCGGACCTCTTGCGGGGACTCCGTGTGCCATAGCTCATTCTTTTCGGCGCATGGTGCGCCATCAGCGGGCGGTCGCCCGGGTGACAGGTGCCCCCGAGTCCGTTCCCACATGCGCGCGTGTTCGTCACGTGCGGCGGTCGCGTGTCGAGCCCGTAACGTCCGCGTGACGCACTCTCGCGGACGATGCTCCACATCTCGACCTGCCTCAGGCAGCGAGGATCGAAAGCGAGCATCCATGCCAGTCAACATGAACATCGGGTTCAGCCTCTTCCTGATTGCGGTCGGCGCGATCCTCACGTGGGGCATCACGGCCACCGTTGCCGGGATGGACATCATGGTCATTGGAGTGATCTTGATGGTCGTCGGGGTCATCGGCGTCGCGCTGTCGCTGCTCTTCTGGAGCGGGCGGCGCACGGCAGTGGTCGAGACGCACGAAGTCGTCGACCGCCTCTAGCACGCACGCGCCCCCCGGGTGCTGCGAAACCGGAACGCCGTCCGTCCCCCCGGACGGCGTTCTGCATTGCTCGGGTCGGCCTGCCCGAGTGCGGACCCGGCGCAGCCGCACCGAACGCATCCCGGCGGGCCGCCGTTTCACCTGCACAGACCTCTATCGTGGCCACCCTCGATCGGGGAGCGGCCCGTGCCGCGCGTTCGGACGGTGCCCATGCCCGCTCTCAGTCGAGTCATCTTCGCGGGCCTCATTGCCCTCATCGCGACCGGGTTTGTCACCGGGTCTGTGGCTACGGCCGCGGCACCGGGCGAACTCGCGTTCCCGGCGCCGATCGGCACACGGTGGGAGGTCCTCGCTGGCTACAACACGTCGACCCATGAGGGCGTCGACTCGTATGCGTTGGACCTGTGGCGGCTCGATGGGCCCACCGCAGGGACTCCCCTCCTCTCCCCGATCAGCGGCACCCTGGGATACATGTCTGACACCTGCATCTCCGTCCGTACGGCGGACGTGAATCTGCTGATGTGCCACGTGCACGCCTTACCCGGCTTGCAGCGCGGCGCCGCGATCATCACCGGCCAGCGCCTCGGCACCGTCGCAAGCGACGGTGAGGCGGGGAACGGCGGCACTGCGCATATCCACCTGCAGCTGAACGCCCGCAGTGGCCAGAGCACCGGGGCATCACTCCCGTTCGCCGACGCGTACCGCCTGGATGGCGTCTCCCTCCCCGCGATCAGCACGTTCAACGGCTACGCTGGCACCCGGTTCACCTCCACCAACGACCCGGCGCTGGCGGTCGCGAGCGTCTTCGCCGGCGCCGACCACAGCGTAGAGGCGGGGTCACTGGTGACCCTTACAGCGACCGGCCAGAACATCGACGAGTACGCGTGGATCCAGACGGAAGGCCCGCTACTGACGCTGCTGACAAACGGGATCACGACAACCTTCGTCGCGCCCGCTGACGCGGGCGCCGTCGTCACCCTTCAGATCTTCGGCGGCGGCCCGCTGGGTGTGGCCTCAGACGAGGTCAGCGTCACCACCCGCGCCGCGCTCGGTCCGGAACGCGGCACGCTCGTGGCGGGTTCCGTCTGGCCACACGGCCTCTCGCTCGTCGTCTTCGGTGGTGGCACCAGCGAGGAACTGGTGCTGGCCGGCGGGTGCACCGCCCCGCAGGCGACCTACTGGACCAGCAGCGGCGGCCGGCTGATCGGGTACCTCCCAACCGCGCCATTCGAGGCGGTGAACGCCGGATGGCTGGCGCTCTTCCCGGACGGCCTGCCGGCCAACACCCCGGTGCTCGTGAGCTGCGGCTGACGCTGACGGTGCTCAGCGCCCTCGCTCGCAGCGGAATGCGGACGTAGACTCGGCGCATCGCGTCCCCGGTCCCGCAAGCATCGAGGTCCTTCGTGCGCCGCCGCCTGACGCAACCGTTCTACGGATGGTGGATCGTTGGCGCGGCGATCGTCTTGCAGGCGCTACCCACCGCCCTCATGGGACAGGCATTCGGTTCTTATGTCGTACTCCTCGAGCGGGACTTCGGCTGGAGCCGCACCACCCTCTCCGGCGCGTTTTCCGCGATCCGGCTGGAGGAGGGCCTCCTGGGCCCGGCGCAGGGGTGGCTGCTGGACCGGTTCGGCCCCCGCGCGGTCATGCGCGTTGGCGTGGCCGTCTTCGCCGCCGGGTTCTTCGTCTTCGCCCGCGTCGACTCCGTCTTCCAGTTCTACGCGGCGGCGCTGATCCTCGCGATCGGCGCCTCGCTCGCGGGCTTCCTCTCCGTCACTACGGCGATCGTGAACTGGTTCGAGCGAAAGCGGTCGCTCGCGATGGGCATCGCACTGCTGGGGACTGCGGTCGGCGGGCTGCTGGTGCCGTTCGTGGTCATGGGCATGGAGGCCTGGGGCTGGCGAGCGATGGCGAACATCTCCGGGCTCATCGTGCTGCTGGTGGGCTTCCCGACCGTGCAGGTGGTCCGCCACCGGCCGGAGCAGTACGGCATGCTGCCGGACGGCCGGGTGGCAGCAGAGCCGGACGGCCCCTCCACCGACCGCATCGTTGGCCGTCCGATGCCCGCCGACGACGAGGAGGTCTCCCTGACCACCCGCCAGGCGATGCGCACCCGCGCGTTCTGGTACATCTCCCTCGCGCACACCGCCTCGGTGCTGGTGGTGTCCGTGGTGATGGCGCACTTCGTGCTCTACGCGACCACCACGCTGGGCTACACGCTGGCGCAGGCGGCGCTGTTCGGTGTGATGCAGCAGGTCACGAACTTCGCTGGGCGCCCGCTGGGCGGGTGGATGGCGGACCGCACAAGTTCCCGCCTGGTCACGATCGTCGCGATGCTCGGCCACATGGTGGCGCTGCTGCTCCTCGCCTTCGCCACCTCCACCTGGATGGTGGGCGCGTTCGCGCTGCTGAACGGTCTGGCGTGGGGCGCACGCGTCCCGGTGGTGGTCTCGATGCGTGCCGAGTACTTCGGGTCGCGCTCGTTCGGCGCGATCATGGGCATCTCGTCGCTGGTCGTGACCCTGGGAGGTGTCGTCGCGCCGATCGCCGCGGGCCTCGCCTACGACGCGACGGGCACCTACACGGTCGCGTTCGCGATCCTCGCGGTGCTCAGCGGGCTCGGCTGCATCTTCCTGTTCCTGCTGCCGCCACCGCAGACCTCTGCACAGCGCCGCGCCCCGGCCGCTTAGCGACACTCGGACTCAGGCCTGTTTCACGCTCACCCGAACCGAGTGATGGCCCGTCGCGCCGTCCGGGTCAGGCTGCCGCTCGACCTCGGTCTGGACGTTGCCCTCGCCATCCGTCGCGCGGACCGCAATCTCGTAGTCGCCGTGCGCCGAGGCGTCCCACTCGTACACCCACTGGCGCCATGTGCTCTGCGACAGCGCGCCGCCCAGCGTCGCCTCGCGCCACTCGCCGCCCTTGTCGCCCTCGGGGCGGATGCGCACCTCCACGCGGCTGATGCTGCGCAGGCCGCCCCAGGCGACGCCGGCGACCGCCTGCCGCCCGGCATCGAGCGTGCGCCGGTTCCGGGGGACGTCGATCCGCGACTGCGTCTTGATCGGTGCTTCCTTCGACCAGCCGCGCGGGATCCAGTACGCATCGAACGCGTCGAGGGTGGTGAGTTCGATCTCCTCCAGCCACTTTGTCGCGGAGACATAGCCGTACAGGCCCGGCACGACGAGGCGCGCCGGGAAGCCGTGCTCCGCAGGCAGCGGCTCGCCGTTCATGGCGATCGCCACCATCGCGGCGCGGCCGTCCAGCAGGACCTCCGCTGGGAAGCCCACCGTGAAGCCGTCGACGGAGCGCCCGACGATCTGTGTCGCGTCCGCGTGCACCCCGGCGCGTTCCAGCAGCGCAATGAGCGGCACGCCCAGCCAGACGGCGGTGCCGGCGAGGCCGCCACCGACCTCGTTGGAGACGCAGACCAGCGTGACCGGCTCGCTGAGGCTAGCCAGCGCGGAAAGCTCGTCGAAGGTGACCTGGTATGGCGTGTCGACCATGCCGGTGACACGCAGGCGCCACGAGTTCACATCCACGCGCGGTACCACCAGCGCCGTGTCGATCCGGTAGAACTCGCCGTTCGGCGTGATCAGCGGGGTGATGCCGGGCACCTCGAGCGCAGCCACGGCAGGTGTGGGGGCGCCCTCCACCGTGGGCAGCACGAGCGCCTCCCGCTGTGCGTCGACATCAACGGGCGCACCGATGATCTGCCGGCCGACGAACGCGGAGGTCACGGCGGCACCGGTGGCCGCGCCGGCGAACTGCAGGAAGCGGCGGCGGTCCGCCAGTCCTCGGCCCGGCATGGTGGCGGCGGCCTCCCCGGGCGTGGCTGCTTCGAGGAGGCGACGAAGTGTGAACCAGCCGGCACCCGCGGCGATGGCGGCGATCGCGAGGGCGACGATGCCCAGCGTGCGCGGGTCGCGCGCCCCCGCCAGCATCCCGACCAGCGCGAAGCCGGCGAACACGACGATCCCAGCCCGTGGTCGCCTGGCGACGGCAGGCCCGAGAAGTGCGCCCAGGCCCAGCGAACCCAGCACGATCGTGACGAGCAGCGCCGGCTTGTCGTTGGTACCGAAGACCTCGATCGCCAGTTTCACAACGGCGGAGGGCAGCACGTCGACGACGGCATCGCCGACGGAGACGACCAGCGACACCTGGCGGAGGATACCGGCGGCCAGTTCTCCGACGCCGAGCGCCACCGCCGCCGCGAGCAGGCCGGCTGCCGAGTCCCGAGTTCGGATCCGTGTCACCACAGCGCTCCCCTCATGCCCCGCGATGCGGGGCGACCTGAGATCAGAGCGTATCGAGCAGGGACCGCCGACAGGTTACAGAAGTGACATGCCTAGTCAGGGATCCTCGTGGTGTGGAGCGCCGCCAGTTGCCAGCCACCGGCGGAGGCCAGGACCATCGTGGCGGTGAACTTGATGTTGAGGACACCCGGACCATCGGCACGCTTCACGCCCAGCGCCGCAGCCCCGGTGACGATGGTGCACCCCGGGTAGGACTGCTCGGCGAGCTCCTGGATCTCCCAGCCGGTGTACCGGCGTCCCCCGGTGAATGCGTCCATCAACTGCTGCTGCGTTTCACGCAGCGCGCTGCTGTGCGTGTACGTGAACCCGTCCGTGGTGATCGCTTTGATCGCGGACGTGTCCGCGGCCAGCGTGGCCTGCGCGTAGGCGCGCATCGTGTCGCTCGGCGTGGCGTTGCTCATGGGATCCCCCGCTGTGCTCGGCGCGCCACCTCATCGTGATCCCCGCCGAAGGCGGGCGAGGGCGGCATCGCGGCGCCAGTCTAACAACGCGCGTGGTGGCGTGCGCACCGCGCCTTCAAGCGCCGGCAGTGTTGACCTCGACCGGTCGTTGCCGCGAGGCGGGCAACCCGACTTCCACCACCAGGCCCGTCCCGGACGGGGCCTGGCGCGCACGCACCCAGCCGCTGTGGTGCCACGCGATGTTGCGGACGAT
>JAUXUW010000049.1 GCA_030684635.1 Dehalococcoidia bacterium
CCGAGTCGCCGTGTCCGCGGACGTCCCAGCGCAGCACCGCATAGTGCTTCGCCAGCGAGGCGACCGGCTCCTCCTCGTTCATACGGAGGTGCGGGACGTCGTCGTCCCAGGAGCGGAGCGAGCTGCCCATCCCGTGGGTCAGGACGATCACCGGCTCGGTCGCCGGGTCGCCGTCCAGCTCGTAGTTCAGCGCCAGTTCGTCGTTCACCCCGATCTTCATCGTCGCCTCCTCGCCACCGCGCCCGTTGCTGCGCGGCTGCGCGTACTCATACCACCGGGCGAGGCGGATCGGGGGTGATGGCGGCGCGGAAGGCTCGCTGGCTACTCCGGCCAGCGGTCGTGGATGACGACCTCGTCGAGGGGGGCGCGCCGGTTGGGGCCGTAGGCGCGATCCGGCCAGCCGAGCGGGATGATCGCTGCGCTGTCGAACCCCTCCGGGATGCGCAGGATCGCGTGCACCTGGTCGCGCCGCACTCGGTGGCTCGTCGTCATCGCGGTGCCGAGGCCGAGCGCACGTGCCGCCAGCATCAGGTTCTGGCACGCCGGGTAGATCGAAGCGCCCGTCTGGAAGCCTGCGCGGCCCGTCCGCCCCGGCACCTGCACGCACGGCACGATCAGCACCGGCGCACGGGAGAGCGCGCCCGTCCCGGAGGCGCGTCGAGGCGCGGGGCCGTCGCTCTGGCCCGCCTGCGCCGCCTCGTACTCGTCGCTGACGGCGTCCCTGATCTGCTGGTCGCGCACCACGATGAAGCGCCACGGCTGGGTGTTGGAGCCGGACGGGGCGTGGATGGCGGCCTGCAGGACCTGGCGCAGCACCTCGTCAGAGACGGACCGGTCAGACCAGGCGCGGATGGCGCGCTGGTGCCGGAACAACTCCATAACTTCGGTGATCGGCTCCACGGTGACCTCCTGGCGCGCTCGCATTCTCGCAGCGCCGAGGCGTCACCGGGAGCCTTCCCGGGCGCGTCCTACGGCAGGTAGCCCAGCGGGTCCTGGTAGCGGCCATTCTTGCGGATCTCGAAGTGCAGGTGCGGGCCGGTGGAGTAGCCCGTGTTGCCGCTGGTGCCGATGACCGCGCCCGCGCCCACCCACTGGCCACTCTCCACGTACACGTCGCTCAGGTGCGCGTAGAGCGTCTCCATGCCGTCGCCGTGGTCGATGATGACGTGGTAGCCGTACGAGCAGCAGGTGCTGCCGCCGACGAACACCACCTGGCCGGACGCGGCCGCGCCGAGGGGCGTGCCGACGACCATCGAGATGTCGATGCCCAGCGGGTGCCTCGGGCCGAAGAGGCTCGTGAGGCGTCCGGTCGCCGGCCACAGCCAGCCCTCGCCCGCCGCCGGCGGCG
>JAUXUW010000052.1 GCA_030684635.1 Dehalococcoidia bacterium
GGCGACGTTCGCCCTCGGCATGCTCCGACTCGCGGAAGAACGCCTGGTGGCGGTCGATGGCGTCGACGAGTTCCGGGACGCCCTCGGCGGTGCGGGCGACCGCCTTCAGGATCGGCGGCTCCCACGGCCCGAGGTCGGCGATCGCGAGCAGGCCGCGCAGTTGCGTGACGGCCGTGTCTGCGCCGGCCAGGTCGGCCTTGTTTACGACCATGACCTGGGCGACCTCCATCAGGCCGGCCTTCATCGACTGCACGTCGTCGCCGCCGCCCGGGTTCGCGACGAGGACGGTGGTGCCGGCCGCGTTCGCGACCTCCACCTCGTCCTGCCCCGCGCCCACCGTCTCGATCAGCACCACATCGAACCCGGCGGCGTCCATGACGTCCGCCACGCCCGTGGCCGTCTCCGAGAGGCCACCGAGGTTCCCCCGGCTCGCCATCGAGCGGAGGAAGACGCCGCCGTCCCCGGTCAGGTCCTGCATGCGGATGCGGTCCCCCAGGATCGCGCCGTGCGAGAACGGCGACGAGGGGTCGACCGCGACGATGCCGACGGTGCGGCCGCGCTTGCGCTGCTCGCGCGCGATCGCGCCGACGAGCGTGGACTTACCGGCGCCGGCAGAGCCGGTGATGCCCACCACCTGCGCGTGGCCCGTGCGGGGGTAGAGCGCCTCCAGGACCTCGCGGCCGGTGGGCGAGTCAGCCTCCACATGCGAGATGGCGCGCGACAACGCGCGCCGCTCGCCGGCGAGGATGCCGTTGATGAGATCCGATGCGTTCAAGCGGGCTACACGCGCTGCGGGGCGTTGGACTTCACGAACGAGATGATGTCGTTCGTGTCCGTGCCCGGGCCGAAGACGCCCTTGAACCCCATCGCCTCGATGGCGGTGATGTCATCCTTCGGGATGATGCCGCCGGCGAAGAGGAGCACGTCGTCCACGCCGCGGCTCTTCAGTTCCTCCACCACGCGCGGGAAGAGCTCCAGGTGCGCGCCGGAGAGGATGGACAGGCCCACGACCTGCACGTCCTCCTGCAGCGCCGCCTCCGCGATCATCTGCGGTGTCTGGCGGATGCCGGTGTAGATGACCTCCATGCCGGCATCGCGCAGCGCGCGCGCCACCACCTTCGCCCCGCGGTCGTGACCGTCGAGGCCGGGCTTGGCGATCAGCACGCGGATCGGCCGTTCGTCAGCCATGGCGTCTCTCCCCTGTCTCCACCTGCCGGCGCCCCGTGGTGCGCCCGTATCGCGAGTCTCTTCGAGGAACCGGCAACCCGCCAGTCCCGGCGCCCGGAGGCGTCGCTACCGCTTGAACTCGATCAACTGGATCGCGAGGCCGAACGCCTGCTCCGCGGAGATCGTGCTGGTGCGGCTGTTCGGCAGCACGCCCACCGCCGGGTCGGGAAGCGTCAGCCCCTTCGCCCGGTACTTCGCCACCTCGGCGTCCAGGTCCTTGACCTCGATCGCCACCATCGAGGAGGCGCGCTCGCCCTGCTCCAGCAGGCGCTGGGCCAGCGGCGAGTCGGGCGTGGTGGCGGCGAGCAGCTCGACCATCACCTGGCCGCACGGCATCTGGCCAATGACCATGCCACGGCCCTCCGGGTGGATCTCGTTCACCACCTCAAGCCCCACGATGTGCTTCCACGACTCCTGCGCGGCGACGTAGTCGGCCACGCTCACGGCGAGGTGGTCGAAGCCCTTGTCCGTGGAGACGTGTCCGCGGTCGGGCGGCGTCGCCAGTTCCACCAGCACGCCGTGCATCGCCTTCGGGTGGATGAACGCGATCCGGCCGGCGAGGCCGTCGCGCGGCTCCTCGTCGATCAACTGCACGCCCATCGCCTTCAGGCGCGCCAGTTCGGCGTTGACGTCGTCCGTGTTGAAGCAGATGTGGTGGAGGGTCTGGCCGCGGCTCTGGAGGAAGCGCGCCACGCCGGTGTCGTCCCGGGTGGGCTCCAGCAGTTCGATCTCGTTCTCCCCGCAGGCCAGCAGCACGCCTCGGACGCCCTGCTCGTCGATCACCCGGTCCTCGGTGACGTGCAGGCCCAGCGTGTCGCGGAAGAAGCCGAGCGCGTCGTCCGCGCTGTGGACCACGATGCCCACGTGGTGAATCCGGTCGATCAAGGTGTCCCCTCCCCTGTCCGTCGTGTCCGAGGGGGCGCGCGGCGGTCAGACCGCGCGCCCGCAGACGATCCGTCTAGATCGTCATGACCTCGCGGTACTCGCCCCACTCTTCGCGGAGCACGCCGCAGATCTCGCCGACGGTCGTGTACGCCTCCACTGCCTCAATGAGCAGCGGCATCATGTTCTCGTTCGTGCCGGCGGCCGCGCGGATCTTCTTCAGTGCGGCCTGCACCGCCTGGTTGTCGCGCTTCGCCCGGAGGTCGGCCAGCGACTGCTGGCGCCGCTTCCCGAGCGCGGTGTCCACGCGCATCAGGTCCGGGTCGATCTCCTCCTCGGTGACGTAGTCGTTCACGCCAACGACGATGCGCTCCTTCGTCTCCGCCATCCGCTGGAGGCGGAACGCGCTCTCCTGGATCTCGCGCTGCTGGAACCCCTGCTCGATCCCCTGGAGCGCGCCGCCGAGGTCCTCGATGCGACTCAGGTACGCCCACGCCTCCGCCTCCACGCGGTCGGTCAGCGCTTCGATGTAGTACGAGCCGGCGAGCGGGTCGATGACGTCCGCCGCGCCACTCTCGTAGCCGATGATCTGCTGCGTGCGCAGAGCAACCTCGACGGACTTCTCCGTCGGCAGCGCCAGCGCCTCGTCGTACGAGTTCGTGTGCAGCGACTGCGTCCCGCCGAGCACCGCAGACATCGCCTGCAGCGTCGTGCGGATGATGTTGTTCAGCGGCTGCTGCGCCGTGAGCGTGGCGCCGCCGGTCTGCGTGTGGAAGCGCAGCATCTGCGCGCGCGGGTCCTTGGAGCCGTACCGCTCCGTGGCGATCTTCGCCCAGATGCGGCGGCTGGCGCGGAACTTCGCGATCTCCTCCAGGAAGTTGGAGTGGCACGCCCAGAAGAAGGCGAGCCGCCCGCCGAACTCGTCGAACTGGAGGCCCGCGTTCAGGGCCGCGTCCACGTACTCGATCGCGTCGGCGAAGGTGAAGGCGAGCTCCTGCGCGGCGGTGCAGCCCGCCTCGCGCATGTGGTAGCCGGAGATGGAGATCGTGTTCCACTCCGGCAGCGAGTCCTTGCACCACGCAAAGACATCCGTGATCAGCCGGAGCGAGGGGCGCGGCGGGAAGATGTACGTTCCGCGCGCGATGTACTCCTTCAGGATGTCGTTCTGGATCGTGCCGCCGATCTTCGCGAGGTCGGCGCCCTGCTTCTTCGCGGCGGCCACGTACAGCGCAAGGAGGATCGGCGCGGTCGCGTTGATCGTCATCGAGGTCGTGATCTTCTCGAGCGGGATGCCGTCGGTGAGCGTCTCCATGTCCGCGAGCGAGGAGATCGCCACGCCGACCTTGCCGACCTCACCCTCCGCCTCCGGCGAGTCGGAGTCGTAGCCGATCTGCGTGGGCAGGTCGAAGGCGACCGAGAGGCCGGTCTGGCCCTGGGCGAGCAGGAACTTGTAGCGGCGGTTGGACTCCTCCGCGTCAGCGAAGCCGGCGTACTGGCGCATGGTCCAGAGGCGGCCGCGGTACATCGTCGGCTGCACGCCGCGCGTGAAGGGGAACTCGCCGGGGTAGCCGAGCTTCTCGTGGTAGTTCCACTCGGCCAGGTCTTCCGGGCCGTAGATCGGGTCGACCTCCGCGCCGGAGGAGGACTCGAAGCGCGGGCGGCGCTGAGGATTCCGGCCGGTCGCCTTCGCCCACGTGCCGTCCAGCCAGTCCTGCTTGCTGTTGCTCAACGTGCACCTGCCCCTGGAAGTCCATCGGTCGTTACGTCGCGCGAGTGTAGGCAGCGCCCGGAAGCACGGGCAACACGCACCCGGTGCCGCGTGGCCACCGGGTGGTGGGCGATAGAGGGTTCGAACCTCTGACCTACCGGGTGTAAACCGGGCGCTCTACCACTGAGCTAATCGCCCCTCGCCGCTGGCTCGATGTTCGCACAGCCCGGCGCTTGGCCGCGAGCGCGTCAGTCGAGGTGCCAGTCCTCCCCGCGCAGCAGCAGCCCGAGGCGGCGCGCGACCCCGCGCGAGGCCTCGTTCTCCCAGGAGGTGCTGTAGAGCGGCTCGCGCCCGCCAGCGCGGACCGCGGCGGCCCACGCTGCCGTCACCGCAACCCCGAGGCCCGCCCGCCGCACCGAGGGGTCGACCTCCAGCCCCGCCTCCGCCGCAGCATCGCTCCGGCGGGCGGCGTGGCAGACCGCTACCACCCGCCCGGAGGCGTCCTGCGCCACGACCAGCGGTTGCTCGCCCGGCTTCGCCTCCGCGATCCACGCCACCAGCGGCGCGGTCACGACCCCGCGGGCGTCCTCCAGCACCTCGATGGTGAAGCCCGAGGGCGGCGCCATCGAGGGCAGCACGGTCGGGAAGGCGAAGGCGGGGCCGCGGTATTCAGCCGCGCTGGGCGCCAGCAACGCCCGGACCCCCTCCGAACACCGGGGCGGGGTGCGCTCCCACTCCCCGGGCTCCAGCACCGGCTCCGCCGCGACGAGCCGCTCGATGGCCTCGGCGACTTCGCGAGGCACCGAGGCCGCGATCAGCCCGAGGTTGGCCCCCGCGGTGCGGATCAGGTGGACGCGCGGCGTGGGGACATCGGTCGAGCGCACGCGGAGGATGCGGTCGGGCGCGGCGCGCTCGTACAGGGCACGAAGGTGCAGGTCAGCCCAGGAGGACGCCGAAGCCGGCGTCACGACGCCTCGTCGTCCTTGCGCCTGCGCCACGGCAGTCGCGGGAGCGGGGCCCGCATCCCCAGCACGAGCGTCATCCAGCCCAGGATCAGCGCCAGCTCGAACACCGTGCGGGCCGTGTGCCCGGCCCACGCCTCGACCAGGTCGCCACCAAACCAGAGGTTGATGACCAGGGCGGCGAGGATCGCCGCATGCTTCAGGATCCCGATGTCGCTCACGCCGGTAGGATAGCCAGCGCCCACCCGATGCGCGCGCGGAGCCAGCACCATGGACCACCCCGCGGAGTTCGATGACCTGCCGCTCGAAACACTCGAGGAGGCCAGCGGCGAACTCCACCGCCGGATCTCGGTCGCCCTGCGCCACATCGGCGAGCCACGCGCGGACGACCGCGATGCGGAGGGGCGCACGCCCCGGGAGCGGGTCGCCTCGCTGGCGGTGCTCCTCGAACTGGCAGGGGCGACCTGCGCGGCGGTCGCCGCCGGGTCGAACGCCCCGGACGGACGCGTCGACACCCACCCCGCCGCCATTGGCGCGCTGATGTACGCCGCCCCCACCCTTTCGGCGCTGGTCACCCGCACGGAGCAGGACCGGCGGATGGTCGCCGCCTACGCGCGCCGCCTGGAGCCGCGTTTCTTCGAGCGACCGCGGTCGCCCTGGGGGCACTCGACGCTGCGAGCCGTGCTGTCCGAGGCGATGCTGGTGGAGCCGGCCCGCTGCGCTCAGGCGCTCGAGCGGGTGCTCGCCGACCTCGATGCCGCCGAACGCCGAGAGATGGAGGCCGCCGCGCGCGACCTGGGGCTGTGACGGACTCGTGCGGGCGGCTGACTACCGTGGCCGGAGCGCTCCACCCCAACCGGAGCCATCTCGAAAGGCCTTCTATGCCCTCCTCCACCCTCCGACGTGTGCTCCTGCTGACCGGCGTCACGCTGGCCCTCGGGCTCGCGGTCGCCTGCAGCGACGACACCGACCCGACCGCCACGCCCACGGCATCGCCCGCCGCCACCGAGACGGCGACTGCCGTAGCAACGACAACGGCCACCGCCACGACGAGCCCCACCAGCACGGCGCCCCCCGCTGCCGGCGCACCCGCCGCGCCGATCGATGTGGTGATCACGGGCCGCATCCCCGACCTCGACACGCCGGTCCCCCTCGGTGAGGCCGAGTCCGGGCGCATCTCCATCACCTGGACGGCGTCCACCGGCATGGTGGAGGGCTATCGCATCTACCAGCAGGAGTGCGGGCGCGGCGTCGAACCGGCGCTGGAGGTGTCCGCGGACGAGCTCACCTACGGCCCGCTCAACCCGTGCCGCCCCGCGCGCGTCGGTGTGGCTGCCTTCGTCGGTGAGGTCGAGTCGGAGATCGTCTGGGGCGTGGCGGCGCCGTAGCGCCCGCTACTAGCGGTTCGGGTTATCGACGACCTGGTCCACCGTGACCACGAACGCCGTGCCGTCCCACTCGTAGAAGCGCTCGCGCAACTGCGAGGGGCAGCACTCCGCGTCGCCGGGCGCCCAGATGCCCTCCCGGCTCACGATCGTGCCTCCACCCGCCGCCGGCAGCACCAGTTCGACGCGCCCGGAGCCTTCGACATAGTCGAGTACGGTCGCCACGCCGTCCTGCACGTGCAGAACGGCGATGCCCAGGTCGCCCTGCGTGCCGCCCGACTCCACGAAGATCACCGCCTCCTCCACCCCGTCGTCCGTGAGGTCGGCATAGGTCGTGCGGGCCGGCTCGATCTCGCCGCCCCCGAAGTGGTCGATGATCGGGCCGAT
>JAUXUW010000056.1 GCA_030684635.1 Dehalococcoidia bacterium
GTCGTAGCACTCGATCCGCTCGGGCCGGGTGGGCAGGTCGAGCTCTTCCTGCAGGAGGGAGAGCGCCGCGTCCGTCTTGTCTCGGTCGGCGACCCAGCGGACCTGGTGCATGCGCAACGACTCGCGCGCGTTTTCCTCCGCCGTGGCCACCAGCGCGCGCTTCTCCCCGCGCTCCGGGACGTGGACCTCCACCCCCGAACCACGCCGGCCGCGCAGCATCACCTCGATCTCCTCGCGGTCGGTCGGTTCCACGGAGAGCAGGACGCTGCGCGGGACGTACGTGGCGGACTCGTAGAACTGGGCGAGGAACGCCGACAGGATCTCGCGGTCGCTGGCGTCCTGCGTGCCGTCCAGCATGAAGGAGTCGGTGTCGGCGACCACCGTGCCGCGGATGAAGAACGCCTGCACGCACGCCTCGTCGTCCGCGCGGGCCAGGGCGAAGACGTCCGCATCGAGGGGCGTCGTCGTCGCCATCTGCTGGCGCTCCGTGACGCGCTCGATCGCCTGGAGCTGGTCGCGGAGCCGAGCCGCCCGCTCGAAGTCGAGCGTGTCCGAGGCGCGCTCCATCTCCTCGCGGACGTGGCGCTTCACCTCGTCGGAGCGGCCCTCCAGGAACAGGATCGTTTCGCGGATGACCTCCGCGTACTCCTCCGGTGTGCAGAAGGCCGTGCAGGGGGCGATGCAGCGCTTGATGTAGTAGTCCAGGCAGGGACGCGGGTCCGTGCCCGTGATCTCCTTGGTGCAGGAGCGCCACGGAAAGAGCTTCTTCACCACGTCCAGGGTGCGGCGGACGGAGCCGGCGGAGGCGTACGGCCCGAAGTAGCGCGCGCCGTCGTCCGCGACGCGGCGGGTGATCGTGACCCGCGGCCACGGGGACTGCACGTCCACCTTCAGGTACGGGTAGTGCTTGTCGTCCTTCAGCCGCACGTTGTGGATCGGCTGGTAGCGCTTCACCAGCGTGGCTTCGAGGTGGAGCGCCTCCGCCTCGTTGTTCGTGACCACGTGCTCGATCGTGCGGACGGTCTCGGCGAGCGCCCGCACCTTTGGCTCCAGGCTGTGCGCGGAGCCGAAGTAGGAGCGCACCCGGTCGCGGATGCGGCGGGCCTTGCCGATGTACACGACGTCGCCCCGCACGTCTCGCATGATGTAGACGCCCGGCTTCTCTGGAAGCGACCGGACCTGGTGCGGGATGGATGGGTCGATCACCCATCGATCCTACCGCGCGGCGGAGCCGCAACTCGTGGTCGCGGTCACGCCGCACACGAAACAGGCCTCCCGCGCGGGAGGCCTGCCTGGTTGCGTCTGAGACGCGGTGCTAATGGTGCGCCCGGGAGGATTCGAACCTCCGGCCTTTGCCTCCGCAGGGCAACGCTCTATCCCCTGAGCTACGAGCGCACGAACTGAACCGACGGGTGGTTGGTGCCGAAGGCGAGACTTGAACTCGCACGGGCTTGCGCCCACTACGCCCTGAACGTAGCGCGTCTGCCGATTCCGCCACTTCGGCCTGGAACCAACTCCGGACGGGCTCGCTGGTGGGCGGTACTGGACTCGAACCAGTGACCTCCTGCGTGTGAAGCAGGCGCTCGTACCAACTGAGCTAACCGCCCTCCGCGGGGCCAGCCTGCCCATGCTATCGCGAGGCTTTCGTTGCGTACAACCCGGCCGAGGCCCGGCCGAGGCGGGAGCCCGGCCGTTCATCCCCCGATCATCACGTTTGCATCTCGCACGTAAGCTCGGGGAAGCGCATCCTCAGGACAGGTATTTGTGCAACCTGTCACAAATACATGAAGGAGGGAATCAACCTGTGTCTAACAAGAAGCGCCTGACCGTTGTCCTGACCGCCGTCGCGGGCCTGTCGATGTTCCTCGTCGCCTGCAGCAGCAGCGACGAAGAGACGCCGGCCGCCACGGCCACCACGGAGGCCGCCGCGGCGACCGCCGCTGCCGAGGGGACTGCTGCCGCACCGGCGGCCGCCGCCAACGCCGCCATCGAGTTCGCTGACATCAAGTACAGCGTCACGGCGCTGACCGCGACCGCCGGCCAGCCGCTCGAGATCGCCATGACCAACGCCGGTGTGCTGGAGCACGACTTCACCATCGACAAGATCGAGGGCGAGGCCACGGTCGACGGCAAGTCCGCCGAGTCCGGCGACTGGGACGTCCACGTCTCCCTGCCCGCCGGTGGCGCCGCCACGCTGGTGCTGACCCCGACCAAGGCCGGCACCTACGAGTTCTACTGCTCCGTCCTGGGGCACAAGGAAGCCGGCATGAAGGGCACGCTGACCGTCCAGTAGGACGCCAGCGGCTCGTGCCCCGCTGCCACCTGGTGGCTGCCGGGGCGCCTCGGCCTGACACAATGGACGCCCCGGCCACCCTGGCCGGGGCGTTCTGTTGCCCGGAGGGCACCATGGTCGAAGATGCCCGCCAGCGTTGCGCCTGGGCCGGCCCGGAGCCGGAGATGGTGCGCTACCACGATGAGGAGTGGGGTGTGCCGGAGCATGACGACCGCCGCCTCTTCGAATGCCTCACGCTGGAGGGCGCACAGGCGGGGCTGTCCTGGCGCACCGTCCTCCTGCGTCGCGAGGGCTATCGGCGCGCCTTCCTGGGCTGGGACCTGGAGCGCGTCGCCGCGATGGGCGAGGCGGATGTGGAGCGGCTGCTCGCGGACCCGGGGATCATCCGTCACCGCGGAAAGATCGAGGCGACGATCGGCAACGCCCGCGCAGCGCTCAACGTGGTCGCGCAGCACGGCAGCCTGGATGCCTACCTGTGGGGGCTCACGGGCGGGGAACCGGTCGTGACCCGTCGGACGACGCTCGACAGCATCCCTGCGGAGACCGAGGCCTCCCGGGCGCTCAGCAAGGCGCTGAAGCGGGACGGCTTCCGCTTCGTTGGCCCCACGACGATGTACGCGTTCATGCAGGCGACCGGGATGGCGCAGGATCACCTCCAGGGGTGCTTCCGCGCCCCGTAGGCCTATCTTCCACCTGATGGCGCATGCATTAGGATCGGCCCGGCGGCGACTGGGCTCCTGAGGTCGCGAGCCCGCCGCACACGTCCCGGTTCCCCGGCGCCTCACCGCGGGAGCGTGTCGATGGAGGAGATGGTGATGGCTGACAGCCTGGACAGTTTTGGCTCTCGCGACACGTTGCAGGTGGGGCCCGACCGGTACACCTATTACCGCCTGGACAAAGCGGCGGCGGCGCTGGGCGCCGACCTGGTCAAACTCCCGTTCACGCACCGCATCCTGCTGGAGAACCTGATCCGCTACGAGGACAACCTGAGCGTTGACCGCGCCCAGATTGAGGCCGTGGCGAAGTGGGACCCGAACGCGGAGCCCGACACCGAGATCCAGTTCCGCCCCGGCCGCGTGGTGCTGCAGGACTTCACCGGCGTCCCCGCCGTCGTCGACCTCGCGGCCATGCGCGACGCGATGGCGGAGATGGGCGGCGACCCGAAGAAGATCAACCCGCTCCAGCCGGTGGACCTGGTCATCGACCACTCCGTGCAGGTGGACGTGTTCGGCATCTCGGACGCCTTCGCCCGGAACGTGGAACTCGAGTACGAACGCAACTCGGAGCGCTACCAGCTCCTGAAGTGGGCGCAGCAGGCCTTCAACGGCTTCCGCGCCGTGCCGCCCGGGACGGGCATCGTCCACCAGGTGAACCTGGAGTACCTCGGCCAGGTCGTATTCGAGACGGACGGGGTCATCTACCCCGACACGCTCGTCGGTACCGACTCGCACACCACGATGATCAACGGCCTGGGCATCGTGGGCTGGGGCGTCGGCGGCATCGAGGCGGAGGCGGCCATGCTCGGCCAGCCGGTCGCGATGCTGATCCCGAAGGTCGTCGGCGTCCGCCTCGTCGGCAAACTGCCGGAGGGCGCGACGGGCACGGACCTCGTGCTGCGCGTGACCGAACTGCTGCGCTCGCTCAACGTGGTGGGCCAGTTTGTGGAGTTCTTCGGCCAGGGCCTGAGCAACCTGTCGCTGGCCGCCCGCGCCACCATCGCGAACATGTGCCCGGAATACGGCGCCACCGTGGGGTTTTTCCCGGTGGACGACGAGACGCTCCGCTACATGCGCTTCACCAGCCGCGACGAGCGCGTCGTCCAGCGGACGGAGGCGTACTGCAAGGCCCAGGGCCTCTTCCGCACGGACGCGACCCCGGACCCGGTCTACAGCCAGGTCGTGGAACTGGACCTGAGCACGATCGAGCCGAGCCTGGCCGGTCCGAAGCGCCCGCAGGACCGCATCCCGCTGACCGGCGCGAAGGCTGCCGCGCAGCGCGAGATCGCCGACTGGGTCGGGCAGGGCTCCTCCGCGACCCCGGTCGTCGTGCACGACGACGGTTCGACGTACGAGATCGAGAACGGCTCCGTGGTGATCGCCGCGATCACCTCCTGCACCAACACCTCCAACCCGGAGGTGATGATCGGCGCCGGCCTCGTCGCCCGGAAGGCGGTGGAGGCGGGCCTGCGGACGAAGCCGTGGGTGAAGACCAGCCTGGCGCCCGGCTCCAAGGTCGTCACGGACTACCTGAACCAGGCCGGCCTGACGCCGTTCCTGGACGAACTCGGGTTCGAACTGGTCGGCTACGGCTGCACCACCTGCATCGGCAACTCCGGCCCGCTGCCGGAGCCGGTGGAGGCCGCCGTGGACTCCGGCAATCTGGCCGTCGCCGCGGTGCTCTCGGGCAACCGCAACTTCGAGGCGCGCGTGCACAACAAGGTGCGCTCGAACTACCTCGCCTCGCCGCCGCTGGTGGTGGCGTACGCGCTGGCCGGCACCACGGACATCGACCTCTACAACGACCCGATCGGCGAAGGCACGAACGGGCCGGTCTTCCTCCGTGACATCTGGCCGAGCCAGGCCGAGGTGGAATCGACGATGCAGTCGTCCGTGAAGCAGGAGATGTTCCGGCGGGAGTACGCGGACGTGTTCAAGGGCGACGAGCGCTGGCAGGCGCTGGTGGCCCCCACGGGCGAGCGCTTCCAGTGGGATCCGAACTCGACCTACGTCCGCCGGCCCCCGTTCTTCGACAACGTCTCACGCGAGCCGCTGCCGGTCCGGGACATCTCGGACGCGCGCGTGCTGGCGGTCTTCGGTGACTCCGTCACCACCGACCACATCTCCCCCGCCGGCGGCATCGCCAAGGGTTCGCCCGCGGCGCGCTACCTGGAGGAGAACGAGGTCGCGCAGAAGGACTTCAACCAGTACGGCTCCCGCCGTGGCAACCACGAGGTCATGATGCGCGGCACGTTCGCGAACGTGCGCCTCAAGAACGCCCTCGTCGGCAAGGACGGTAACCTGACCCTCCACCTGCCGGACGGCGAGGAGATGACGATCTGGGACGCCGCCGAGAAGTACCGCGAGGAGGGCGTCCCCCTCGTGCTGCTCGCCGGCAAGGAGTACGGCACTGGGTCGTCCCGTGACTGGGCGGCGAAGGGGCCGAACCTCCAGGGTGTGAAGGTGGCGATCGCGCAGTCGTTCGAGCGCATCCACCGCAGCAACCTGATCGGCATGGGCATCCTGCCGTTGCAGTTCATGCCGGGCGAGTCCGCGCAGTCGCTGGGCCTGACCGGCCGCGAGCGCTACGACATCGTCGGTCTCGCCTCCGGCCTGGCGCCGAAGCAGACGGTGACGGTGCGGGTGCTGGCGGACGACGGCAAGGAGTCCACGTTCCAGGCGGTGTCGCGCATCGACACGCCGAACGAGCTGGAGTACTACAAGCACGGTGGCATCCTGCTGTACGTGCTGCGCCAGCTGCTGAACGACTAGGTTCGGCCGGCGAGCGAAGCGTTCA
>JAUXUW010000057.1 GCA_030684635.1 Dehalococcoidia bacterium
CGCGACGGGCTGAAGCCGGTCCAGCGCCGCATCCTCTTCGGGATGCAGGAACTGGGCGTGGGCCCGACCTCTGCCTACAAGAAGTCCGCCCGCATGGTGGGCGAGGTGATGGGGAAGTTCCATCCCCACGGCGACAGCGCGATCTACGACGCGCTGGTGCGCATGGCGCAGGATTTCTCCCTCCGGTATCCGTTGATCACGGGGCAGGGCAACTTCGGCTCCGTGGACGGCGACCCGCCAGCCGCGATGCGTTACACCGAGGCGCGCCTGTCGCCGCTGGCGATGGAACTGCTCGCGGATATCGACCGGAACACGGTCAACTTCTATCCGAACTTCGATGACTCGCTCATGCAGCCAGAAGTGCTGCCGGCGCGCCTGCCGAACCTGCTGCTGAACGGCTCCTCCGGCATTGCCGTGGGCATGGCGACGAACATCCCGCCGCACAACCTGAACGAGTTGTGCGACGTGGTGACGTACCTGATCGATAACCCGGAAGCGACCGTGGACGAGGTGTTCGAGGCGGGGCTGATCCACGGGCCGGACTTCCCGACCGCCGGCATGATCTTCAACCGCGCCGAGATCCTGAACGCCTACCGCACCGGGCGGGGCCGCATCATCATGCAGGCCCGCATGGAGGTGGAGGAGACCAAGAACGGCCGCAGCCAGATCGTGGTGACGGAGCTGCCGTTCCAGGTGAACAAGGCCACGCTGATCGAGAAGATCGCGGACCTGGTGCGCGGCAAGAAGATCGAGGGCATCTCCGACCTCCGCGACGAGTCCGACCGCCACGGCATGCGCATCGTGATCGAACTGTCACGCAATGCGACCTACCGCTCCGTGCAGTACCAGTTGTACAAGCACACGGCGCTGCGCTCCTCGTTCGCGGTCAACCTGCTTGCGCTGCACGAGGGACAGCCGCGCACGCTGAGCCTGGTGGAGGCGCTCAACGCCTTCATCGAGCACCGGCGCGAGGTCATCCGCCGCCGCTCCGAGTTCGACCTGGAGAAGGCGCGCGACCGTGCGCACATCCTTGAAGGCCTGCTGAAGGCGCTGTCGCTGCTGGATCTGGTGATCCAGACGATCCGCGCATCCGCCTCTGCGGAGGCGGCGAAGACGGCATTGATGGCGGCGCCGTTCGAGTTGAGCGACCGGCAAGCGCAGGCCGTGCTGGACATGCAGTTGCGCCGCCTTGCCCAGCTGGAGTCGCAGAAGATCCAGGCGGAGTACGCGGAGTTGATGGAGTTCATCAACTACCTGGTGGACCTGCTGGAGCACCCCGAGAAGATCGATGCCCTGATCAAGGCGGACTGCGTGGAGTTGAAGGAGAAGTACGGCGACGCGCGGCGGACGCAGGTCTTCGCCGCCGCCGTGGACGATATCTCGGAGGAGGATCTGGTCGCGCACGGCCAGGTGGTCGTCACGCTCTCCGACCGCGGCTACATGAAGCGCGTCCCCCTCACCACCTATCGCGTGCAGCGCCGCGGCGGCCGGGGCATCACCGGCCAGACGGTGCGCGAGGAAGACGCGATCCGCCACCTGACGGTCTGTGACACGCACGACTCCCTGCTCCTGTTCACGGACAGCGGCAAGGTCTTCTCGCTCAAGACGTACGAGGTGCCGGAGGGCTCGCGCACGGCGCGCGGCATCCCCGTGGTGAACCTGGTCTCCATGGAGGCCGGGGACCGCGTCACTGCCGTGGTGGCCGTGAATGACTTCGGCCGCGACTCCATGCTGATGGTGACCGAGCGCGGCATCGTGAAGCGGACCCCGCTCAAGGAGTTCGAGTCCGTCCGCAAGCCGGGCCTGATCGCGATGCGCCTGGACGATGGCGACCGCCTGATGGAGGCGCGCCCCGCCAGCGAGACGACCGACGCGATCATCGTGAGCAGCGACGGCCAGGCGATGCGCTTCCGCGCCGGCATCCTCCGTGTCGCGTCGCGCGCCTCGGGCGGTGTCCGTGGCATGAGCCTGCGCGACGACGCCCATGTGATCGGCCTGGTGATGGCCGACGACGGCGACGACCTGCTGGTGGTCTCCGAGCGCGGCATGGGCAAGCGCACCCCGGTGGACGAGTACCCCGCGAAGGGCCGGGGCGGCAGCGGCATGCTGACGTTCCGCGTCACCCCGAAGAGTGGCCCGCTGGCCGTCGCACGGATGGTGCGCGCCGACCACCAGCTCATCCTGGTGTCGCAGCAGGGCATCGTGATGCGCACCTCGGCGGGCTCGATCAGCCAGCAGGGGCGCTCCACGCAGGGCGTCCAGGTGATGAACGTCGGCACGGACGACCGCGTCGCCTCGGTGGCGCGTGTCGACCAGGCGGAAGGTCCGGACGACGGGGACGAGGGTGACGAGGCGGAGGGCGGCGTGCAGGCGGAACTGGGGACGGACGGGGCAGCGCTGGCGTAACGGGGACCCGTCCCCGCTCGCGACGTCCCGCCTACACTGGAACCGTGACGCACTCCCTGGACGACCTCGGCGAGTTCTCGCTCATCGACCGCATCGTCGGCCGCCTCGGTGACGCCGCCGCGCGTGACATCCTGGTCCCGCCGGGGGACGACGCCGCGGTCTGGTTACCGCCGCCCGGCGCTACGGTGGCGACGATTGATGTCCTGACCGAGGGCACCCACTGGCGCCGCGACACCATGACCCTGGGCGATGCCGGCTGGCGCGCCGTGGCCGCCAACGTCTCCGACCTCGCTGCGATGGGTGCGCTTCCCGAGATGCTCCTCGTCGGCATGACCCTGGGGCCGGACGTGACCGTGGAGGATGTCGACGCGCTGGCGGAAGGCATGGCCAGTGCCTGCCGCGCCCACCACGTCCGGATTGCCGGTGGCGACCTCGTGCGAGGCGCGACGACGAGCGTGAGCATCGCCGCGTACGGCACCGCGCGGATGCGCCGCGACGGCACGCCCGCGCTCCTGCGTCGCTCCGGCGCTCGTCCGGGTGACCGTGTGGCTGTGTCCGGGACGCCCGGTGCGTCCGCGGCCGGGCTCGCGCTGATCGAGGCGGGCCGGACGGCCGAGCGGGCGGCCGAGCCGCTGCTGCGGGCGCATCGCCATCCTCGGGCGCGGGTCGCGCTGGGGCAGTCTGCCGCGGCGGCCGGGGTCCTCTGCGGGATGGATGTCTCGGACGGCGTGCTGCAGGATCTGGGCCACATCGCGAGGGCATCGCGCGTGGGGATCCAGGTGGCGGCGGGCTCGCTGCCGCTGCACCCGGCGGCGCTCGACCTGCTCGGCGCGCACGCAGCGCTGGACCTGGCCCTGGGCGGGGGCGAAGACTTCGAGCTCCTGCTCTGCGGCCCCGGCGAACTCCTCGGGTCGCTGAGCCGCACCGACCTCCCCGTCACGCTCATCGGCCGTGTCGTCGCGGAGCACCCCGGCGAGGTCACCGTGTGGGGCGAGGACGGCGCGCCGTACGAGCCGCCCCGGCGCGGGTGGGACCAGATACGACAGGCTGCCCGCCCTCGATGAGCACCGCCAACCGCGCCGTGATCACGACGAAGAGCGTCGCCCATACGCGCGCCCTGGGCCGTCGTCTCGCGCGGCTGCTGCGCGCCGGGGACGTGGTGCTGCTCCAGGGAACGCTGGGCGCCGGCAAGACCGCGCTGGCGCAGGGCGTGGGCCAGGGGCTGAAGGTGGAGAGCGCCGTCACCTCACCCACGTTTGTGCTGATGACGCGGCACGAGGGCCCGCTCCGCCTGTACCACGCCGACCTCTACCGCCTCACGGACGTGCAGGAGGTGGAAGACCTGGCGCTGGACCAGCAAGCCGCCGACGGTGTGTTGCTGGTCGAATGGCCGGAGCGGGGGCTGGACGCGCTGCCCGCCGAGCACCTGCTCATCGTCCTCGAACTCGCCGAGGGCAACCCCTCGGAGCGACGGATCACGGTCGTCGCCAGCGGTGACCGCTACCGCCGCATCCTGGACGGGCTGGGCGCCCGTGGCTGATCACGCCCCGAAGTCGCTCGATCTCGGCATCGACACCGCCTCGGACGATGTCTCGCTGGCGCTGCTCGACGAGGCCGGAGCCGTGGTCGCGGTGCGCGCCTGGCGCGTGCACGGGACGGTCGCTCTGGAGCTGCTCGCCGGCCTCGACGCACTCTTCGAGGCGGCCGGGGTATCGCGCGAGGCCGCGGGCCGGATCGCCGTGGACGTGGGGCCGGGCCAGTACGGCCAGGTGCGTACCGGCATCGCCACCGCACAGGGGCTCGCGCTGGGCCTCGAGGTGCCGCTCGCGGGCATCGACCGGCTGGAGGCGGACGCGCTCCCGCACGTGGCGCCGGGACGCACGGTGGTCGCCGTGCATGACGCCGGGCGTGCGGGCGTGGCATGGGCGGCGTTCACGGACGGCGGGCCGGACGCGCCCCCGGTGACCTCGGTCGCGGCGCGGTTGGACGCGGCCGCGGAGGTCGCGCGCATCGCTCCGTCGCCGGCGACGTGGTGCGGCGAGACGCCGGAGGCGCTGACTGCCGCGCGAGACGCTGAGGGCCGGAGCGGCGACACTGTGGCAGCACCGGCGGCAGAGCCGCGCGCGGTCGCCCTGGTGCGGCTCGCTCGACGGCGACAGGCGTACGGCGATCCTGCGGGCGTGGACGCACGGTATCTGCGCCCGCCCTCGATCACCCCGCCGCGGCCGCGCGGCTAGCACTACCCGACGACGAAGACCCCTACGGGACGAGGAGACACGAGATGGCCGAGATGGAACGCACCCTGATCCTGGTGAAGCCGGACGCGATGCAGCGCGGGCTGGGCTTCGAGATCCTGCGCCGCCTGGAGGCGCGCGGCCTGAAGCCGGTGGGCGTCCGCCTGCTGCAGGTGGATGAGGCGCTGGCGAAGCGCCACTACGGCGAGCACGAGGGCAAGCCGTTCTTCGCCGGCCTCGTCGACTACATCACGAGCAGCCCGATCATCGCCGCGGTGTTCGAGGGCCCGAACGCGGTCGCCGCCGCCCGCCAGACGATGGGCTCTACCCGCCCGACGGAGGCCGCGCCCGGCACGATCCGCGGCGACCTAGGCGTGGAGATCGGCCGCAACCTGGTGCACGGCTCCGACAGCCCGGCGTCCGCCGAGCGTGAGATCGGCATCTTCTTCGAGGGCCAGCCGCTGGCCGCCTGGCCGCGCGACGTGGACCGCTGGACCTTCGAGATCTAGCCGCCAACCCTCCGTTCTGACCGCACGGGCGTCCCGAGAGGGGCGCCCGCTGCGTTCTTCACTGGCTTCGATACTGGTGTTCACTGGCGCTCTACTCGGTTTACCGAGCCTCTACGCCACCTCATCACGGGCTCCACCCTCCTTCACTCTCCTCGGCCTACGGAACACGGGCTGCCGGGCGCAGGATCGCGCCGTCGCCACACTCCCCGGTGGTGACGTCATCCGGAGCCACACCATGACGAGGATCTTTTTCCCATCAGCCAGCCCGACCATCCGCACTCTGCACGATGATGCGGGTACCCCGTTCGCTGTGGAGGTCATGCACGCCGAGGCGTGGGACGAGGCGCTGCGCACCCCGCCTGCGGCAGAACGGGCCGACGTGCGGGTGGTGCTGCTGAGCCGCGGTGGTGTCCCGGGCCGGCTCCCGGCCTGGCTGGCAGTGGTACGGGCGGCGATCGCGACACCGGACCTGCTCACGCACGCCGCGACCCAGGCGTGGCACGCCTCGCCGGCCTTCCGCACCCCCGAACCGCGGGCGGAGTCCTACATGGTCGCGGGCGTGCAGGCCCTGTGCCCGCCGCATTCGCCCTGCCCGGTGCGTGCGGACGCCCGCGATGAACTGGTGGCATTCCTGCACGAGCGACCCGGGCCGCTGGGCTCGCTGGCGCTTGTTGACCGCGACGGGTTCGATCGACTCCTCCGGGTCCACTGGCCCACGCCGGAGGCGTTCGCGCAGGCGATCCTCCGCGAGCGCATGCGCGACCTCGGTGGGGGTGCGGCGCTCGATCTGATCCGCTCGCTCGAGTCGGCCGCCGGGCTCCCGGACGTCGATGACCACGGGTATCTGGAGGCAGGGCGAGCGGCGCTCCTGGAGCGGCTGAGCCCGCTCCAGTACTTCCTGGAGCCTGCGGCGTTCGAGGCGGCACGCGGAGACGTGGAGGCATGGCTGGAGCAACACGCGGCAGCGTTCGACGCGTCCTACCGGCGCATCCACCGGAGCGCGGTGCGACAGCTGGTGGACCTGGTCCCGGTGCTGACCGCGGCCGCCGCCCTGCAGGAGCTCAACCGTCAGGAACGCCCCGTCGGCGAGGCGTCATGCGCGCGCTTCATCGATGAGGTGGAGGTGCTCAGGCAGGTCGTGACGGGGCAGGGGCGGGAGGGCGTGGCGCCGGTTTCGCTGGTGCGCGCCTCGGAGGCGCTGGCGCTGGCGCCGTTGTCCGCGGCCGCCGTGCTCGCGGCGGTGGATGTGCACCGCCGCCGCATTTACCACTTCAGCCGTTCGCAGGACTGATCCCGCGCGCGCCTGTCCGCGCTACTGGATGCGCACGACTTCCTGGGCCCGACGCCACAGGCCCTCGAGGTTGTAGTAGAGCCGCGACTCGACGGAGAAGAGGTGGACGATCACGCCGTTCCCGGCGTCGATCAGGATCCAGCCCTCGTCAGCGCTGCCCTCCACCGTGGCGTTCTGGTTGTGCTCGCGGGCGGCGACATCCACGGAGTCCACCAGCGCGCGGGCCTGGCGGATGTTGTCCGCGGTGGCGATGACGAAGAAGTCGGCGAAGGCGGCGAGGCGGCTCAGGTCGAGCAGCACCACGTCAGAGGCCTGGCGGTCGACGAGGACATCGATCAGGTCATGGGCGTACTCGGCGGCGTCTGCCGGCGCGAGTGAAGGGGCGTCGGACGCGATGGTCTCTTCGACCTCGGTCTCTTCGACGTCTACGTCGGATTCGATAGTCAGCCCGGCCTCCTCGTGAGTGCGCCCGGACTCCCGGTGCGCAGGCCTTCAGTATAGGGCACACTGGAGGGCAGGACGGCGCGAGGGCGCCACGGGGGAGGCTGGGTCGTGCCGGAGCGTGTGCTCGTCGCCATGTCCGGCGGCGTCGATTCAGCCGTCGCGGCCGCGCTGCTCCACCGCCAGGGGTATGAGGTGGTGGGCGTCACGCTTCGCCTGTACACCGAGGCGGACGGCGCCGCGCTCGCGTCTGGACGCACCTGCTGTGGCATCGAGGATGTCGGCGACGCGCGGGCGGCGGCGCAGGCGATCGGCATCCCTCACTACACGCTGAACATGGAGCGCGAGTTCGAGCGCGACGTGATTTCCACGTTCGTGGACGCGTACGCGAACGGCCGCACGCCGAACCCCTGCCTCTCCTGCAACCAGTATGTGAAGTTCGATGTGCTCCTGCAGCGCGCGCTGGCGATGGGCGTCGATCGCCTCGCCACGGGTCACTACGCGCGCGTGGAGCGCGATGGCGACCGCTTCCGCCTGCGCACCGCCGTGGATGCGGAGAAGGACCAGTCCTACGTCCTCTACACGCTGGGGCAGGAGGCGCTGCGGCGCACGCTCTTCCCCCTGGGCGGTCTCACGAAGCCGGAGGTGCGCGCGATCGCGCGGGAGGCCGGGCTGCCGCTGGCGGACAAGCCGGACAGCGTGGACATCTGCTTCGTGCCGGGCGGGGACTACCGCGAGTTGCTGACCAGCCGCGGCGTGCCCTCCACCCCCGGCCGGATCGAGCGCGGGGACGGCTCCACGGCGGGGGAGCACCGCGGGGTCCCGTTCTACACCGTGGGCCAGCGGCGGGGCGTGGGTGTGACCGGCCCCGAGAAGCAGTTCATCACCGCCATCGACGTGGAACGAAACGTGATCGTGATCGGCGACGAGTCGGCGCTCTACCGGCGCCGCGTCACCGCCTCGGCCGCGACGTGGACGGCGGAGCCGCCGCTGGTAGGGGAGCCGCTGCTGGCGCGCGTCCGCTACCACGCGGAGGACGCGCCGGCGCGGGTGACCGCGCTGGACGGCGGCGCGTTCACGGTGGAGTTCGACCGGCCGGTCCGCAGCCCGGCGCCGGGCCAGGCGCTGGTGCTCTACCGCGGCGATGAGGTCGTCGGTGGCGGGACGATCGAGGTGTCCGAGGCCTGACCTCACCTGCTGCAGTCCTGGCCTGTCCCGGCTCGCGCGGTCTGGTTAGGATGGAGAGACCGGCCTCGCCGGGCATCGAAGGACTCGTACATGAGCCTGGCTGAACTTCGCGACATCGTCGTCATCGTCTACGGGGCGATGGGGGTCATCCTCATGCTCGCCCTCGCGATCGCCGCGTTCGGGCTGTGGTTCGCCATCCGCTCGCTCTCGCGCTCGCTGCAGGCGCTGCTGGACGACCCGATCCGTCCGACGCTGGAGGAGGTCCACAAGACCGTCCAGAACGTGCGCGGCACCTCTGAGTTTATGAGCGACACGGCCGTCCACCCGCTGATCCGCGTGGTCGCCCTGGGCCGGGGCGTGCGTCGAGGCATGGCGTCTGTCACCGGCATCCGCAACCGACGTAAGTAGGCGACCACCATGCGACTCTCCACGTTCCTCCTCGCGCACGCTGCGCTCGCCGCGGGCTTCGTGGCCGCCCGTCAGTTGCTGGCAACGGACGACGCCAGGCTCGAGCGGCTGCCGGAGGGTGTCCGCGGGCCGCTGAAGGGCGCGCGATCCCGCCTGGAGCGGGCGCGTGCACGGGCGGAAGCCGGGCTGGCGGAGGGCCGGGCGGAGGCGGCCTCCGCGGAGGCCGAGCTGATGCAGGAGTACCGCCGCCAGGCCGGCCGTGATGGTGCGGCGTAGGCGATCCGGCGACACGGAGGTATGGTTAGAGAACCCTCCCACCACCGTCCCGGATTCGTACTGATTACCTGGAGGGGGCGCTGCATGGCGCTGCGGCGTGTATCGATGGTCCTGATGGGTGTGATCGTCGCGCTGGCACTCCTGGTGTCGGCGTGCAGCGGCGGCGAAGCCACCGAGGTGGTGGTGGAGACGCCGACGGCGACCCAGACGGGTACCCCGAGCCCCACGACGACCCCGAGTCGCACTCCTACCAGCACACCCGAGGCCATCCCCACGGAAGACCCGGGGGCGGAGATCGTCCGCGGGCTGCAGGAATTCGTGAGTGAGTACGGCTACCCCAGCGGCGCTGGCTTCGCGCGGCTGCGCATCCCGACGTTGGGCGTGGATAGCCTTGTGAGTTCGCGGCTCGTGGGGAGTGACGGCGTGATGGCCGCCCCCGGCGGGCCCGCCGACGTGGTCTGGTACGACATGTCGCTCTGGTCGGGCATGGGCGGCGCGCCGGGCGGCGGCGGCAACGCCATCTTTTCCGGCCATGTGAACTACGCCGCCTACGTCCCATACGCGGAGGTGAACTACCGCGGCCAGGGCGTCTTCTCCCAGCTCGGCCAGCTCGCCATTGGCGACATCATCGAGGTGGAGTACGGGGGGCAGACGCTGCGCTACGGCGTGGTGTCCGTGCGTGACCTGGCTGCGGACGGCGCGGGCTGGGCGGAGGTCTGGAGCAACCGGGACGGGATCGACTCGATCACGCTCTACACGTGCGGCGGAGACTTCGACACCACGACCCGCGAGTACAGCCACCGCATCGTCGTCCGCGCCCAGCGGCTCTAGCCAGCCGGTAGGGCGCACCGTCCGGCGGTTGTAGACTGGTGACCGCGCGCCGATAGCTCAGTGGATAGAGCATTAGTCTTCGGAACTAAGGGTCGGGGGTTCGAATCCCTCTCGGCGCACCACCCCTGATTCCCCTGGAAATCGGGTTGCGGTCCTCCAAAATCTCCCGAATCCTCCCGGGCATGATGCAGATTCCACTGGTGCTGGAGGACGCTGAGGGCGATCCTGTGCCAGCGGCGGATCGCCCGGTCCGGGGATCCCGCGGAACCTGGAGCATGCGGTGACCCTGGCGTCTGAGTCTCACACCACTCGCAACCTCGGTGCCGACTCTACGGCTTCGCCGCACGTCGCGAACCTTGCCGAGAACCGCATGGTGCGGTTCGCGTGGGGTGGCCTCGGTACCTTCTCGCTGGGACTCGGGATCGTCGGCGTGGTGCTTCCGGGCTGGCCGACGACCATCTTCCTGATCATCGCGGCGGCCTGTTATGCGCGCTCATCCCAGCGGATGTACGACCGCATCGTGAACAACCGGACGTTCGGCGGGCACGTCCGTCGCTTCCGCGAAACCGGGGCCATGCCGAAGCGCGCGAAGGTACTGTCGCTGGGCCTGATGTGGCCGTTCGTGCTCTTCGCCGTGCTGGTCGCGATTCCGGGCACGCTGCTCTGGGCGCAGGCGTTGACGCTGGTCCTTGCCGTCGCGGGGACGATCTACATCCTGCACCTGCCCACGGACCGAGGCGTCTAACACCCCCGCGCGGGCGCGGCGGAGGCCCGCTCGCGTACGATGCGCTGGACGGGTGACCTCGCCCCCGCGCAGACGAAGGTGCCTCCATGCCCGTGCCGATCGAACTCCAGCCGGACGAGTCGGTGACCTTCACCAGCCGCCGCCACTGGGTCTTCCTGTATCCCCGTCTCGCGCTGCAGTTCCTGGTCGCCGTGGCCCCGCCGCTCGGCCTCGTGCTCCTGATGCGGCGCGCCGGCTCGCTGGACGGCACCGTGGGGCTCGTGACGTGGGGGCTCGTGATCTCGTGGCTCGCCGCCACCGGTGTGCGCGCGTACCTCGTCTGGTATCGATACCGGAACGACGTGTGGGTGATCACCAACCAGCGGCTTATCGACTCGCAGCGGCGGCACTGGTTCCACCACGCCATCGCGTCCGCCGACCTCGTGGATGTGCAGGACGTGGCTGTGATCCGCGAGGGTCTGTTGCCGACGATGCTGAATTATGGCGAGTTGCGCTGCCAGACCGCCGGCGAACAACCGAACTTCATCCTCGGCGGCATCCCTGACCCCACCGGCGTGCTCGCGATCCTCGACCGGGCGCGCGACGCGGCCCGGCGCGACGAGGGGGGCCGTCGGTAGGTTCGCTCAGCCGCCGAGTTGCGACGCCAGCGTCGCGAACCAGAGCGCGAGGCCGTTCGCGAGCCACAGCACGCCCGCGTAGCGCAGCCCTCGTTCGGCCGTGGCCAGCGGGGCACGGTCCGCTGCGTTGAGGCGGCGGAAGCCGGCGCCCCAGGCGCGGCCCACGAGGCCCTCGGACGCGGCGACCAGTTGCGTGAAGGCCGCCAGCGGCAGCGTGAGGGCGACCGCGCCCGCGAGAACCAGGGCGAGCGTGCCGAAGCCGTAGGTGCGCCCGGCCGCGGCGAGGACGAAAAAGCCGCTCACGAACACCGTGAACCCGACAAACGCGAGTCGCGCGGTGGGGACACGAGGCGGCGAGGCACCGAGCAGACGTTCCATGCCGTCATCATCGTCTGATCAGCGGCGCTGCGCAGCCTGCGCACCCAGATGGCGCGGAGGCGCTACGCGTCGTCCTGAATGTCGCCGGCGTCGCCGCTGTCGTCCATGAGCAGGCCGGCGTCGATGCGGTGCCGGGTCTCGGCGAGGGCGGCGTCGAGCGCGCTGGGGTCCGCCTGCCACCACTCGCCGGTACGCAGGAACAGCAGGCCCGCCTGGGCCGCCTCGCCAGTCGCGGCCTGCAGGGCGCGCGCGTAGAGGCCGATCTGCACGAGGTACGGTGCCGCCGCCTCGGCCGTTGCACCGGGGCGCACACGGTCGGTCTTGAAGTCGACGACGCGCCAACCGTCCGCGTCGCGGTAGAGCAGGTCCAGCGTGCCGTGTACGGGCACGCCGTCCCAGTCCCACGCGAATGGCGCCTCGAAGCGGGCGCGGGCCTCCGGCTGCGCGATGGCGCGGCCGACCTCGGAGGCGCGGAAACGGTCGACCATCTCGCGCACCTCGGCGACCAGGGAGGCGAGCGCGTCGCCGGCGAGCAGGTCGCCGCCCTCGCGACGGGCGAGTGCCTCGATGTCCACGTAGCCGGACGGGTCGCCGGAGGTGTACGCGAGTTCGATGGCGCGGTGCGTGATCGTGCCGCGCAGCAGCCCGAGGCCGTCGTCGTGGCCACCCCAGCGCGGGGGCGGGTCGCCGCCGCGTAGCCCGGTCACGGGCGTGCTCGTGCGGAGCGGGATGACGAGCGGCCGTTCGAGGAGCGGCGGGGTGTACGGCTCCGCGAGCGCGGCATCCGGCACCACCACGGTGCTGGGCGCGGGCCGCCGTGCGATCTCGGCTCGGTCCGGCATCACGGCCGGGCGGACATCGACGCCGGCAAGGAGCCCCTGGCCCGCTACCGCCAGCGCGGGGGCGAGCCAGCCGCGGGTGGTTTCGTCGCCACTGATGAACAGATAGTCGCCGGCGCGGGTCGCAGCCACATAGAACAGGCGCAGGTGCTCCTGGTCCTCGCTCGCGCTGTCGCGCGACCGGATGAGCGCGTGGAAGCCGGGCTGCGGGCGCTTGTCGTCGTCATCATCGCGCTCGAGCGTGAACGAGATGCCCGTGTCCCGTCGCCAGCGGATCGCCTCGTTCCCCGCGAACGCGCCGACGTGTCCCTCGGGCACGAACACCGCCGGGAACTCCAGCCCCTTCGCTCCGTGCACCGTCATGACCTGAACCGCGTGCGGCCGGTCGAGGACGGCCGGCCCCTCGCGGCCAATCTGGTCGTCGCGCCGCTGGGCAAGGTACTCGACGACGGCGCTGAGCGAGTATGCGGCGAGGCCGCGCAGGATCCGGACGAGCTTGCGGATGTTTGCGAGCACCTGCTCGCCACCGCTGATCGGCGCCCACGACGCCTCGTATCCGGAGCGTTCGAGCGCGGTCTCCACGAGGTCGGCGGCGGAGGCGGTGCGCGCGGCCCGGCGCAGGTCGCGCAGGAGGCCGGCCGCGAAGGCGCAGCGTGCCGCCTCCTCCGGGTCGAGACCGGAAGGCGGGTCGCCGAGCGCGGGCAGGAGCGGGCGGCGCGCGCCGTTGCCGCGGAGCGCGAGCAGCGTGTCGTCCGCGAGCACGAACATCGGCGACCGGAGGATCGCGATCAGGGCGATGTCGTCGTCCGGCTCCGCCAGCCAGCGCAGCAGGTTGCCGAGGTCCACGACCTCTGCGCGGGAGTAGAAACCGGTGCCGCTGGGCGTGGCGTACGGGATGCCGTACGCCTCCAGCGCCTGCTCGAAGACGTGCACGTTCGTGAAGCGCCGCAGGAGGATCGCGATGTCGCCGGGGCGGATCGTGCGGTAGGCGCGGGCGCGCTTGTCCCAGACCGGCGTGTCCTCGTCCAGCAGGCGCGCGACCTCCGAGGCGACCAGGTTCGCCTCCGCGAGACGGGCAAGGTTCTGCTCGCCGCGGGCCGCCGTGATCGGCATCAGCGTGAGGTGCGGCGCGGCGGGCGGGTCGCCCTCGCGCCCCGTCATGCTGTCCATCTCCACGCCGCCCGCGCCGTCCTGGAAGATGAAGTCGAACAGTGTGTTGCTGTGACCGACCAGCGCGAGGTGCGTGCGGAACGATCGGGAGAGCGGGAGCAACTTCCCCTGCCACTGGCGAACCAGGTCGCGCAGCGCCACGAAGCGGGTCACGTCCGCGCCGCGGAACGCGTAGATCGACTGCTTGGCGTCGCCGACGAGGAAGAGCCGCGGGCGTCCCTCGCCCTCCCCGATCAGGCGACGGATCAGCCGCTCCTGGATCGGGCTGACGTCCTGCGCCTCGTCCACCATGATGTGGCGGTAGCGGCGGCGGCACGCCTCCGCGACGGCCGGGTGCTCCTCCAGCAGCCGCACCGCCTCCACCTCCAGGTCCAGGAAGTCCAGGGCGTGACGCGCGTCCTTCGCGCGTCCGTAGCGGGCGCAGGCATCCTCGAACAGGGCGAGCAGGCCGGGCAGCGCGGCCATCGCCGCCTCGTCGTGCTCGTTCCATGCGGGGACGGCGTCGAAGCGGTCGCGGATCTCCGTCCGCAACGCCTTCAGTTCTTCCTTCAGGTCGGCGACGGGTTCGCTCCACGACCGCTGTGCGCCGCCCCGGAGGTCGATCGCGTTCGCGCCTGCGAGTGCGCGGCCGTGCCAGTCGCGCCAGTCGCCGCTCATCGGGTCACCGAAGAGCGCCGCGGCGGCCTCGGTCTTGCGGGCGAGCAGGTCGCTGTCGTCCAGGCACGCAGCGCGGATCAGCGCGAGGGTGTCGACGACGCGTCCGCGCAGCGGCTCCACGACCTCCATGCAGGCGGCGTCCAGTTGCGCACGGATCGCCTCCGCCCAGCCGTCCGGCCCCCCGCCGGGCATGGCGGCGAAGGCGTCGCGTACTTCGTCGCGGGCGCCGAGCATCTGCGGCAGTTGCTGGCCGATCGCCCAGAGGCCGATCAGACGGAGCGCCTCCGTGCGTGCGTCGCCCGCCTCGGCGGCCGCGTCGATCGCCTCGACGGCCGCGACCTGGCGCAGGAGTTCGGCTTCGTCGTCGGCCAGCACGTCCGCGCCGGGATCGAGGCCGGCCTCCACGGGGTGCTCGCGCAGCAGGCGGAGGCAGAGCGAGTGGATCGTGCCGATGACCGCGTCGTCCACGTGCGGGCGGTGATGCTCCAGTTCAGGCCGCTGCATCACCTCGCGCCGCACGCGCTGGCGCATCTCCGCGGCGGCTGCCTCCGTGAAGGTGATCGCGACGATCTGCGGGATCGTGTGCTCGCGGAGTAGGTGGACGTAGCGCTCCACGAGGACGTGCGTCTTGCCGCTGCCCGCACCGGCGGACACGGCGATGTCGACATCGCCCGCCTCGACGATGGCGGCCTGTTCGTCAGTCAGCGGCACCGGCGGGCTCCCAGTGCTTGTGGCGGGTGTAGTGGTTGACGCGGCAGGCGTTGATGAAGGCGCAGTAGGAGGGGCACGTGGCAACGCGCGGGCGCACGTCGAAGTGCCCCGCATCCGCGTCGGTGTGCACGTCGCGCGCGACCTGCGCGGCTGCTGCCAGCATCGCGGCGTCCTCGGGACGGTCGGTGTCCAGGCTCCATTCCGTCTCGCCGGGCTTGAGGCGCAGGAAGGCGTAGCGGGCGACGACGCGCCTGACGGCGCGGGCTTGCCCCGCGACCAGCGCGTACAACTGCAACTGCAATTTGTCGCCGGACTCCCCATCCTTGCGGGGGATGAAGCGGCCGCTCTTGTAGTCCACGATCTGGATAACGCCCGGCCCTTCGTCCAGCCGGTCGATGCGCGCCTGCACCAGCAGCGCCGGATCGCCCTCTATCGTCTGCGTGAAGTCCGCCTCGCCCCCGACGATACGATCGAGGTCCAGCGCCGCGCTGGTCGTCGCCTCACGCCGGAGCAGGTCCTCCATCTGGTGGATCGCCTGGTCGCCCTCGTAGCGCCAGAGGGCGGCGCGGCCGAAGGCGTAGCGGGCCGGGGCGGCGTCCCACAGCCCGTGCGCCCGCTCGCGCAGCCGTGCGATAGCCACCTCCACGGTCTCGGGGGTGAGCGCGCGTCCCGACTCGACGAGGGGTGCAACGGCGTCTTCCAGGATCTGGTGGATGACGGTGCCGCGCGTGCCCGCGTCCGCCTGCTGACGTTCCTCGCGCAGTTCGTCGAGTTGCAGTGCGTAGTGGGCGAAGAACTGGAAGGAGCAGGTGCGGTAAGACTCCAGCCGGCTAGCGCTCCAACCGTCCTTCGGCGCCATGAGCCAGCCCACGTCCACGCCGGGCACCTGCCCTTCGTGACGCCCGGCGGGCTCGAACGATCGTCGGGCCTGCTCCACGGGCGGCGCGGCGCGCACGATCGCGTCCCATGCCGCCATCTCCTTCGGCCGTCGCGCTTCCCCCGGCCACTTCGAGGTGAGGCTGATCGCCAGTTCACGGACAGAGGCGGTGCGCTCCGCCGGCGGCGCGGATTCCACGCGGGCGACGGCCTCGGCGGGGACGGCGGCATCGAAGAAGTAGGAGGCCGCGGCGGGGCGTCCCTTCGCGTCCAGCCTCGCGCGCCACAGGGTCGTACCTTCGGTCGCGCGCGTGACCGCCGTGCGCCACAGCTCGTCCTCCGACGCGCGGGGCTCCGGCGGCAGCACAAGGCCGGCCGTGGCGAGCGCGGCGCGCGCCTCGGCATCCAGGAAGGTGTCCGTGCGGCGCGGTACCGGGAACTCGCCCTCCGACAGGCCGCCCACGAGCACGTGCCTGAAGCGCAGGCCGTGGAGCGTGTGCATGGGCGCGAGCAGCACGCCGCCGGGCTGACGGATCAGCGTGGACGGGCGCTGCATCCGCACCTCGAGCGCGTCAACGAAGGCAGGGAGCGTGACCGGCTCCTGTCCGACCTCCTGGTCGACCATGCGGATTGCGGCGAACTCGCGGCGGAGCGCCTGCACCTCCACGTCCAGCGCGGGGTAGTCCTCCGTCACGGCACGGACGAGGCCGCCGGTGCCGAACAGCGCCGCGTCCAGGCGCGCGGCGTGCTCCGCGGGCCGGCGCGGCGTTGCGTCGAGCAGCGCGGCGAGGTCGGCGAGCG
>JAUXUW010000066.1 GCA_030684635.1 Dehalococcoidia bacterium
ACTTCGGCATCCTCATCTGCTCCAACGGCGTCGGCCCCTCGATCGTCGCGAACAAGCTCCACGGCGTCCGCGCGGCAGTCTGCCACGACACCTTCTCTGCGAGGCGTGCGCGCGAGCACACAGACGTGAACGTGCTCTGCCTGGGCGCCTGGGCGATCGGCCGCGGCGTCGCCTCGGACGTGATGCGCGCCTTCCGCGACGCCTCCTTCGAGGGCGGACGGCACGAGCGCCGGCTGAACAAGGTCAAGGCGATCGACGACGAGACCCGCGCCGCCACCGGCGCGGGCGCCTAGCCCTCCATGGCCATCTCGCGGGCACGCGCCACGGGCGTCATCGCCGCTGCGCGCGGGCTCGGGCGCGCCCTCACCTCGGAGGCGCGACATCTCGCCTTCCCGCGCCCGGACGGAGTCACCCACGTCAGCGGCACGAGTGCGCCCGTCAGGGTGATCCGCGACCGCCACGGCATCCCGCACGTCTTCGCCTCGACACCCGTCGACGCCTTCTTCGGGCAGGGCTATGTCCACGCGCAGGACCGCCTCTTCCAGATGGAAGGCGCGCGCCGCCTCGGAGGCGGACGCCTCGCCGAGGTCGGCGGGGCACGGCTGCTGTCGAGCGACCGGCTGATGCGGCGCGTCGGCCTCCATCGCGCCGCCGCGCACGATGCCGGTACGGTGGACGGGGAGGTCGCCGCGCTGCTGCAGGCGTATGTGGCCGGGGTGAACGCCGGCGTCGCCGACCTGCCGGCGCTGCCGCCCGAGTTCGAGTTGCTCCGGTGTGGCTTTGAGCCGTGGAGCGTCTCGGACACGCTGCTCGTCGCTCGCCTCGTGACCTTCGGCTTCGCCGGGAACTGGAACTCCGAACTGGTCCGCGAGCGGCTGGCTGCCTCGCTCGGCGCAGACCTCGCCGCCGTCGTCGACCCGGTGCACCCGCCGCACGGCACGGTAACGGGACGGCCGTACGAGCCGGAACTCGCCGGACGGGTGCTGGAGGCTTACCGCGCCGCGATGGTGGCCGGCGTCGGCTCCGGGCTCGCCTCCAACGCCTGGGCGGTCACCGGCGAACGCACCACCTCCGGCCACGCGCTCCTGGGCGGCGACCCGCACGTCGACGTGGCTCTGCCAGGGCTGTTCCACATCGCGCATCTGCAGGGAGACGACCTGGACCTCGTCGGCGCCACGGTGCCGGGCGTCCCCGGCGTCCTTATGGGACATAACGCGAAGGTCGCGTGGTCAATTACCGCCGGCATGGCAGACGTCTCCGACTGCTACATCGAGCGCTTCGACGACCCCAACGACCCTCGTCACTACCGCACACCCGAGGGCTGGGCGACCGCAGAGGAACACCCGGAGCGGATCGCCGTGCGCGATGGTGCGGCGGTGGAGGAGCGGGTACTCGTCACGAGACACGGGCCGGTCGTAGGGCCAGCGCTGGCGGGGGAGCACCGCGCCGTCGCCATGCGTTCGACCGTCCTCGAGGGCCGCGACCTCGCCACCCCGTTCGCGGCGCTCTGGAACGCGGGCAACCTGCACGAGGCGGACGCCGCAATCCAGGAGTGGACGGGGACGACCTTCAATTTCGTCATGGCAGACGTGGACGGGCACATCGGGTACCGGATGGCCGGCGGCGTGCCGCAGCACTCGCACGGGCAAGGGCTGCTGCCGCAGGATGGGGCGACATCTGCCGGGCCGCCCCCGATCTGGCCCGCCGACCGCATGCCAAGCCTGCTCGACCCGGCGGACGGCATCGTCGTCTCCGCCAACAACGCGCCCGGCAGCGACCTGGAACTGGGCGAGGAATGGTGCGAACCGTGCCGCGCCCAGCGCATCCGCGAACTGCTGGAGGCACACGACCGCCACGACACCGCCTCGTTCGCGGCGATCCAGCAGGATCGGTACTCGGCGAACCTCCACCGGCTGGCACGGCTCATGGTGGAGCGCGGGGCCGTCACGGCCGAGGCCGCCGCGCTGGTCGAGCGCTGGGACGGGCGTCTGATCCCGGAGAGCGCGGCGGCCGGGCTTGTCTTCGAGACCTGGCGCACGCTCGCGCGTCTGCTTGCCGGACGCCTCGCCGGCCAGGCGGGGCCGTCCGTCCTCGGTGCCGGGGCGCGCGGGACGCAGGTGAACTCCGCCTTCTCCTACCGCCAGCAGGGACCGATCGTCGCGGCGAGTGAGGCCGCGAGTGCACCGTGGTTCGATGGCGCGCAGGACCGTGACCGGCAGCTGAGGGGCGCCGTGGAGCGCGCCACCTCCACCCTCACGGCCCGCTGCGGCGCAGCGCCCGCGCAGTGGTCGCTGGGCGCCCTCCACCGCATCCGGTTCGCGCATGCGCTCGACGACGTGCCGGCGGTGGGGCTGCGCTTCTCGCGCGGCGACCACCCGTACGGCGGGGACGTGAACACGGTCAGCCAGGCGATGTCGCCGACGTGGCGAGAGCAGTCGCGCGTATCGGTGGCGCCGGGCGTCCGGCTGGTGATGGACCCGGGTGACTGGGACGCCTCCGTCTTCATGCTGCCCACGGGCACGAGCGGCATCCCCGGGCACCCGAGGTACGCCGACTGCATCGCGGAGTACCTCGCGGGGGCGTTCCGACCGCTGCTGTTCAGTCGGGCGGCCGTGGAGGCCGCAGCAGAGACCACGCTGGTGATCGAGCCGCTGGCGGGAGGCGGCGCATGAGTGGCCTGGCGGAACGGGCGGCGCGGTACCGGCCGCTGGTGACGGAGGAGATGCGCGCCGTGGTCGGCTCCTCGGCGAGCCCGCTCTATGCGTGGATGCGGTACCACCTGGGCTGGGAGGACCAGCAGGGGGCAGCGGTCAGCGCCTCGCCCGGGAAACTGATGCGGCCGGTCGCGGTGCTGCTGGCCACGGAACTGGCGGGCGGGGACGCCGAGGCAGCCCTGCCGGCGGCGGCGGCCGTGGAACTGGTGCATAACTTCTCGCTGCTGCACGACGACATCGAGGACGCCAGCGAGTTCCGACGCGGGCGCCTCAACCTCTGGAAGTTCGCGGGCGCCTCCCAGGCGATCAACACCGGCGACGGCATGTTCGTGGTCGCCCGCCTCGCGCAGTACCGGCTGGTGGACGCCGGCGTCCCGGCAGACCGCACGCTCGCGGCGATGCGCGAGTTGGATGAGGCCTGCCTGCGCCTGGTGCAGGGCCAGTACCTGGATATGTCGTTCGAGACGCGGCAGGACGTAACGCTGCCCGAGTATCTGGAGATGGCAGCCGGAAAGACCGCCGCGATGTTCGCCGCCCCCTTCGCGATCGGCGCGACGATCGGCGGCGCGGAGCCACCGGTCGTAGACGCCTTCCGCGAGTTCGGGCGGCGCGTCGGCCTCGCGTTCCAGGCGGTGGACGATGTCCTGGGCATCTGGGGCGACCCGGCGATCACCGGGAAACCGGTCGGCGACGACCTGTCGGCCCGCAAGATGACCTACCCGGTGATCGTGGCGCTGAGCAGCCCCGGCGAGGAGGCGGAGGCACTCCGCCGCGCCTACGCCCGTCCGCCTAGCGGCTCCGACGACCTCGCCGCGATGGGCCGCTGGATCGAGGCGACGGGGGCACGGGTGGCCACCGAGGAGATGGCTCGCGAGGAAACGCGGGCCGCGCTCGATGGATTGAGGCGCGCCGGGCTCCCGGAGAGCACACTGGCGGTGTGCGTGGAGTTCGCGGATGCCGCCGTGGGGCGGGTGTCCTGACCGCGCGCGCCGCGTTGATGCTGCCTGAGGGCCTCCCTATCATCCGAAGAGTCAGGCGTGTGCCTCCCCCGGACGCCGCTGGCCGGGCGCGAGCCTGTCCGCGATCGGGTTGCTTCCGGAGGTGTGCGTGAACAAGCAGACGGTCCGCGACATTGATGTCGCCGGGAAGCGCGTGTTTCTGCGCGTCGACTACAACGTCCAGTTTGATGGCGATGTCATCCTGGACGACCACCGCCTGAAGGAATCCCTCCCGACGCTCCGCTACCTGATCGAACAGGGCGCGAAGGTGATCGCGTGCTCGCACCGCGGGCGGCCCGGCGGGAAGTTCGTGGACGAGCTACGGAACGCGCCCGTCGCGCGGCACCTCTCCAAGCTCCTGGGTCAGGAGGTGCGGTCAGTCTCCGACTGCATCGGGCCCAACGTCGAGGCGGCCGTCGCCGCTATGCAGCCCGGGGACGTCCTCCTGCTCGAGAACGTGCGGTTCTATCCGCAGGAGGAGGCGAACGACCCCGCGTTCGCCCGGCAACTCGCTGGCCTGGCGGACGCCTTCGTCTCCGACGCCTTCGGCACGGCGCACCGCGCGCATGCCTCGGTGGTCGGGGTCGGCTACTACCTCCCGGCGGTCGCCGGCCTCCTGATGGAGCGCGAACTGAACTACATCGGCCGCGTCGCCACCAATGGGGAGCGCCCGCTCGGGATCGTGCTGGGCGGGGCAAAGGTCGCGGACAAGATCGCGATCCTGAAGCACCTGGTCGACCGGGCGGATGTCGTCTGCGTCGGCGGCGGCATCGCCA
>JAUXUW010000068.1 GCA_030684635.1 Dehalococcoidia bacterium
TGCGACGCAGAGCGCGAGCCAGGGCGCCAGCCACTCCACGCCGCCCTCGCCACGCCGCGCAAAGAAGAGCGCGCCGGCGGGCGCCCCGAGGATCAGGAACCCGGCGGAGGCGCCCGCGTACCAGCGCCGCGCCAGGCGGACCATGCCCGCCAGCCGGGCCCGCGCCATCGGGTCGCCCTCTACGCGGCCGCCGTCGAGGTGGAGGTGCGCCCATTCGTGCGCGACGAACTGGGTGAGGACGACGGCGAAGCCGAGTTCCAGGAAGAACTGGAAGAACAGCAGCGTCTGGAAGGTGAAGAAGTAGCCCTGCTCGGCTGGACTGAGGCGGGTGGTCGCCAGCAGCACCAGCACCAGGCCGGCCCCGCTCGCCCAGCCGCGCGCGAGGAACGCGAAGAGCGCGCCGGAGTGCTCGCGCGCGTGATGGCGGACAGTGGCGACCGGGCCGCGAGGCTCGGACGCGCGGCTCATCGTCCGCGGCTCGCGGCGAGGGTCTCCGCCCACGCCACGAAGCGCGCCTCGGCGCGCGTCCGGTCGAACGCCTCCGCGGCGTAGCGGCGCCCCGCCTCACCGAGCGCGGAACGACGGCCGGCGTCTGCGCGTAGCGCGCGTAGCGCATCCGCCAGCGCCGGCGGGTCCTCCGGCCGGACGACGACACCACCGCCGGAGGCGTGCATCTGCGCGGCGGTCTCGCTCTGCTCGCTGGCCGCGGCGACGACCGGACGGCCGGAGGCGAAGTAGGCGGTGAGTTTACTGGGGATCGACATATCGACGTCGGTCGGGCGCTGCGGCGCGAGCAGCACGTCGGAGGCGTCGAGGATCGCGGGGACCTCCTGGGCCGGCTGGAGCGGGTGCAGGACGCCGCGCATCGCTCCGCTCGCGGTCGCCTCGGCGATGCGGTCGCGCTGGCTGCCCTCGCCGACGACGAGGAAGTGGAGGTCGGCGCAGTCGCGGAGCAGGGACGCGGCGGCGATCACGGTGTCGAAGTCCTGCTTGAAGCCGAGGTTCCCGGAGTAGCCGACGACGAACGCCTCGGCCGGCAGGCCGAGGCGTTCGCGGGTTGCCTCGCGCGGTCGGGTCGTGCCGATGGCGAGGGTGGTGAAGTTCGGCATGAAGGTGACGGCGCGGGCGCCGGCCGCGCGGACGGGGGACTCGAACCCGCGGGCAACGACGGCCACGTCCACACCCGCGAGGATGCGGCGCTCCACGGCGCTCACCGCTTGCGCGATGCGCGGCGATGCGCCGGGGACCCCGCCGTGGCGCGCGGCGGCCGACATCAGGTCCTGCACGAGCATTCCGACGGGGCGACGACGCACGGCGCCTGCGACGCGGGCCGCGAGGCCGCCCGAGAGTGTGGGAATGACGCCGATCGCGGCGTCACACGGTGCCCGGGCGAGCACCGGCAGCGTGGCGAGCCCGTAGGACGCCTCCATCCACAGCCGGCCCAGGGCGTCCGGGCGGGCGGGTACGGCATGCGGCACGCGGTGGACGTGGACGCCACGGGACTCCTCGAGCGTCCAGCGGAGGCGACGCCGGTCGGCGGTCCATTCGGGGTAGTGGGGGTAGCCGGTGACCACGTCCACGCGATGGCCGGCGGCGGCGAGCGCCTCTGCGTAGGCGACGGTGTACGGCGCGTTGCCGATCGGCTCGGGCGCGTAGTTCAGGCCCGTGAGCAGGAACCGCGCCACGGGGCTACGCCGGCCGGTTCGCGCGGTACCACTCCACGGTCTCGCGCAGGCCCACCTCAAAGGGGGTCGTCGCACGGAAGCCGAAGCGCTGCTCCGCGCGGGTGGTGTCCAGGCGTCGCTTCGGCTGTCCGTCCGGTTTCGAGGGGTCCCAGGCGAGCGTGCCGGTGAAGCCGGTGACGCGCGCGATCGTCTCGGTCAGGTCTCGGATCGTGATCTCGTCGCCGGTCCCCAGGTTCACGGGGTCGGGGTCGTTGTACCGCTCGGTCGCCAGCAGGACGCCCTCTGCGGCGTCGGCGGCGTAGAGGAACTCGCGGGAGGCAGCGCCAGTGCCCCAGACGGGGATCGAAGCGTCTCCCGCCTCCTGCGCCAGCACGCACTTGCGGACGAGCGCGGGGATCACATGCGAGGAGGCGGGGTCGAAGTTGTCGCCGGGGCCGTACAGGTTGGCGGGCAGCAGGAAGATCCCGTTCATCCCGTACTGCTGCCGGTACGCCTGCAACTGCACCAGCAGCATCTTCTTGGCCAGGCCGTACGGCGCGTTCGTCTCCTCCGGGTAGCCGTCCCACAGGTCGTCCTCGGAGAACGGGGTCGGGGTGAACTTGGGATAGGCGCAGACGGTGCCGACGACGACGGTCTTCTCGACGCCGTGGCGGCGGGCCGCCTCGATCAGGTGGATGCCCATGATCGCGTTCTCGTAGAAGAACTGGCCCGGGTGCTCCTGGTTCGCGCCGATCCCGCCGACCACAGCGGCGGCGTGGATGATCACGTCCGGCCGCGTCTCCGCGATCACGCGCTCGGTCGCGGCGGGGTCGCGCAGGTCGTACTGCGCGCTGCGCGGCGCGAAGACCTCCGCCGTGCCGCGGGTGCGCAGGCCATCGACGAGGAAGCGCCCGAGGAAGCCCGATCCGCCCGTGACCAGCACCCGGCGCGATGCGAACCAGTCGCCCATCACACCACCTCGTCGGCGGGCAGCAGCACGTTCGCCGGGTCCAGGCCGACCTCGCGACAGTCCGCCTCGAGCATGATCCGCACGATCTCGGCGAACTTCGTGCGGGGCGTCCACCCCAGGCGTTCGGCGGCCTTCGATGCGTCCCCGCGCAGTGAGTCGACCTCAGCGGGGCGGAGGTAGGCCGGGTCGAAATGGACATAACGATCTGGATCCAACTGCGCGAGACGGAACGTCTCCATCAAGAACTCACGCACTGAGTGCGTCTCACCGGTCGCGATCACGTAGTCATCCGGCTCGTCCTGCTGCAGCATGAGCCGCACGGCCTCCATGAACTCGGGTGCGTATCCCCAGTCGCGGTGAGCCTCCAGGTTTCCCAGGAACAGCCCGGCGTCCACCCCCGCGAGGATGCGGGCCACCCCGCGTGTGATCTTGCGCGTGACGAAGGTGGGGCTCCGGCGGGGAGACTCGTGGTTGAAGAGGATCCCGTTCACGGCGAACAGGCCGTAGGCCTCGCGGTAGACGCGCACCATCGCGTGTGCGCCGACCTTCGCCGCCGCATAGGGGCTCTGTGGACGGAAGGGCGACGACTCGTTCTGCCAGGGTTCGAGCACCGCGCCGAACATCTCGCTGCTCCCGGCCTGGTAGAAGCGGGGTCGGACATCCGACTGCCGGATCGCCTCCAGCAGGCTCGTGGTGCCCTGCACGATGGTGGCGGCGGTGTACTCGGGCATGTCGAAGGAGACGCGGACGTGGCTCTGCGCGGCGAGGTTATAGACCTCGTCCGGGCGGACCTCTTCGATCAGGCGTCGGAGGGAGGAGGAGTCCAAGAGGTCGCCGTAGTGCAACCTCAGCCGGGCGCCCTCCACGTGGGGATCCACGTAGAGGTGTTCGATGCGGTCGGTGTTGAAGGAGGAGGACCGGCGGATCAGCCCGTGGACCTCGTGGCCGAGGTCAAGGAGTTGCTCGGCGAGGTAGGAACCATCCTGACCGGTGATACCAGTGATGAGTGCGACTCTGGGCACGCGCATCCCCTGATTGGCCCCCGGCGAATATATGAGGAATTCGGGAGCGCGGCCAAGCGCGACACGACGACGGCGTCCTGCTGGAAGGCACGACGTTGGCGGCGAGGGCGCCTCGGACTAGGATCGACGCACTCCGCGCGGGAGTAGCTCAGTGGTAGAGCGCCTGCCTTCCAAGCAGGATGTCGCGAGTTCGAGCCTCGTCTCCCGCTCCAACGTGACCTCTAGGAACGAAGCCCGACATTGGCGGGCTTCGCTGTGAGCGACCCGCGGGATGTTACCCCGCAACGCTTCCCGAGGGCAGGCCGCCCGATTGTCAGCAGAGTGTCAGAATTGGACGCTCGGGGTGCGCGTCCGGGCGACAGAATGACGACGGACGAAGTGGGAGCGCGCATGGATCCAGCGGCCGTAGGTGTGACGACCACGGAGAGCGCCCGGCCGCGTGCTCGCCTCCTGGTGGTCGAAGATCACCCGCTCACGGGGCCGGCCATCCAGCACGCGCTTGCGATGGATGGGTTCGAGGTGGAGCTGGCCGGGACGCTGGCACGGGCACGCGCCCGCTTTGAGGCGGCGACACCGGACATTGTGATCCTGGACGTGCACCTGCCGGATGGGTCCGGGCTGAGCCTGTGCTCTTACTTCCGGCAGACCACGAGCGTCCCGATCATCGTGGTCTCCGGCGCCGACACGGTGGAGGACCGCATCGCGGGCTTTGATGCGGGTGCGGACGACTATGTGGTGAAGCCGGTCCATATCGCCGAGCTCTCACGCCGCGTGGACGCGGTGCTGCGGCGCGCGGGCGTCCGGCCGGCTGAGGCGGTCCTGTATGGGCCCGACGGTATGGAGTTGCACCTAGACAGCGGTGAGGCACGCCGCGGCGGCGCCTCCGTGCGGGTCACGCGGTCAGAAGCGGGCATCCTGCGGGCGCTGCTCACCCGCAACGGCGTGCCGGTGCAGCCCGATGATCTGTGCCGCGAGGTGTGGGGCTATAGCGCGCTGGCGGACGCGAACTTTATCCAGCAGCACGTCTCGCGCCTCCGACGGAAGTTGATCAAGATCGATGCCGGCGACCTGATCCAGACGGCGTACGGCGTGGGCTACGTCATCCCTGCGAGTACGCCCTCGTCCTGACTGTCCGCGTGCGTGCGGTGGGCTGGCGCCTCTCAACACCTCCAGATGTCCCCGACTCCGTGCTGCGCCACGTTGCCTGCGGCTGCTTCCTCGCGCCCGTCGATATTCGTTGAGGTCGTTTGGCGAATATCGACTTGATTATCTTCGAAACTCTGGCGTGGGTACCCTGCGCGCGGCGCCAGCTCGTGCGCGACCACCATCCGCCAGGAGTCGGTGCCCATGGATGACCACCAGGATCGCGTCAGCAGCCTCGCCGACGAGCTCGAAGCGACGCAACGACTCGGCGGGGTCGGCACGTGGTACCTGGACCTGCGCACGCAGGCCAACGTGTGGTCGCTGGAGCTGTACCGGATCGCCGGTGAGCCAGACACCTTCGAGCCGACGGCGGAACACCGGTGGCTCATGTGTCACCCGGACGATCGGCATCTCCTGACGACCGCTGCGGAAGCCATCAACGACGGGCGTCCGTTTCGACTCCGGTACCGCATTGTCCGACCGGACGGGCAGGTCCGCTGGATCGTGAACAACGCGGCGCCGGTCCATGACGCCGCGGGCGAGGTGATCGCGTACCGCGGCGCGGTGCGCGACATCACCGTGGAGGCGGAGTACCACGCGTCGCTTGAGCGTGAGCGTCGCCGGCTCATGGAGGCACAGGCGGTCGCGCGCGTGGGCTCATGGGACTGGGACATCTCCACCGGCAGGATCGATTGGTCGGATGAGACGTTCCGCATCTTTGGCGTCTCGCGGGACACGCTTGAGGTCACCTTCAGGAGCCTGCTGGAGATGATCCCGGCGGCGGACCGACCGATGGTGACTGGCGGCGTTGAGGCGGCGCTGGCCGGGACTGCCGCCTACCGAGTTCGCCATCGCGTGTTTCGTCCGGACGGCAGCGTGGCAGTGGTGCAGGAACGCGGGGAGGTGATCCGCGATCCGCTCGGGACTCCCGTCCGGATGATCGGCACGGTCCAGGACGTGACCGAGCAGGCGCGCGCCGAGACCGCACTGCTCGATCGGGAACACCGACTGCGCCGCGCCCAGGAGATCGGCCAGATCGGCGACTGGGTGTGGAGCATCGAAACTGGCGTCATGGCATGGTCGGAGCAGATGTTCCGCCTGTATGGCGTTGACCCGTCGATGGGACAGCCGTCGGCGGCCGAGGTGGCTGCTCTCTTTCATCCGGACGACCGTGACCGGGTGGTCACCGCTCAACGGCGGGCCGTGGCCGGGGACGCATCCGCCTACGAGATGCAACATCGGATTGTCCGTCCCAGCGGCGAGGTCCGATGGGTCCAGACGCGTGCACTGCTGACCCGCGACGAGTCTGGCAGGGTGGTCGAGATCCAGGGGACGAACCTGGACATCACCGACCGGATGCACGCAGAGGAAGACCTTCGCCGGCTGAGCGACAGTCTGAACCACGGTGAGCACCTGGCCCTGCTGGGTTCATACGAGTGGGAGCGTGGTGCCGATACGCTCTGGTGGTCCGATCAACTCTATGACCTGTACGGGTACGAGCGCGGGGGCGTGACGCCCACGCTCGCGCTGGCGTTGAGCCACATGCCGCCGGATGAACAGGCACCCCACCGCGATCTCGTGCTCCGTCAGGTGGAATCCGGCACCGGCTGGGATGTCGAGTACCGCATTCGCTCCACGAGCGGGGTGGAACGGATCGTCCGCGACCGAGCCGAGATCGCGCGGAACACGAATGGCCAGCCGGAGCGGGTGCACGGCACGATCCAGGACATCACGGCGCGCGCTCTGACCGAGGCGCGTCTGCGCCGCGTGTCGGAAAGCCTGACGCGCGGTGAGCAGATGGCTCACGTCGGGACGTACGAGTGGGAGGCGGCCACCGACACGCTCTGGTGGTCGGACGAGCTGTATCGGATCTTCGGCCTGGAGCCGGACTCGCTCACTCCTTCGCACCAGTTCGTCCTGTCACGCGCCCACGCAGGCGACCATCACATGCTCCGCGAGCGAGTCGTGGAGGGCATGCAGGACGGTACGGGCTGGGACCTGGAGTATCGCGTGTACGACGCGACCGGCGCGCTCCGCGTGGTCCATGAGGTCGCCATGGTGATCGTGGGGCCGGACGGCCGGCCCGAACGCGTGTATGGCAGCGCGCAGGACATCACAGAGCAGGTCCGGCTCCGGGAGCGCGTGCAGGCGCAGGCGCAAGAGGTGCTGAGCATTATCAACGCCTCCCTCTTGCCGATCGTCGTGATTGACGGCCGTGGCCTGATCCTTCAGGCGAACCCCGCAACCGAGCGGGCCTTTGGCTGGAACGACGACGAGCTGCGCGGACGGAACGTGGCGACGCTGGCGGGGGACGTGACGGTCAGCCAGCACGATCGCTACCTGGCGCACTACCTGGCAACGGGGGAGTCATCCACCCCCGAGGGGTCGGTGATCGGCCGGACTCGGGAGATCCGGGCACGCCGGCGAGATGGGAGCGAGTTCTCGGCGCAGCTCACCGTAGCGGAGGCGAGTGCCACCTCCGGCGAGCGCCGGTTCATCGGCATCATGATGGATCTCACCGAGCAGCAAGCGACGGAGCAGCACCTCCGCCAGCTGCAGAAGACGGAGGCCCTCGGCACGCTGGTCGCCGGCGTGGCCCATGACTTCAACAACCTGCTCACCGCGATCCGTGGAGGCGTCGAGATGGCTCAGCGCGCCCCCGGCGATGGCCGCTGGCTGGAGATCGCGGACCAGGCCACCGGACGCGCGACGGACCTGGTCCGGCAGTTGCTTCGTTTCGGCCGGCGCGAGGACACCGTGCGCGCAGTGGTGTCCCCGGGCTTGCTGCTGTCCGAGACCGCCGTGCTGGTCCGCGAGGTACTCGACCGTCGCATCTGGTTCGAGGTGATCGCCGAGGACGACCTTCCGGTGATCGAGGCGGATTCGGGACAGATCCAGCAGGTGCTGATGAACCTGATTGTCAACGCGCGGGATGCCGTTCTGGAACGCGCGCTCCTGTCAGCCGAGCCCTACGAGCCGTCGATCTACTTGAGCGGCCGGGTGGTGGGGCAAGACGGGATTCCCGGTGTGGTGCTGGAGGTCGTGGACAACGGCACCGGCATGAGCGAGGAGGTCCGCGCCCGCGCGCTCGATCCCTTCTTCACCACGAAGCCCGTCGATCGGGGGACCGGTCTGGGGTTGTCGATGGCGGCCGGTATCGTGCAGCACCACGGGGGCCGGCTGTTGCTCGCGTCAGATGTCGGGATCGGGACCACGTGCAGCATCTGGTTGCCCGCGCATGCCGGGACACCGGGCTCCTCTGGCGACCCCGAGCAGCGCCCCGAACCGACGGGGCAACCCGGCATGGTGCTGGTGG
>JAUXUW010000045.1 GCA_030684635.1 Dehalococcoidia bacterium
GAACATGAGCGCATCCGAGTCCCGGATCCGGGACGCGGACATCGCGAAGGTGTCCTCGGAGATGGTGACTCGGCAGATCATGCAGCAGGCCGGCGTCGCCGTCCTGTCGCAGGCGAATGCGGCCCCGCAGTCGGTCCTCCGTCTGCTCGGCTGATCCTCGTCCCCTCGAGGTCGGTCCCCGGGCCCCCGCCGCATGGCGGGGGCCCGGCCCGTTTCCGAGGCCGTGTCGGGGACTTCCCCGATGCCGAGGACACGGGGGGCGGCGGAGACTGGCTCAGCGTGTCCGCCCTGGAGGTGCCCTCATGGCCGTGCTCGAACGTGTCCAGCAGCAGTACGAGGTGCTTCCGTACCCGCACCGGGACCCGGAGCGGGAACTGGACCAACTCCGCCAGCCGATGGTGTGCGAGTTGCATCGCGTGAACTCGCTCCTGTGGGCGGGCCGGCGACGCTTCGACGCCACCTTCTCGGTGCTGGATGCCGGATGCGGCACCGGTGACAACACGATGTTCCTGGGCGAGCAGTTGCGCGGCACGGGCGCGCGCATCGTCTCCCTGGACTTCTCGGCGGCATCACTCGCGATTGCGCGGCGGCGCGCCGAGGTGCGCGGGATCGAGGGCGTCACGTTCGTCCAGGCGGCGATCGAGGACGCCCCCTCGCTTGGCCTGGGCGAGTTCGACTTCGTCGTCTGCTCGGGCGTCCTGCACCACCTCGCCTCGCCGGAGGCCGGGCTGCGGGCGCTGCACTCCATGCTCAAGCCGTCCGGTGGGCTGGCGATGATGGTGTACGCCACCTACGGACGGGAGCCCGTCTACCTGATGCAGTCACTGATGCGTCGCCTGGCGCCTGCGCACCTGGGGCCGGAGCGCCGCCTCGCGATCCTGCGCCAGACGCTGGCCTCACTGCCCGCGGAGAACCGCACGCGCCGCGGCCTGATGGAGCACGAGGGCTTCCGGGGCGAGATCATCCAGAGTGACGCCGGCGCCTACGACCTGCTCCTGCACACGCAGGACCGCTCCTACACCGTCCCCGAGTTGCACGATTGGACGCACGACGCCGGCATGCGCGTCCTGGAGTGGTCGGTCCCCCGGGCGTACGAGCCCGCGACTTACCTCGCGCGCTTGGACGTGCCAGTGGAGGCGGGGGCGCCAGACGCGGTCGCGGAACTGATGCACGGCGGCATGACGAAGCACGAGTGCTTCCTCGAGCGCGACGACGCGCCGGCGCGCGAACGTCTCGCGGCGGACGACCGCGCGGCCGTGCCCGCCTGGTGCTCGTGGGGGTTCTCGGAGCAGGTGAAGCAGGTGCTGGGTAACGCCGGCAACGAGTTCCGTTGCACCTTCGGTCCGGAGCGCGACGTGGTCGTGCAGGCGGATGCCCTCGCGCGGCACTTCATGGGCGCGATCGATGGCGCGCGGACGGTCGGCGAGATCCTGGACGCGGCCGGTGCGCGCTGGCCCGCGCTGAAGGCGGCAAGCATCACGCGCCGCTGGGTGGACTTCGCCGAGGCGTTCCGCGCCGTGGCGGCGCTGGCGTTCCTCGCACGCGCGTAGCCGCAGGGGGCGGGGCCTAGTTGAGCCGCTCAACCAGGACCGTGGCGGTCGCCAGGAACGCGAAGAACCCGGACAGGTCGGTCGCGGTGGTGAGCCAGATGCCCCCGGAGAGCGCGGGGTCCTGGTGGAGCTTCTCGAGCGCCATGGGGATGACCACGCCGGCGATCACACCCACGGTGATATTCACCAGCAGCGCGAGCATGATCACGCCGCCCAGCCAGGGGTTGTGCTGCCACGCATAGGCAACGAGGCCGACCGCAAGCCCTGTGAACGAGCCCAGTAGGATGCCCACCCGGGCCTCCCGCCAGATCAGGTGGGAGGTGTCGCGCAGGCCGATACGCCCCAGCGCCATCGACCGCACGATGACCGTGAGCGTCTGGATGCCGGCGTTGCCGCCCTGGCCGCCGATCACGGGGAGGAATGCGGCGAGGATCGCGACCTGCTCAACCGTGCCCTCGAACCGTGAGACGACCCACGCGGCAGAGAGCGCCGTAACCAGGTTCACCATCAGCCACGGGAGGCGGTGGCGGACGGAACCCCAGACGCCGCTGAGGTCCTCCTCCTCGTGCACGCCCACCATGCGGTACATGTCCTCGGACGCCTCTTCTTCAAGGACATCGATCAGGTCGTCGCTCGTGACCGTGCCCAGCAGACGGCCGTCGGCGTCGACGACCGGCAGGGCGAGCAGGTTGTGACGCGCGAGGAGTCGCGCCGCTTCTTCCTGGTCGGTGTAGGCCTCCACGGTGATCACGTCGGAGCGCATCACGTCCGTCACCGGCGTGCTGGCGCGCGCCGTGAGGAGTGCACGGAGGTTCAGGACGCCGAGCAGGTGGCGGTGGGTATCCGTGACGTAGAGGTAGAAGGGGCGGTCGGTGTCGGCCGTCGTCTCCCGGAGACTGCGCACGGTGTCCGAGACCGTAAGTTCGGGTGAGACCGTGATGACCTGGCCGGTCATGCGGCCGCCGGCGGTGTCCTCCGGGTAGGTGAGGAGCTGTTCGATCTCCTGACGGCGCTCCTCCGTCAGCCCTTCCATCGCGATCGCGGCTGCCTCCGGGTCCAGGTCCTGGACCACGTCCGCCGCAATGTCGTCCGGCATCTCGGTCAGCGCCTCGGTGAGGGCTTCCGCGTCCAGGGACTGCACGATCTCGGAGCGGGTGTGCGGTTCCGCAAACTCGATGACGTCCGTCAGGACATCCGTATCGAGCTGGGCGACGACCTCCGCCACCTCGTCGTCATCGAGGTGTTCCAGGACGTACGCGACTTCAGCGGGGCGCAGGTCGGCGAGGGTCTCGGCCGCGCCTTCCGGGTCCCCGGCCTCCAGGAGGTCGGTGACGACGGCGACGCGCTCGTCCTCGATCGCCTCGCGCTCCTCGCGTTCATCGCGGTCGCGGGGGAGTTCCTGAGTCGTCATAGGCTCGATTCTCACACAGGTGCGGCTTACACCCCCTCAGTGCCCGTGGCCGGCGGGGGCACAACGACAAGGCCCGGCGGATAGCCGGGCCTCGTGCGGTGGTCGCCAGGGCGGGGCTAGTCGGGGCGGAACTGCGCGAGCCAGCGTTTCGCACGCTCGACTGACTTCGGCTCCTCGTGGAACGGCGCGTGCCCCACGCCCGAGTAGATCTCCAGTTCGGAGTGCGGGATCAGGCGCGACATGATCACGGAGCCGCCCGCAGGCGTGGTGGCATCGGCGTCGCCCACGAGGATGAGCGTCGGCACGGCCACAGCCTTTAGTTCCTCGTCCATGTTGTACGCGGCCACCGCCCGCTGGGCGGCGGCCAGATACGGGTTGGTCTGCTCGGTCTCGTCCGCGCGCTTCATCCACCCGGCCGTGGCGGCGGCGCCGACCCGGCTGGAGGTGGAGAGCAGCATGAGCGCGGTGGTCTGTTCCGGGAAGTCGATCCCGAAGCGCATGGAGATCGCGCCCCCCATCGAGGAGCCGGCGATCAGCGCCTGGGGGATATCGAGCGCATCGAGGAGCCCCGCGAGGTCCTTCGCCCAGAGTTCCAGCGAGACCGGGCCAGCCGTGCGCTCCGACTCGCCCATGCCGCGGACGTCGTAGGTGAGGTGGCGGAAGCCGGGGAACTTCGGCAGGTCGTCCGTCCAGTAGTTGAGCGAACTGCCGATACCGTGCGTCCACGCAATGGTGCGGGCCCCCTCGCCGGTGAACTCGTAGTTGATCCGGATGCCGTTCGCAGTGACCTGAGGCATGGCTCACCCCCGTGATGCGGGGGAAGTATATGCCTCCCGGACAGCCCCTCGGCGCATGCTACGATGCCGCCGCTCACCCACCGCAGGAGGGGTTATGGCCGAGCCAGCGATCGAGACGCGCACTTTCCGCGAGACGATGGGCCGGTTTGCCACGGGGGTGACCGTGGTCACGGTCGCACATGGCGGCAAGACCCGAGGCATGACCGCCAACTCCTTCACCTCCCTGTCGCTGGATCCACCCCTGCTGCTGATCTGTGTTGACCACCGCGCCTCCATGCACGCCATCTTCGAGCAGGCCGAGGCGTTCGCGGTGAACGTGCTGGCGCACGACCAGAAGGCGCTGTCGCAGTTCTTCGCCTCGCCCGGTGAGAAGGAAGGCCCGATGGGCGGCCAGCCCTTCCACGAGGGGCCGACCGGCTCGCCGATCCTGGACGGTGTGATGGCCTGGATGGACTGCCGCATCGAGCAGCAGTACGACGGCGGCGATCACACCATCGTGGTCGGCCGGATCCAGGAGATGCGAGTGGAGCGTCCTGACGCATCGCCGCTCGTCTTCTTCGGCGGCAAGTACTACGGCCTCGGCGAGACGCTCTAGCGGCCGGAATCTCGGGTAAGTCCCGATACGGCGCCCGCCCGGCGCACCGATAGCCTGACCCCGTGACCATTGACGGCATCCGCGCGGCTGCTGCTGCCGCGGCCACCCCGGCCGCCGCACGGTCGCGCGTCCCGAACGGTGGCTTCTCCACCGCGCTCGATCGTCACCTTGATGTCCCGCTCGCGCAGGTCGATCGGATCCGTGCGGAGGTCGCCGCGCTCCGCGGTGGCGGTGCGCTGGCCCGCGCGATGATGGGCGCGACGGACGAGGGCGCGCTTTCCGTGGACGGCTTCACGGCGATGCCCGGCTGGCTGGACGCCGAACTCGCACGCCAATCGACCGGGGACGCCGAGGATCCGTACGGCTGGCGCGCCCTGAGCCGCACCACGGCCGAACAGATCATTGGGCCCGGGTACGGCGCGCTCTTCGAGCGGCAGATCGCTCAGGAGTCCGGCTTCATCCCGGACGTCGTGTACGGCGCGCGTGTCTCCTCCGCCGGTGCCGAAGGCATCGCGCAGTTGATGCCGCAGTACTACCAGAACGTGGACCGACGTGACCCCGTGGCGAGCTTGGTGGCTGGGGCGCAGACGATGCGCGACAACTTGGCATCGTGGGGCGGCGACGTCCGGAAGGCGGTGGCGTCCTACAACGCCGGTATGGGCCGCATCCGGTCCGCGGTGGAGACGCACGGCGAGCAGTGGGAAGCGTCCCTACCGCAGGAGACGAAGGACTACCTGGCGGCGATCCTCGGTGACGCCGCCCCGCGGTATCTGCCGTCCCAGGCGCTGGTGCTGGATCCCGGTCGGGCGGCGCTGGGCGTGTTGGCCCCTTGAGCAAGGGCAATGTTACGATTGGCTTCGCGGTGGTGGGTGTGGCCTAGCGGTTAGGGCGTCAGGTTGTGGCCCTGAAGATCGGGGGTTCAAATCCCCTCACCCACCCCACTCGATCTCACATACGTCCCGCGCGAACTCGCGCGGGACGTTGCGTTTTGGCAGCCGGTTGAGCCTCGCTGGTAGGATGAGCGCTTCCCACGGCGCCGGGAGGGCGTAGATGCTTCGTCGAGTCCGCTTGCTCCCCGCCGTCCTCCTGGCATGTTGTGCAGTGCTGCTGGGTGCCTGCAGCAGTGACAAGGCACCCGAGGGTGCCGGCACGCTGCTCGCAGACCGCTGGCTCCGACTCGGGGAGGAGCCTCAGGCGGAGGTCCTCGTCTTTGACCGCGCCTTGCCGCCGGGCTTCTCCGACCTCCTGAACCCGTCTGCCACCGCCGACACGCCAGAGGCTGACCGGGTCACGCTGCCCGTGCATCCGCAGGGCGAACTGCTGGGCTCCTACCTGATCCGTCGGACGGACGGCTCCAACCTCATCTGGCTGCTGTACGACCTCCCGGGCGGGACCGTCGCCGAGGCGGCGGACACGCTCGCTATGCAGCTGGACCAGACGCCGTGGCAGGTCACCGGCGGACAGGCGGGCGCCGCCTTCACGCTGGTCTCCTTCCAGTCGACCCGCAGCGGCGACCTGGAAGGCACGGCGGTGGTGCAGCCGGTCCCGGCGCTCTCCACCTTTGAGTTGATCGTGGATCGCGACGGGACCGCCACCACCCTGACGGTTCCGCGCGGGTCGATCATCCCGCTCCTGGACGCCGAGATCGGCTCCGACCTGGCAGTGCAGTCCACCCGGGCCGGCCTGGCCAGGGCTGCGGGGCTGCGGGAGGGTGACCGGATCACCTCAGCCGGCGGCACCGCCGTGGCCACGCGCGATGACCTGGAGGCGGCCCTGACGGGGCTTGCCGCGGGCTCGTTCGCCTCGATCACCTACCTGCTGCAGATCGCACCGGCGTCCATGGTGGGCGCCCTGCCGTTCACCCCTCCGGCCGGGATCGCCCTTCCGTCCTCGTTCCCCGCTCGCAGTGCGTTTGATGGGCTGACGCCCCTGGGTTACTCGTGGACGAAGGAGCCGGCCGGTTCGTTCTGGCAGGCCAGCCTGGTGTCCACCGACCCCACCACCGCCGTCGTGGAGCGGGTGCGCGCCGGGCTGGAGGCCGCAGGCTGGGAGATCGTGGCCGACGCGCCCGTTGGCTTCGCGACGCGGATCGACTTCAGGGACGCGGCGGACAGTCTCGCTGGCTCCGTCCAGATCGACCTCTCTCCGGACGATGAGGACTACGCCCAGGTGGTCATAGTCATCCAGACTGACACGACCGCGGGGAACTGACCCGCCTCCCCCCGGGCTCTCCCTGATCGCTGCTCCCTCCACAGCCCCGAAGATCGCTGTGTGACAGGGCGCGGTTGTGCGCTCCGCACGGCGCGGTATGGACGCCGCGCTGTACACCGGCACAGGAGGCCAAGATGTCGCTCCAGATCAACACGAACGTCGCCGCGATCAACGCGCAGCGAAACCTCGCCTCGACCAACCGCAAACTTGGCGGCCTGTTCGAACAGCTCTCCAGCGGCCTGCGCGTGAACCGTGCTGCGGATGACGCCGCCGGGCTCGCGATTTCCGAGAAGATGCGTGCCCAGATCGGCGGCCTCCGCCAGGGCCAGCGCAACGCGCAGGACGGCATCTCGATGCTGCAGACCGCTGAGGGCGCGCTCAGCGAGGTCCACTCCATCCTCCAGCGCGTGCGTGAGCTGTCCGTCCAGGCCGGCAACACCACGCTGTCCTCCACCGACCGGCAGGCGATCGGCGAGGAGATGGTGGCCCTGCGGTCGGAACTCGACAACATCGCGAGCCGCACGCGGTTCAACGGGCAGCAACTGCTGACCGGCGCGATGGCGGTCACGCTGGACGCCGGCGCGTCCACCGCGGACACGGTCACCGCGGTCGCGAACGGCGCGACGGTCTCCGTCGCCAGCATCGATGTTGGCAACGCGGAGGGCTCCAACACTTACACTGCCTCCGCCGCCGCCGCCGTGCTGACCCTCTCCACCACGACCAACGGGTTCACCCGCTCCGAGACGTTCACCGTCCAGGACATGGGCGCCAACGGCACGCAGGCGGTCACCTTCGACGAGCTCGGGGTCACCCTGAACCTGTCGCACGACGCCAACGCCGGCAACGTGACCGGGGCGACCATTGCCGCCGCCTTCGACACCAAGACCGTCATCACCACCGCCGCCAGCAACGCGGTCTTCCGCGTCGGCGCCGAGGTCGGTGATGACATCTCCCTGAACTTCGCGGACATGCGCGCCAGCGCGCTCGGCGACGCGAACAAGCTGGACACGCTGATCGTGAACAACAACGCGGTTTCGACCTCGGCGGAGGCGGACACGCTGCTGGCCTCCGTGGACACGGCGATCGCCCAGGTGTCCACGTTCCGGGCGAAGCTCGGCGCCGCGCAGAACCAGATGGGCACGGCGATCAACAGCATCGCCGTGGCGGTGGAGAACCTGACGGCCTCCGAGTCCCGCATCCGAGACGCGGACATCGCACAGGTCTCCAGCGAACTGGTGTCCCGCCAGATCATGCAGCAGGCCGGCGTGGCGGTGCTGGCCCAGGCCAACTCCGCCCCCCAGGCAGTGCTCCGCCTGCTGCAGAACTAGCCCCCGGGCCGGGAGAGCGACCCCGGTCCCGGCGCGAGGGGCGGTCCGTCAGGACCGCCCCTCGGCATATCTCGGGGGTTCCCCGGGTTCCGGCCTGACCGTTTCGGCCGATGATCCGGTGACGGGAGATCCATCCCATGCCAGAGATGCGTGTTGGTACAGGTCAGCCCGCGGCCGCTGCCAGCGGTGTCCCCGCCACGTCGGCGGAACAACGTCACCAGCGAGGTCGGCGGGAGCACGAAGAAGAGCAGCCGCCCGCGCGCGGAGCGGAAGAACTGGCCGTGGCGCTGGACGAAGGGCGCCGGGCGCACCTCGCCGCCCGGTTCGAACAGGACGCCGACGGGATGCCGCTGGTGCGGATCATCGACCGTGACCGAGGCGAGACGGTCGCGGTGCTGACGCCGGAGGAGCTCCGGGCGCTCGCGGAGCAGACCGGCCTGCCGTCCGGGTTGCTGTTCCAGGGGCGGTCGTAGGGAGGGTTCGTGGTCAACAACCGCATCACCTTCGGCGGGCTCGCCTCCGGGATCGACACGAACTCGATCATCGATCAACTGGTCGCGGTGCAGCGTCGCCCGATCTCCCTGATGCAGTCGAAGCAGCTGAAGGTGCGCTCGAAGGCGGACGCGCTGACGCGCGTCTCCTCCGCGCTCACGTCGCTCGCCTCGCGCGCGACGTCACTGACCACGCCTGACACCTTCCGACAGCGCTCGGCGTCGGTCGTGGCGAAGACGGAGGATGCGAACAAGGTCGCCGCCACGGCCACCACCGGCGCGGCGGCCGGCTCGTTCACGTTCCATGTGACGGCACTCGCCTCGCAGACCCGCCTGGAGAGCACGACCGCCGTGGGCGAAGCGGTGGATGCAGGGGCTCCGCTGACAGATGCCGGTCTTGGTTTGGCGCTGACGGCGGGCACGTTCACCATCAACGGCACCGTCTTCACGATCGCGGCCGCGACGGCCGAGTCGGTCGCGAGCGCCTCGTCCGTGGGCGGCGCGTTCGATCCGAACGTGCCGTTGGACGCGTCCGGCGGTGACATCACGACCGCCGGCGGCTCCTTCACGATCAACGGCACGACGATCAACTTCAGCGCCGAGACCGACAAGATCGCGGACGTGATCGGCTACATCAACGCCTCCGCGGCCGGCGTGACCGCGTCGTTCGACGAGGGCACCGGTCTGTTCACGCTCACGCACAAGACCACGGGCACCGGCCAGACGATCACGCTCGCGGATGTCACCGGCAACTTCCTGGAGTCGATGAAACTGATCGATGGCGGCGGCGGGACGATCGGCACGCAGACCGCCGGCACGGATGTGATGTCGCTCAATGATGTGATCGGCGACATCAACACCGCCGGCATCGGGGTGACCGCGACGCTGGTGAACGACGCCGCGGGCCGCCTCAACGCGCTCGAACTGACGAGCGGCGCGGCGGTGCAACTGGGATCCGGAGCGGACACCAGCAACTTCCTGGCCATGACCAGTCTGCTGGAGTCGCCCCCGGGCTCCACCAGGACCAGCCAGCGCGGCCTGGCCGGGGTGTCCCGCTCAGCCGACCTCGTCGATGCGCGCTTCGCGACGCCGCTGTCACAGAACACCGGCACCTTCAAGGTGAACGGCGTGGAGATCAGTTACGACGGCACCAGCGAGTCGCTGTCCAACATCATGTCGAAGATCAACACCTCCGATGCCGGCGTCACGGTCACTTACGACGGGTTCACCGACCGGCTGAAGGTGACGAGCGACTCCACCGGGCCGCTGGCCGTGACGTTCGAGGATGTCGACGGAAACTTCCTGGCCGCGTCCGGGTTGCTGACCGCCTCACAGACGATGGGGGCCAACGCCGCCTATTCGATCGACGGTGGCCCCACGCGGTACGCGACCTCCAACACCGTGACGGACGCGGTGGATGGCGTGACGCTCACGCTCACCGGGCTGACGACAGAGGCCGTGAAGGTGCAGGTGAACCTGCAGCCGAACAACGTGGTCACCGCCGTGGAGGCATTTGTCGCGGACTTCAACAAGGTCCTCGACACGATCGACGCGTACACCGTCTACCGCGAAGGCGGGAACAGCGGGGTCCTCTTCGGCGACAGCACGGTGCGAGGCATTGAGCAGGCGCTGCGGGGTGTCCTCGCGCGGTCGGTCAGCGGCCTCTCGGGAGGGCTTCGGACGCCGGCCGACATCGGCCTGAGCTTCGGCGCCGTGGGCACCGGGGTCGGCGACGCCAAGCGTCTGGTACTCGACTCCGCGAAGCTGTCCGAGGTCGCACGACGCGACCCGGAGGCGGTGACGGCGCTCTTCACCACGTTCACGGGGACCGCGGCGCTGACGCCCGGGGGCACCGGGTCGGTCGACTCAATCAGCGGGGTGCCAACGGAAGCAAAGAAGGCCGGGCGGTACGCGATTGCCTCGGACGGGGCGGGCGTGCTGTCCGTGACGTTCACGCCGAATGACGGGTCCGCGTCTTCCTCGGTGTCGGCTTCGGTGACGGCTGGTGGCACGAACACCACGCTCATCCCGGGTGTCACCATCACCGCGACGAACCCGCTCCAGGCGGGGACCAACGAGATCATCATCGGCGCCTCACGCGAGGGGTTCGCGAAGTCCTTCAGCGAGTACCTGAGCGCGATCACCAGGACGGGTGGTGCGCTCTCCAGCCGGTCCTCGGAGATGTCGAAGCAGATCAGCGAGATCGACCGCCAGATCGAGCGCCTGGAGGACCGCGTCAGCAAGCGCGAACAGGAACTGGTGCGCCGCTTCACGCAGATGGAACTGGCGATCGCGCGGGTGCAGCAGCAGTCGCAGTCGCTTTCCCAGATGCAGGCGCAACTGGGCGGACTCAACCAGTCCTAAGGGCCCCGCAGCGGGCCCCGGATCAGGGTTTCCCCGACGGAGAACCTGCCCCCGGTGTCGATGGTGATCACAGAGGGAACACTGAATGAACCCTCCGCCGGAAGACACAGGAGAGGCGATGCAGGCCGCTCACCAGACCTATCGGAAGATGCAGACGGAGACCGCGTCCCCGGCCGAACTGATCGGGATGCTGTACGACGCGCTGCTGCGCAATCTGCAGCGCGCGGAGACCGGCCTGACCGCTCACGACATCGAGCCGGCGCACCACGCGCTGATGCGCGCCCAGGACATTCTCCTGGAGCTCATCGCCAGCCTGGACGTGCGCGCGGGCGGCGAGGCGGGCGACCTGGCCCGCCAGATGTCGCCGCTGTACGAGTACATGTACCGCCGGCTGCTCGATGCCAGCCTCCGCAAAGACACGGTCCCCGTGGCGGAGGTGCATGCACTCCTGATCCCGCTCCGGCAGGCGTGGACCGTCGCACTTGAACAACTCGCTACACAGGCCGCCTCTGGCGGGGTTCGGGAGGGCTACCGTGCCTAAGACGCGCGCAGCGCTGCAGTTTGAGCTGCTCCGCGAGATCTTCGACCTCGCCCGTGCCCAGCGGGCCTCCCTCGAACGCGACGACATCGAGCGCATGCTCGACCTGATGGCGGAACGCGAGTCCATCCTCAGCCGCCTGCTCCGGCTCGTGGAGGAGCCGGGCGACGAGCCGGAGAACGTGGTGACGTTCCCGGGCGCCGTTGACCACACCCGCCAGGACGCGCTGGCGCTGGACACGGTGATCCGGGGCATCCTGGAGCACGACCGCGAGAACGAGACGATCCTGGCGGAGAAGCTGGACGTGCTGCGCGAGGAACTGCCGCGCGTGCAGCAGGGCCGCCGCATGGCGACCGCCTACCGTGCCGCCGGCAGCGGCTCGGTCTCCTGAGCGGCCGCCCGGCAGGATTGGCGTGACCGTGCCCACATCCGCCCGTATCCAGCCCCGGCGATCCTCCGGCACGCACGCCCTGGCCGGCTTCACGCTGGGCATGGTCGCCGTCGCGGGGGGGTTCCTCTTTGCCGGCCCGGCCGGCATCGGCCCGCAGTCGGAGGCCGCCCGCGCGGCGGAGCAGGTGACGGCGGTCCGGATGGCCATCGACCCGTCCACCCGACCCTCCGCGGTCGCCACGGCCGAAGCGGTCAGCGCGGAGCCGGTCGCCTTCCACGAGGACCCGGCTGCCCTGTTCTCCAACCAGCACGCGACCCGCATCGTGGTCTCCGCCGTCGGCATCGACGCGGAGGTGCGTCCGGTGGGGCTGGTCTACCGCGGGGGCAAGCTGGAGTACGACGTGCCGCGGCTGGAAGCCGGCCAGTACACCGGCACCGCTCGCCCGGGCGACCCCGGCAACGTGGTGATCGGTGGCCACGTGGCGCAGCGGGGCGTCCACGGGGTGTTCGAGGCGCTGCCGGGAGTTGCCGCCGGAGACGTGGTGGAGGTCTACCGAGGCGACCAGGTCTTCCGATACTTCATTACAGAGATTCGTGTCGTCGCAGCGGATGCGACGGACGTGATGGGCCACACGCAGGAAGCGACGCTGACGCTCATCACCTGTTTCCCGGACGACGGCTACCGCGAGCGGCTGGTCGTGGTCGGGAGGCTGATGTAAGGCGCTATGCACGGCGGATGCCGGGCGTAGACTGTGCGTTATGAGGAGCTTCCTGCGTGAACATTGACCCCACGGGCCCGGCGCCGTCGCGCCCGGTCCAGGCGACCCCGCCCCGTCCGCGGACGGGCGAGCAGACCCCTGCTCCCGCCAATCGCGGTGGGCAACACGACCGTATTGACCTGAGTGCGCAGGCGCGCCAGCTCGCAGCGATCGAGTCGCCGGACGAGCGTGCCGCGCGCGTGGAAGCGCTCCGCGCCGCCGTGCAGGACGGCACGTACCAGGTAGACGCGGACGAACTCGCCAACCGTATCGCAGAGCGAGGCGACGCCTAAGGGCGCCGAGAACCTCGCGACACCTCGGCTCCTTCGAGGTACGCGATGCTCTGTGCGGAGGTAGGGCGCACCCCCGTCCGTGACCCGGGGATTCCCCCATACGGGGCGGCATCCCCCGTCCGTAGGCTCGTTGAGCGATCAACTTGCCGAGGGGTGTGCGCGTGGGTCAGATTCTTCCTCGTCTCCTGGAGTTGTGGGGCAGCCTGACGCCGGTGCGGAAGGGACTCCTGACCGCCTCCGCCGTGGGCATGGTCGCCGCGGCGCTGCTGATGATGTCCTGGGCCGGGCGTGTTGACTACGTCACGCTCTACACGGACCTGGACAGCCGCGACAGCGGTCAGATCATCGAAGAACTCCGCGCCCGCGGTATCCGGTACGAGATCGACCGGTCCGGCTCCACCGTGCGCGTGCCGCAGTCCCAGGTGGACGAACTCCGCGTCGACTTCGCCTCGAAAGGCCTGCCGGAGGGCGGCCAGGTCGGATTCGAGCTGTTCGAGGGCAACGCCTTCACCGCGACGGACTTCGTGCAGCGGCTGAACTACCAGCGCGGCCTCCAGGGCGAACTGGAGCGCACGATCGGCACCTTCCCCGCCGTCCAGCGCGTCCGCGTCCACATCGTGATGCCGGAGCGCTCGTTGTTCATCGACGACCAGCAGCCGGCGACCGCCTCCGTTGTGTTGTCGCTGCGTTCCGGACGATCGCTTGCGCAGAACGAGGTAGACGGCATCGCCCACCTCGTCTCCGGCGCCGTGCAGGGCCTCGAGAAGAAGTCGATCACGATCCTGGATGACCACGGCACGATCATCTATGACGGGGCACAGTTGGACTCCGACAGCGGGATCGGCCTCAGCAGCACACAGATCGCCCTCCAGCAGCAGTACGAGAAGCGGATCGAAGCGAACGTGCAGTCCATGTTGGACCGCGCGCTGGGCCCGGCGAAGTCCGCCGTCTCCGTGAGCGCCTCGATGAACTTCGACCGCATCGAGACCGAGCGCGAGACGTTCACGTCGCCGGAGAGCGGCACGCCGCGCTCCACGAGCAGCGTCACGGAGACCTACACCACCGATACCACCGAGGGGGCAGGCCAGATCCCCGGTGCCCTGTCCAACGTTCCCGGCGCAAACGCGAACCTCCCGGCCACCGAACCCGCGACCGGCGCCAATGGCAGCGGCACCGCCTACCAGCGGTCTGAGGTCACCTCCAACTTTGAACTCGACCGCACCGTCACGCGCCAGGTGGGAACGCCGGGCAGCGTGGAGCGGCTCTCCGTCTCGCTACTGCTGGACGAGAGCGTGACCGAAGAACTCGCGACCTCGCTCGCGGCGAGCGTGGCTGCGGCGGCGGGCGTGGACGAGGAGCGGGGCGACGCCGTGGTGGTCACCCGGGTCGCCTTCGACCGCAGCACCGTGGAAGCAGCCCGCGCGGCGTTTGAGGCGGACGCAGCCAGCGAGCAGCTCATGGGCTATGTGCGGATGGCGCTGCCGATCATCGTTCTGCTGTTCGGCTTCATCTTCGTGAAGCTGCTCCTCAAGTCCATCAGCAAGCGCGCCGTGCGGCCGTTCGACATCGGCTATGCGGGAGGGCCGGCGCTGGCCGGCGCGGGCGCCGGCGGCATCTCCGCCGAAATCGGCGACGCCGGCGCGGTGCTGCGCGCACTGCCCGCACCCATGGAGGTGCGCCACAGTGAGCTCGAACGGTCGATCGAACGCATGGCCCACCAGAACCCCGAGGGGATCGCAGAGGTCGTGCAGGCCTGGATGCGGGAGGACTAGCGCGCCATGGCGACCGAGGTGGCCACGTCCCCAACCGACGGCAAGAAGAACCCCTTCGCGTCTGCCCGCGGCCGCCGCCGCGCGGCGGCGCTACTGATCGCGCTCGGCCCGGAACTGGCCGCCGAGGTGCTGCGCCAGCTGCCGGACGACGATATCGGCCGGCTGACGTGGGAGATCGTCGGCATTGGCCAGCTCACCTCGCAGGAGCGGGAAGACATCCTGGCGCACTTCTACGAGAAGGCGGTCGGCCGGGACTTCGTTTCCTTTGGTGGCCTTGAGTACGCGCAGGACATGCTCGAGAAGGCGATTGGCAAGGACAAGGCGAACGAGATCACCTCGCGCCTGGGCAAGCACGCCGGCGCGAAGCCGTTCCAGTTCCTGCAGCAGGTGGACACCAAGGATCTGGTGAACTTTCTCCGCAATGAGCACCCCCAGGTGGTGGCGCTCATCCTTGCCTACCTCCCCTCAGAACGCGCGGCGGAGGTGCTGTCGAACCTGCCCGAAGACATCCAACCGGAGCTCTCCGTGCGCGTGGCGATGATGGAGCGCACGTCACCAGACGTGATCGAGGACGTGGAGACGGTGATCCGTTCCCGCCTCGGCTCGAACTTCGCGCCGCGCGCCGAACTCACGGTGGCCGGCGGTATCGACGCGGTCGTGGAACTGCTGCGGAAGGTCGACCTGGCCACCGAGAAGGTGATCCTGGACGGTCTGGAGCGCACCGACCCAGAGACCGCGAACGAGGTCCGCAAGCGGATGTTCGTCTTCGAGAACATCACCCTGCTGGACGACCGCTCGATCCAGCGCGTCCTCCGCGAGGTGGACTCGAAAGACCTGGGCCTCGCCCTCAAGGGCGCGACCGAGGAGGTGCGCCAGCGCATCACCGGCAACATGTCGGAACGCGCGTCCAAGATGCTGCTGGACGACATGGCCGCGCTCGGCCCGGTCCGCCTCGCGCAGGTGGAGGAGGCGCAGGGCCGCATCGTCGCCGTCATCCGGCGGCTGGAGGAGGCGGAGGAGATCTTCGTCATGCGTGGCGGAGAGGACGACCTCCTTGTCTGACGCCGCCGTCCCCTCCGGTGCACCCCTGCGCGATCAGCGCGGCCTGGTCCGCGCTACGCGCGTGGGCGCTGCAGTCACGCTGGGCGTGGACGGGCGGATCCACGAGCCGGACGACCCGCTCTCCGGGCTCGTCGGCGGCTCCGCCGAGGAGACCGCGGAGGCCGCCTCGATCGTGGAGGAGGCACAGCACCGGGCGGATGACCTGGTCCGCACGGCCATGCGCCAGGCGGGGGCCGTGGAGGCGCGCGCCCGCAACGAGGGCTATGAGCGTGGCCTGGCGGAAGGGCGCTCGGAGGGCCGTGCAGAACTGACGGAGGCGCTCGCCCTCGTGCAGCACGTCGCACGGCAGGGGAAAGCGATCCGCGACGAACTCCTGGCGCGATCCGAACGCGAGATGGTGGAGATGGTGATCGCCGCGTTCCGCGCGGTCATCGGCGACCGCATCGCGACCGACCCGAACGTGGTGAACGAGACCGTGCGCCGCGCGCTGGACCGCGCGGGCTCCCAGAACATCATCCGCATCCGCGTCCACCCGGACGCGGTCGACGGCCTGTTCGCCCACCTCACCGAGGACTACCGCGGTGTGCCGCCCTTCGAGGTGAGTGCGGACGGCGCGATCGGCGTCGGCGGGTGTGTGGTGGAGACGGACTTCGGCCACGTGGACGCGCGCCTGGACGTCCAGATGGATGAGATCGCGCGCATCCTCCGCGAGTCGCTGCCGGAGGTGCCCGGCCCCTCCACCGGGACGGAATCGCATGGTGACACCCGTGCCGCCTGAGGCCATCCTCTCGCCGACGCAGGGCCCGGACCTGGGCCGCTACCGCGCGCTGGTGGAGGCCACCTCCACCATGCGCATCGAAGGCCGCGTGCGCGAGGTCACCGGGCTGCTCGCGGAGGTGGAGGGCATCCCCGGCCGCCTGGGCGAGATGTGCCGCATCGAACCGGATGGGACGCCGCCGATCGACGCTGAAGTCGTCGGCTTCCGGGCGGGGCGGGCGCTGGTCATGCCGCTGGGCGACCTGCGCGGCGTGCAGGCCGGTGCGCGCGTGGTGGCGCAGGGCGGCCTGCTCACGGTTCCCGTGGGGCGCGAGGTGCTCGGGCGGGTGCTGGACGGTCTGGGCCGTCCGATCGATGGCCTCGGCCCGGTGCGCGCGGCGCACCGCCAGCCGCGCGCCGGTGGCTCCCCGCACGTCCTCCAGCGCCGCACGATCTCCGAACCGCTGTCCACGGGCGTCCGCGCCATCGACGGCCTGCTCACCTGCGGTCTGGGTCAGCGCATCGGCATCTTCGCCGGCTCGGGCGTGGGCAAGAGCACCGTGCTCTCCATGATCGCGCGGAACGCCTCCACGGATGTGAACGTGATCGCCCTGATCGGCGAACGCGGCCGCGAGGTGCGCGAGTTCATCGACCACAACCTGGGGCCGGAGGGCCTGGCGCGGAGCGTCGTAGTCGTATCGACCTCGGACGAGCCGGCTCCGCTGCGGCTTAGCGCCGCCTGGGTGGCGACGACGATGGCGGAGGAGTTCCGCTCCGAGGGCCTCAACGTCACGCTCATGATGGACTCCGTGACGCGCTTCGCGATGGCGCAGCGCGAGATCGGCCTGGCGCTGGGCGAGCCGCCGGCGATGAAGGGGTACACCCCTTCCGTGTTCGCGCAGATGGCGCGACTGCTGGAGCGCGCCGGCACGGGCGAGGCGGGGACGATCACCGCCTTCTACACCGTCCTGGTGGAGTCGGACGACCTGAGCGAGCCGGTCACGGACACGGTGCGAGGCACGCTGGATGGGCACATCGTGCTCTCGCGCGAACTGGCGGCGCAAAACCACTACCCGGCAATCGATGTACTGCAGTCCGTCTCTCGCGTGATGCCATCGATCACCACGGCCGAGCACCGGGACGACGCGGCGCACCTGCGCGAACTGCTCGCGCGGTATCAGCGTTCGCGTGACCTCGTGACCATCGGCGCGTACCAGCGCGGCACGGATGTCGCCCTGGATGAAGCGCTGTTGCGCCTCCCCGCGATCGAGGAGTTCTTGCGGCAGCGGTCGACTGAGCCATCCAGGTTGCCGGACACCATCCGTGAACTGGCCGCCTCGATCGGGCGGGAGGTGTAAGCCATGGCGGCGAAGCGATTCCGGTTCGAGCCGTTGCTGGACGTGGCGCGTCAGCGCGAGGAACAGCAGATGCGCGAGGTCGCCGCACTGCTCGTCGTGCAGCAAGCGGCGCAGGACCGACTGGACGGCCTGACCGCGTTGCACGAGGAGATGACCGCCGTGCTGTGCGGGCAGGACACCAACGGCCCCCTCGACCTGCCCCGTTACGGCGAGGCGGTCGCGTACCTGGACCACCTCCGCGTCCTCATCGAGGAACAGCGCGTGACGCTCGCGGAGGCGGAGGCGCAGGTGGAGCAGGCGCGGGACGTGCTCGTCGGGATCCTTCAGGAGAAGCGGTCACTCGAGATCCTCGAAGAGCGCGACATCGCGGATGCCGCGCAAATGGAGAGTCGCCGCGAGGATGGCCGCGTGGACGACCTGAACACGCAGCGCTTCGGGCGGCGTACTCCAGGCATCGGCGAGGGAGGCGTGTGATGCTCGGACAGATCTTCGCGGGCTCGTTCGCGGTGGCGCGACAGGCGCTGGACGGCCTCAGCCAGCGGCAGGACGCCATCGCCTCGAACGTCGCAAACGTGGATACGCCCGGCTACCGGCGGCGAGAGGTCACGTTCGAGGACACGCTGGCCCAGCAAGTGAACATGAGCAGCGCAGTGCTGCGCACGACCGACCCACGGCACATCGCCTCGCGCGACAGCACGAGCCCCGGCGACGGCGGCGCCGTCCGTGAACGGGACGTGGTGTCATCCCGCAACGACGCGAACGATGTGAGCATCGATGAGGAGATGTTGCTCCTCGCGGAGACGCAGCTCCGCTACCAGGCGCTGACCCAGGGCGTCGGCCGCCGCCTGACCACGCTGCGCACGGTGATCCGCGGCGGCTAGCCGCGGACAGCAGAAGGAGGGCTCTCATGGGCCTGATTAACAGCATGCGGACCTCAGCGAGTGCGCTCATGGCGCAGCGTCTGCGCATGGACGTGATTGCTAACAACGTGGCGAACGTGAACTCCACGCGCGGCGAGAACGGCCTGCCGTATCGCCGCCAGTCGGTGGTGTTCCGTGCACAGGGCGCGGGCTCCTCGTTCGGCGATCTGCTGGGCCGCGCGACCGGGTCCGGGAAGCCCGCGGGCGTGGAGGTGGCGAAGATCCATCAGGACACCTCCGCGCCGCGCAAGGTGCAGGACCCCACCCACCCGGACGCGGACGCAGAGGGTTACGTCTACCTGCCCAACATTGACGTCACCACGGAGATGACGGACCTCGTCGGCGCGTCCCGCGCCTACCAGGCGTCCGTCACGGTGATCAACGCCACCAAGGCGATCGCGCAGAGCGCGCTGGACATCGGCCGCCGCTAGCGGCGGGCTGAGCGCAGGAGGGCCACGAGATGGCGATCGGCAGCATTCCGGGTATCGGTGGGATCGGCGCGGCCGCGAGCAGCGGCGGTGCCGTGGGCGCCGGTGCGGCGAAAGAGGGCAGCAGCGTCTTTGCGGACCTCATCGGTGCGCTGGAGCAGTCGTCTGCGAGCGCGGACCGCGCGGTCTCGGACATCGCGACGGGGAGCGACCGCGAACTGCACGACGCTGTGCTCTCCGTGGAAATGGAGTCGGTCGCCTTCGACCTGGCGGTGCAGATTCGTAATCGTTTGGTCGAGGCATACTCAGAGATTTTCCGGATGCAGGTGTAGCCCGGAAGCGCGCACGCTGAGCACCCAGACGAATTGCAGTCCCACCGGCCGGTGGGAAGGAGGGAGCAGGAGAGGTTGTGACCGCAGTCATTGCACCGGGCATCCCAGTCATGGGCCCGGCGCCGTCTGCGACGAATGGGTCCCCGGGAGGCACACCGGCAGATGCCGGGGCACCCGGCCCGTTCGCAGCCCTGCTGGCCGCGGTAACCGCGGCGAAGGGCACAGGCGGTGAGACGCCCGCATCGCCACCCGGCGATGCCACGGCGGCGCAGGTACTGGACATCGATGCGCTCATGGCGCTGTTGGCGGAATTCAACCCCGCCGCCGCCGAGGACGGACCGATGCCGGAACCGGCAACGCTGGAACCCGATATGCCTCTACTGGACCGCCCTGCGGGGGTGGAGGCCGAACCGACCGGGACCGAGCCCGGTACCGCCCTGGAGACGTTGATGGCCGCGCTGCTGCTCGTCCGTCCGGAACCGACGCCCCCCGTGGAGCACTCGCTCCCCGGGGGTGACCTCGTGCCGCCGGCCGCGAACACGCTCGTCGGGGCCGCAGGTGTCACCCAGGAGCAGAACGCCGAAGGCGTCCCAACCACATCGATGCTGCTGACGGATGAGGCCGGAGTGCCCGCCGCCACGCAGTCATCGAGCGTGGCCGTGACGGCTGAGGCGATGACGGCCAGTCAGACCGCCGCTGCGGTCGGCGCCGCTGTCGGCTTGGACGAGGGTGAACCGTCGGACGTCACGGCCACGGTCGCGACGCTCGGCGACTCGTCGGAGTCCGTAATGACGCCGGTGGCGCAGCCGACGACCGAGGCACAGGCGGAGACGCCCGAGGCCCGGGCTGAGCACGCCTCGGGCATCGCGCAGCAGGAGTCCGACGGTGCGGACGTGGAGGTTGAGGTCGTGACGGCGGAGCCGTTGCGGGCCGCGACCACGGGCACCTCGAACGATGGCCGGCAGGTGGCGGCGATGACGCCAGCCTCCGCGCCGGTGGAGACCGTGATGCGGCCGGAGCCGGCGGTGCGGACGGTGTCCGCGGCGAACCCGGTGCCGGACCTGGCGGACTCCGTACGTGGCGCCGTGGTCAACGGCGACACGGAGGTACGCCTGCGTCTGGATCCGCCGGAGATGGGGTCGCTTGAGATCCACATCGCGCGGCAGGACGGCGCGATCCGGATCCGCGTGGAGGCCACGCTGGCCAGCGCGCGGGACGTGATTGAGCAGGCGCTCCCGGCCCTCCAGCAGGCGCTGGAAGCACGGGACATGCGTGTCGATCGCCTGGAGATCCGGACGATGTCCGAGTCAGCCTCTGGTCGTTCGATGACGGAGCAGGGTGGTCAGCCCGGCGGCGGCCGACAGCCGCAGCAGGACGGGGCCCCCGAGTGGTCGCCGGTCGCGGCGATCGATGGTGTTCGGCGTGATGCGCCGGCCCGCGACGGGCGCGCCAGCGATGGCCGCCTGGACGTGATGGCGTAGGAGGACGGCATGGTCAACAACGTCAGCAACTTCGGCAAGACGCTGGAGGACGTGTCGATCCCGGTGGCGCAACGGACCTCCACGCGCGACCTGGGTCAGCAGGACTTCCTGAAGATCATGATCGAACAGTTGAAGGGCCAGAACCCGCTCGAGGGCGGCGACTCCTCTGACTTCTTCAACCAGATGGTCCAGTTCCAGTCGCTCGAAGCCATGCAGGCGATGACGAAGGCGATCACCCAGCTGACAGAGGTCAGCAGTCTCGCCAACGCGGCATCGCTGGTCGGCAAGGGCGTGCTCGCGATGGTGCCAGCACCGGCAGGGACGCCCGGGATGATTCCCGGGCAGCCACAGGAGGTGGCGGGCACGGTGGTAAGCGTGATGTTCGGTAGCAAGGTCACGCTGCTGCTGGACAGCGGCCGGATCATCCCGGCCGACACGATCGTGTCGGTCGCCTGATGGCCGCACCCATCCAGGGGCTGATCGGCCCGCTCGACCTCGGCGGCCTGGAGGCTGGCCGTCGCGCGGAGCCGCCGAGGCCGGCGGGCGCGGGGGACGGGGCGTTCGCGATCCAGTTCTCCCGTCACGCCACGAAGCGGATTGAGCAGCGCGGCCTGCAACTGGACGACTCGCGCATGGCGCGGCTGGAGCAGGCCGTTGGCCAGGCGGAGGCAAAGGGGTCGAAGGACTCGCTGATCCTCCTGGATGAACTCGCACTGGTGGTGAGCGTGCAGAACCGCACGGTGGTCACCGCCATGGACGAACAGAGCCGAAAGGAGCACGTCTTCACGAATATCGACTCCGTCGTGATCGCGCCGTAGCGCGCGGCCAGAGCGAACAAGCCGGGCGGCTGGACCTGTTCCAGGGGGCCGCCCAGAACAACAACCGTCCCCCTCGATACGGGGGACAGCGACAGGGATGTCGCGACCGGGGTCAGGCCCCGGCGAGGCCTCTAGGAACAGGATGACCCGACCATGATGAAGGCGCTCTTTGCAGCCATTGCTGGTCTGCAGAACCACATCACGTACATGGACGTGGTGGGCAACAACATCGCGAACGTGAACACGCAGGGCTACAAGGCCAGCCGTGTCACCTTCCAGGACATGCTCACCCAGACGATCTCCGGCGCCAGCGCCCCCACCGCCGACCGAGGCGGTACGAACCCGCAGCAGGTCGGCCTCGGCATGAAGATCGGCGGCATCGACGTCATGCACACGCAGGGCTCCCTGCAGGCGACGGGACGCTCCACCGACTTCGCGATCCAGGGCAGCGGCTTCTTCATCCTGCGCGATGGCGCGCGGACCTTCTACACCCGTGACGGCGCGTTCGACGTGGCCGTGACCGGCGAACTCGTGAACCCCACCAACGGCTTCAAGGTGCAGGGCTGGCGCGCCGACACCAACGGCGCGGTGGACACCAACGCCCCGCTGACCTCGATCATTGTCCCGATGGGCCAGTCGATCGCGGCGCAGGAGACCACTGCGGTCACGCTCACGGGCAACCTGGACTCGTCCGCCTCCAGCGTGGCTCCGGCCGATTCGTTCAGCACCACGATTGACGCGTACGACTCCCTGGGTGCGCCGCACCCGGTGACGATCACGTACACGAAGAACGTCGCGCCGAACGAGTGGACCGTGACCGCGACCTCTGCCGACCCGGCGATCACCGCGTTGGCGGTGGACACCGGCGCCGGTGGCGCCACGATCACCTTCGACGCCAACGGCCGCCGCACTACCCCGGCGCCGGGCGTGTTGATGGAGATCGACGTGACGATGGCGGCCGCCTCCGGCGCCGGCAACTTCACGATGGAGGTCAACCAGGACTCACTGACGCAGTTCTCCGGCCCGGGCACCGTGGCCCCCACGTTCAACAACGGCTACTCCGCCGGCTCGCTCGTGTCGTTCTCGGTGGGCCCCGGTGGTGACATCACAGGCATCTTCTCGAACGGCACCACTCGCCCGCTGGGCCAGGTGTCTATGGCGCAGTTTACGAACCCGGCCGGTCTGCAGCGCGCCGGGTCGAACAACTACGAGGCCACGTCCAACTCGGGCGTGCCGAGCATTGGCACCCCCGGTACCGGTGGCCGCGGCTCGATCGGCGCCGGCGTGCTGGAGGGCTCCAACACGGACCTCGCCCGGGAGTTCACCAACGTGGTGATCGCCCAGCGCGGCTTCCAGGCCTCCAGCCGCATCATTTCCACGGCCGACCAGATGCTGGAAGGCCTGGTCAACCTCATCCGCTAGTTGACGCCCTCCATCGATGGGAGCGGTGGCGGGCTTCAGCCCCTCACCCTCCCGTCGATGATTGAGGTATCCGCTGGCTCTCAGTGCGCGTCTTCGCGGGGAAGTTTGTTGATGTCGGGGCACCTGCCAGACTCGTATGGGCGGCTTGCGTCCTATGCCCACCGCCACGCCTCCGGCGCGGTGGTGTACGAGCAGGGTGTCTCGCTAGATCGATTCTTCGTGGTGTTGCGAGGGCGCGTGGACTTCGAGGTGGTCGCGGAGTCGGGCGAGACCGAAATCGTCGCGCAGGCGTTCCCGGGCGACCCCGCAGGGCATGTGGCGGCCTTTACCGGCCGGCCTACGTCCGCTACGGCCCGCGCGTCCGGGGAGTCGGTCATCCTCTCAGTCCCGGTGGACCGGGCGATCGATGCGTTCCGCGAGGCCCCCGAACTCGCCATGCTCCTCATCCGCGCGTTCGCCGAGCCGGACCGCCCCCGTCAGGCGCCCGCCGACGTTGAGTTGCCGCCCGTCCCCGTGGTGGACGGCGACGTGCTGCGCGTCCAGGGTGAGGTGAACGAGACGTTCTTCTTTTTGGACACGGTCGCGTGTCCGGTGGACGGCACACGCTTCGAGTTCGTGCGTGTCCGCACCCGGGCCGTTCGCCCGGCGGCCCGCGACACGGACTTCCACGTCCGCTACACCTCCGTCGACCCGACTCATTACTCGGTGGTGGTCTGCCCTACCTGCGGTTACGCCGCGTATCTCGACGACTTCGACGCCATCGACGAGGAGACGCGGAGCCGACTGTGGGCCGATCGCGCCTCCCGCCAACCACTGCTGGCCCACCAGTTGACGGGCTCGCGGACGATGCAGGACGCGATCACGGTGCTGGACCTGGCGATCCGTTGCTACGACCTGCGCGGCGGCGGGCCCTCACGTGAAGCGGTACTTTTCCACCGTCGCGCGTGGGTGGAGCGCGAGGCTGGCAATCGAGCGGCGGAGGCGGAGTGGCTCCGCCGTGCCCGGGAGGCCTACCGGGGCGCCTTCGAACAGGACTCTCGCCTCACAGATGACTCCGCGCTCCGCGCCGCCTACCTGGTCGGCGACATCTCGCTGCGGCTCGAGGAGCCGAACGAGGGTGCACCCTGGCTGGAGACGGTGATCCGTCTGGCTGACAGCAAGACGCAGTCGGGCCTGATCCGCATGGCGCGTGAGCGCCTGCACGACGCGCGCGTCCAGTTGCGCGGTGGTGACCGCGCCGCCAGCTGATGGACCCCGCGACCCTTCGCCGCCCCCGCGCCGCCGATGGCCTGGTGCTCTTCGCCGCCCTTGTGGCGGTGTTGCTGTTCGTGGTCGCCGCGAGGCCGCCCGGACCGTCGTCCGCCGCAGCGCCACCGGATCTCCTGGTGGTGGCCGACCTCAGGGGACAGGCGCTAATCGTCGTCGCCCCCACCGCGCCCGAGGCCGCACGTCGCATCCCCTTGGCCGGCGGCCCGCACGAACTGTTGCGCCTGCCCGACGGACGAGTGGTCGCGTCCCTGGAGCAGTCCGGCGCGCTCGCGTTTGTCGACCTCGCGACCGGCGAGGTGGAGCGACGGGAGATCGGCGGGCGTCCGCACGGGCTCGCCCTGCAGCCGGATGGCGTGCTCCTGGTGACGGATCGGGACGCGGAGGCGGTCCGCCGGTTCGTGCTCCAGAGCGGGGAGGAACTCGCGCCGCTCCGCGCCGAGGGCTGGCCGCACGCGGTCGCGCTCGGACCGGACGGCGAGGTGATCGTGGCGCTCGCCAGTGCAGACGTGGTGCAGATCGATGCTCTCCGGCTCGCCGCGCCGCGCCTGTCGGAGACGGTCGCCATTGCCCCGGACGGACGGATCGCGACGGCTGGCGCGCTCGATGGCGTCGTGGTCGTGTACGACCGTGCCGGCCGCGTCCTGGAGCGGTACCAGGTCGGCGGGCGCCCCGTGCGCGTGATGTTCGACGCGAGCGGCGGCCGGCTGGCCGTCGCGCTCTCCGCCGGTGGCGCGGTGGCGGTGATCGAGGGCGGGCGGGTACAGATCGCGCCCGTCGCCGGGGTGCCGGACGGGCTCGCGTTCTCACCCGGCGGATCGTGGCTCTACGTATCGGACGTGTACGGCGGGGCCGTGTCCGTCGTAGACCTCGACACCGTCGAGGTGGCGGCGGTGATCGCGGTTGGCGCCGGCACCGGCGCGATCCTGGTCACGGCGGCGAAGTGACGCGTCGGCCGGGCCTGCCGGACTGGTGTGCAATAATCGGGTTACCGCGCATCCAGTGACGAGGATCCGACCCTGGCCGCTTCTCGCACCTGCACGTTCAAGAGCGGCCGTCTCTTCCGGCGTGCCTGCGATGCGCCCGTCTCCGGCGTGTGCGTCTACTGCGGCGAGCCGTTCTGCGTCGACCATGGCGAACACGGTGCCGACTACCTGGAGGTGTGCGCGCGGCCGGAATGCAACGCGAAGCTCCAGGACGTGGCCGCCCACCATGAATGGGTGCGGACGCACTACGCGCGGAGTCGCGCGGGGGCCTGTGTGGCGGATGGCTGCACCGAACCGAACGAACACGAGTGCCAGCGGTGCCGCCTGCGCTTCTGCGCGGAGCACCTGCGTCCCGGTACGGTGACGGAGTATGGCCCGGGCGGGGCGCAGCGCGTGGCCATGATGCTCTGCCCGCACTGCCTGGCGCGAAGGAAGCTCTGGGACTAGCCCGCGCGCGTCTCCACCTCGGTGACCGCGATGCCGGGCGCACCCTCCGGGCTCGCGCCGAGCAGATGGCCGCCCGAAGCGACCACGAAGCCGCCCGTGCGCGCGCTCCCGGCCACCACCACCGGTACCCGCTGCTCCCAGGCACGCGTCCGCGCGACCGCCTCCGTCGGGCCGTCCTGGTGCCCGGCGCACCACGCCAGCAGGGTGGCGCCGCGGTCACGCAGCGAGGACGCTACGGTGGGGACGAGTCCCTCGTCGCCTGCCATCAGCCCGAGGCGCAGGCCGCCCGCGCCGACGACCGGCGGGAGGGTGTCGCCTGCGGTGAAACCGGCCGCGCGCTCGCGCTCACTCAGGACGCTTGCCCGGTGCGAGCCGGCGGTGCGGCCGCCCTCCACCGCGAACACGGTCTTGTAGGTGAGCCCGTCCTCACGCTCCGTGAGCGCGACGATGATGGCGATGCCGGCCTGCGCAGCGAGCGCCTCGATCAGCGGAAGCGTCTCGGTCTTCGAGACGGCCCTGGGGTCGGCCCCGGCCAGGTCGGGCAGGACGACGACGGAGGCGCCCTGCGCCGTGGCGGCGCGGACGAGGCTGCGGACCGCCTCCATCAGGTCCACCGTTGACGGCATCGGGTCGAGCGCGACCGATGCGGCTCGCACGCGGGCGATCGAGGCGGTCTCAGGTGCGTCCGATGGGGCTGTCGTGGGCGCCGTGGTCGCTCGGGGGTGTGCGGCGTCGATGTCCAGCGTGTGCACGACGATTCCCGGACGATCGGCGGGAGCACGGACGGCCCATTCGCCGTCCGGCGTGACCACGCCGGCGCCGCCCGTGTAGGTCTCCACGGCATCCTCGTGGCCGGCGCGTCCGGCGGAGACGATCCACGCACCGGTCTCGGCGGCGCGTGCGGGCAGGACGACATCCGCCGGGCTCGCAGCGCGGTCGCCCCGCGCCCACCCGCGCGGTGCGCCAGTGCTAATGATCAGCCGCGTGCCGGCCTGCGCCATGGGAGTGCCCCAGCGCGGATCGAGCAGGTCCGCGCCGGCCACGAGCGCCGCCGGGATCGCACGAGGGTTCGCCGCGACCGGCCCCTCCCCCAGCATGAACCACGAGGCGGGCGTGGCCTCCGAGGCGCGCGCCACCTCCATGCCGTCCGGCGCGAATAGCACTGCGGCGTTCAGCAGGCGCGCGGAGGAATCGCGCAGCACCAGGCCCGTGGCCAGGTAGCAGCGGTGCATGCGGGCGCGCTCGGACAGCGCGCGCAGCACGTCCGCGTCCGCGTGCCAGGAGGTGCGCAGCACCGCGTCCCGGTCGCCGAGGAAGTGCGCGGGGTAGGTCCCTTCCGGCAGCACGATCAGGTCTGGCTCGTCGCGGGCGGCGTCGTCGATGCGGCGCAGCGCCTCCGCGAGTGCGGCTTCGTGGCTCGCCAGCGCGGTCGCGGCGAGCTGCAGGATGGCGACGCGGAACGTGTCGGTCACGGGCTAGCGTTCGCGGACGGGATTGCGGAGGACCATGCCGCCCACGCGGACCTCGCATACGTCGCCCGGGACAATGACGCCGGTCTGGCCGGGGGTGCCGGTGTAGACCAGGTCGCCGCGCTCCAGGGTGATGTACTGCGAGACGTGGGCGATGCACTTGCGGATGGAGTGGATCAGTAGGCTCGTGTCCGACTCCTGCTGCCTGCGCCCGCTGATCAGGCCGGCGACCTCGATCTTCTCGGGCTTCAGCGACGTGTCGATCCACGGGCCGACGGCGGTGAAGGTGTCGCTGGACTTGGCGCGCCACCACTGCAGGTCGCTCTGCTGCCAGTCGCGGCCGGAGACATCGTTCCCGGCGGTGTAGCCAAAGACGTGGGCGTCCACCTGTGCCTCGGTGATCGCGCGTGCGCGCTTCCCGATCACCGCCACGACTTCAGCCTCCATGTGGACGTTGGTCCAGCCCGGCGGCAGCACGATGGCTTCGTCCGGGCCAATGACGGAGGAGGGGGCCTTCAGGAACGCCTGCGGCTCGGAGGGTGGGGTGCGTTCGCCGGCGTGGCTCTTGTAGTTGATGCCGATCGCCAGGACCTTCGTCGGCTTCGTCGGGGGCAGGAAGGTGACCGCCGACAGGGGGTGTGACTCGCCCGTGGGCGCCAGCGTGCCGAACACGCCGCCCGCCACCAGGTTGGCGCGCCGCCCCTGGATGATCGCCGTGGATGTCTTGCCGTTCACCCGCACCCGCGCGATGCGCATCGTGCCGCTCCTCGACTGATGGGAACCGTGGCCGCAGCCGGGGATGCGGCCGCGCACGCATGCTATCAGCGGCACGGATCAGCCGCTGCGTGCACCGTCCCCGGGCCGTCAGTCGATCGCGCGTCCCAGCGCCGCCGCGACCAGGTACGCCTCCGCGCCTTCGCGCAACGCATGCTCGATCACCATGACGCGCACGGTGATGGCGCCGTCCGGCGTCGCGATCGCCTCGTCGATCCGATCGAGGTCGAACGTGGCGTACGCGTGCATCAACGCGTCGTGCGCGTCGTGCATGCGCGCGATCTGCACATCGAAATCTTGAGCGCCCGCAGACGGTCCGATCTCCCTTCCAGCGGCGGTGATCGCATTCAGGGTCGCCGCGGCGTCGTCCGCTGCGAAGCAGCGGAGCGCATCCGTGACCGCTTCGGTGCGCAGCGCGACGCGCGCGATCGCGTCGACGACGGCGTCACCGGCGTCCGTCGCGCGTGCCGCGGTGTCGCGCGTGAGATCCCGGATCGCCAGTAATAGCAGGCGATGCGCGTCCATGAAGACGATCATCGGATCGATCGTGGTGAGCGGGTCGAACGAATCGGAGGTGTCCATGCGCGGCAGTGTATGCGTGCTCGCGTCGACGTTCGCCCTCGGTGCGTGCGGGGGCCGCGCGAGCAACTTCGGGCCGATCGAGGTGCGCGCGTGTGTCGTGCGCATGGAGATTGGGCGTTGAGAAAAAGTGTGCGTGGCGTTGTGGACATCTTGTGAGTAAGTGCATCCGTGTTAGCATTTGGTCAACAACCCGGGGCTCAACATCGAGGTGCGATGATGGCCACTGCGAGGAAGCCCGCCGCGACGAAGACGTCGACTGCGGCCAAGAAAACCACGACTGCGAAGCCTGCGGCGAGAGCCGCAGCAAAGCCGGCCGCTAAGACGGCTGCGAAGACCACGACGACGCGCGCCGCGGCGAAGCCGGCTG
>JAUXUW010000046.1 GCA_030684635.1 Dehalococcoidia bacterium
GCAGCGGCCACGGCAGCGCCTCCGCCGGCACCCGGCCGAGCAGCCAGAGCGCGGTGAGCGTCGCCTCATCCAGGTCGTCGGGTGCGGCGGCGACCCGGTAGGGACGTGGCGCCTCCCGGAGCAGGCGCGCGGTCACCGGGAGCCCTCGGGCGGGGCGTCGGCGGCGACCGGCGCGTCCACGGCGTAGAAGCCACTTTCCTCGGCGACCAGGTGGAGGAGGAGGCGGGACATGCGGCGCGGGGTGCTGGCGCCGGTCTCCCACTCGGAGACGGTCTGCTGGCGCGTGCCGAGGCGGCCGGCGAGGCCCGCCTGCGTCTCGCCGAGGTGCGTGCGGAGCCGCCGGACGCCCTCGGCGTCCCACGGTGCTGCATCGGCTGGCGGGCGCGGCTCGCTCATGGAAGCATCTTACACGGTTTCGTGTATGCGGACGGCGGGTGCGGGCGCCGGCAGAAAAACGCGCCGCGGCACTCTGGCACTCTCATTGGGTGAGTGCTAACATCCCGCCCTGCAAGCAATGAGGGGCTGAGTCCCCGTCCCGGGGCCCGCGGCGGGCCTCTGGTGACCACCGACAGCCCGGATCTCACGACCGGACCTCAGAAGGAGACTGGCCTTGGCAACGAAGGTTGTCCCGCTGACTGACCACATCATCCTCAAGCCCGTGAAGCAGGAGGAGATCACCACCTCCGGCCTGGTGATCCCGGACTCCGCCAAGGAAGCCCCGCAGCACGGCCTCGTCGTGTCGGTGGGCCCCGGCAAGCGGAACGAGAAGGGTGACCTGGACGCCATCGAATTGAAGGATGGCGACCGCATCCTGTACCAGAAGTACACCGGCCAGGAAGTGAACGTGGACTCCACGGACTACATCGTCATTCGCTTCCAGGACGTCCTCGCGCGCCTGGACGACGAGGCGGCTCCGGCCAAGAAGGGCAAGAAGTAACCCTTCTTCGCTCGTCGGCAAGCAAGACGGCGGGCCCGGTGGCCCGCCCGATGAGGATGTGACCCATGACCGCGAAGAGGCTTCGCTTCGACGACGACGCTCGGCGTGAACTCCGCCACGGCGTCGACATTCTCGCGAACGCCGTCCGGGTGACGCTGGGCCCCCGCGGCCGCAACGTCGTCCTGGACAAGTCCTACGGCCCGGCCGTGATCACCAAGGACGGCGTCACCGTCGCCAAGGAGATCGACCTCCGCGACCGCTTCCACAACATGGGCGCACAGCTCGTGAAGCAGGTCGCGATCCGGACCAACGACATTGCCGGTGACGGCACCACCACCGCCACCGTGCTGGCGCAGGCGCTCTTCCACGAGGGCCTGAAGAACATCGCCGCCGGCGCCAACGCCATGTACCTGCGCAAGGGCATGGAGCAGGCCGGCCGCGTCCTGCAGACGGCGCTGCGCGAGATGGCCGTGCCCGTGGAGGACAAGGAAACCATCGCCGCCGTGGCCGGCATCTCCGCGAACGAGCGTCGCATCGGCGAGCTGATCGCGGACGTGATGGAGCAGGTCGGCAAGGACGGCGTCATCACGATCGAAGACGGCCGTGGGATGGACGACGAGATCGAGGTGGTGGACGGCCTGCAGATCCCGCACGGCTACATCTCACCGTACTTCGTCACCAACCCGGACCGGATGGAGACGGCGCTCGACGACCCGTACATCCTGATCACGGACGCCACGATCTCCTCCGTGTCGCAGATCCTTCCCCTCCTGGAGAAGGTGCTACAGGTCACGAAGTCGTTCATGGTCATCTGCGAGGACCTCACCGACGAGGCGCTCTCCACGATGGTCGTGAACAAGATGCGCGGCACCTTCACCCCGCTGTTCGTGAAGGCCCCCTCCTTCGGTGACCGCCGCAAGGCGATCCTGGAAGACCTGGCGATCCTCACCGGCGGCACCTTCATCACGAAGGACATGGGCCGCAAGCTCGAAGAGACGCAGCTCGCCGACCTCGGCCACGCCCACCGCGTGGTCGCGGACGCGAGCGAGACGACGATCATCGAGGGCGCCGGTTCCGACGAGGCGATCCAGACGCGCATCCGCCAGATCCGCGCCCAGGTTCAGGACGCGACCTCCGACTTCGACCGCGAGAAGCTGCAGGAGCGGCTGGCGAAGCTCGCCGGCGGCATCGCGGTGATCAAGGCCGGCGGCGCCACGGAGATCGAGGTCCGCGAGAAGAAGTTCCGCCTGGAGGACGCCCTCTCCGCCACCCGCGCGGCGGTGGAAGAAGGCGTGGTCCCCGGCGGCGGGGTGGCGTACATCCGCGCGCAGAAGTCCCTGGACGGCCTGCTCGCGACGCTCACCGGCGACGAGCGCACCGGCGTGATGCTGGTCCGCCTCGCGCTGGAGTCCCCGCTCAAGCAGATCGTCGACAACGCCGGTGGTGAGCCGGCCGTGGTCGCCGAGGCGGTGCGGGACGCGAAGGACAAGAACACGGGCTACGACGCCGACGCCGACCGCTACGGCGATATGTTCAAGCTCGGCATCATCGACCCGGTGAAGGTGACGCGGGTCGCCCTCGAAAACGCCATCTCCGTCGCTGGCCTGATGCTGACGACCGAGGCGGCGGTGGGCGAACTGCCCGAGCCAAAGGGCGCGACCATCCCGGACACGGGTGGCATGGGTATGGACTTCTAGCCGGCCTCCCTTCCCTCCCTCCGACGAGGGGCCGGTTCGAGACTCACGTGACGGGCCGCCGAAAGGCGGCCCGTTTCGCTCGCTCGCTCGGCGCGAGGGCCAGGGGCTGCCGCCGGTGTAGGCGGGGCGCTGGATGGCGCGAGGGCCGGGGGCTGCCGCCGGTGTATGCGGGGCGCTGGATGGCACGGGACGCCGCTGACTCCGTTCGCGGTGAGCCTGTC
>JAUXUW010000077.1 GCA_030684635.1 Dehalococcoidia bacterium
TCGAGGGCTATCCGTTCGACGAGGACAACGACGAGAAGCAGCCCTGGGCGATGCTGCTGGCGGAGCCGGGCGTGCTGGACGACCTGCTCAGCGTCGCGGGCACCCTCGACCCAGCGGTGGAACGGCTGCAGGCCGGAGACGGCGTCCTCTACTGGGAGGTCACGAAGGGTTCCACGGTCGGCAGCGTCTTCGGCAAGCACAGCGCGAAGCCGCGCTTCAAGGCGCTGACCACCACCCGCAATCTGCGCACGCTTCGGAAGTTGCTGGAATAGCCCTCGATTTCGCTACTGGCTGGTAGCGGAATACGGCCCCAGGACGGTGCTAACGCTACTGGTGAGTAGCGAAATCCAGGGCGCTTAGTCCAACCCCGGCCGCAGCCCGAGGTTCGCGACCACCGCCCGAGGGGCGTCCGAGAAGTTCATCGTGTAGAGGTGGATGCCCGGCGCACCCGCGGCCAGCAGGCCCTCGCACAGGCGCGTCGCGACCTCCACGCCCACCTCGCGCCGAGCCACCACATCCTCACCGCCCGCCTCGAGGCGGGCGACGATCTCGGCCGGGAACTCAGTGTTGTTCATCGCTGACATGCGGGCGATGCCCTCGATGTTCGTCGGCGGCATGATCCCGGGGATCACGGGCGTCTCCACGCCGCGGGCGCGCATCTCCGCCATGAAGCGCTCGTAGTGCTCCACGCGGAAGAAGAACTGCGTCATGCCGAAGTCCGCGGCGCGCAGTTTCGCGGCCTGGTGCTCCCGGTCCGCCTCCATGCTCGTCGCCTTCGGGTGGCCCTCCGGGTGCGCGGCCACGCCGATGGCGAACGACGCGCGTTCCCGCACGAACCCGACGAGGTCGATCGCGCGCGTGAACTGGCCCGGCCGGAGGTCGGCACCGCCCTCGGGCAGGTCGCCGTGCAGCGCGAGCAGGTTCTCGACGCCGTCCTCCCGATAGTGGTCGACGAGCGCGCCGATCTCGTCACGCGTGTGCGCGACGCAGGTGAGATGCGGCATCGCCGTCACGCCCAGGTCGTGGTGGATGTGGTGGACGACCTCCGCGGTCGGCCCGCGCGAGGAGCCACCGGCACCGTACGTCACCGACATGAAGGAAGGCTGGAGGCGCGCCAGCCGGTCCAGCGTCCGGTTGAGACGCCGCACGCCCTCCTCGTCGCGGGGCGCGGAGAACTCGAACGAGAGCGTAGGCCCGGCGCGCAGCAGGTCAGTGATCTTCGCCATCGCACAATCCTTGCGGCTTGAGGGGGTCAGCGTAAAGTGCGCCGCACTGATGCACCTCCTCCCCGCCTCCGCTTCGCCAGACGCCACCCGCCTGGTCGCGGCGCGCTCCCTCCGAGGCCTGGTGGACGGCTTCGTCAGCGTCCTCCTCGCGGCGTACCTGGTGGATGCGGGCTTCTCGCCGTTCGAGATCAGCGCCCTCATCACGGGCACGCTGCTCGGATCGGCCGTGCTGACGCTCGCGATCGGTCTCGCGGGCTACCGGGTGCGGCGGCGGACGCTGCTGCTCTGGTCGTGCGCGCTGATGTCCGCGACCGGCCTCGGGTTCGCCTCCTTCACCGAGTTCTGGCCGCTGCTGGTGATCGCCGTCCTCGGCACGCTCAATCCCTCGGCAGGGGACGTCTCCGTGTTCCTCCCGATCGAGCAGGCGATGGTGTCGGAGTCGGTCGCACCCCAGGACCGCACGGCGCTGTTCGCCCGCTACAACCTCGGCGGGCTGTTTGCGGCGGCGATCGGCTCGCTGGGCGCCGGCATCCCGGTCGCGG
>JAUXUW010000080.1 GCA_030684635.1 Dehalococcoidia bacterium
CCAGGAGCAGGCCCTCAAACGCGACGTGCTGCGTCCCGCCCTGGTTCACCAGCACCTTCACGGTGGTGGAAGCGAAGCCTCCCTGCTTCCAGAGGCGCAACGTCCGCGGGCGGTCCGGCAATTCGTAGCTCATCGTCACGACGGCTTCCTCGCCAGGTGGGACGATCACCCGCCCGGCAAAGGTGAGGACGTCCTTGCCAGGGAAGAGGCCGCGCTGCTCGAATCCGGTCGTCCTCACCGTCTCCGCATCGCCACGGAGGATGAGCCGGGTGTAAGTCGCGAATGTCCCGGGCGCGGTGTTCACGCGATAGGCGACCGGGTCCCAGACCATGCCGTCCTGCCCCAGCCGCGCGTAGCGGTCGCCATCGAAGGTGGGCAGGTCGTTCCGCCAGCGGATCAGGATATCCACGTGGCCGTCCTGCCCCAGGAGATATGTGATGGTGCGGGTGATCGCGGGCTGGAGTTTGCTGTACGAGACGTTCGCGTCCACCACGATCAGTTGATCGCCGTCCGCCGACGCTTCGATCGCACCGTCGACCTCAAGCTGTCTCGCCAGCACGGCGACCGATCCGTGTGGCGAATACAACTGGAGGTTGCGTGCCCGGACGGCCTGACTGAGGGCGCCGATCAGCGCCGGGACGGTGTCGCCAGAGGCCAGTTCAGCGCGTTCGAGCAGCGTGTCGAGCACCGGGCTGAGGTAGGCCTGGCGCGCCACCCCGCGCCCCCCGGCCTGCTCGGTGCTGGTGCGGTCCGTTTCCTCGTAGGGGGTCGCCTCGGGGCCAGCCTCCACCTGCACTCCATCGACATCGAACATGACATCCTGCCCGATCGCGTCGCGAATCGTGACCGACCAGCCCGAGTGCCCGAGGTCCGCCCATGTGGTGGTGACGGTGATGCGCTGCCAGTCGTCCGTCAGCCGGATGGTCGTCGAGGCCTGCTCGTATTCCCCGCCGCGCGCCTCAAACAGTAATTGCACCTCCATGTCGACGGAGGAGACGTCGGCGGCGCGCAGGCTGACGGACGCGGTGTAGGCCTGTCCGCCGCGCGCGTTCCCGGCCCCGGTGTACCGGGCGCCGCCTCCCGCGCTGCGTGCCTCGACCCGCAGCGCACCGCTGCCATAGGCCGCGTCGTCCAACGCCTCGAGAAGACCGATCTCGGCGTCGCCGGCCGCGTCCCATCCTGCCAGAGACGTCTCGAAGCCCGGGTTCGCGACCAGGTTCACGCCGCCCTCGCCGACGTCCACGGGGGCGGCCGTCTCGCCGAACTCCAGGGCGTAGATGCTGTTCTCGGCCTGCACAAACCAGTTCTCGGCGGTCAGGGGCTCGTCGTATCCATCCACCTCCACGGGGCCGAGTGCGCCAAGCAAGAGCGCGACGAAGTGTGAGTCAACGGCGACCACGCTGTCCGCCTCAATGCCCTGGTCCTCCGCCAAGAAGCGACGGGCCGTCTCGCCGGAGACGCGGAAGTCCGGGGACCAGTTGGCATCACGGATGTACCACTCGCCAATGCCCAGCGACGACGAGAGATCGAGGGGCGGCGTCCGCAGCGCGTCACGGGTGGGCGGATCGAAGTCGTAGGAGGATCCGAATCGGCGAGCCGTCACGCGCCCTCGATCCAGCGTGAGGAGTCCGATGGTGCCGATGAACCCGCCGGTGGGGCGCACCTCGTGGTCGTTCTGGCCCAGCAGCAGCAGGATCCGCGGCTGGTCGTACCCCAGCAGCACCGGCAGCCCATCACGCAGTCCTGTCGTGATCTCGCGGGCCTCCTCCACTCGTTCGAGTTCAGTCGACGCGAGATGGAGCGAGGCAGCCACGCGCGCGAACGGTGGGCGCCAGTCCACTGCCGCAAGGCGTTCGAGGTCTGCGCGCAGCGCTACGAGCGTCTCGAGCTCCGCAAGCAGAGGCTCCGCATCGGTCACGAAGGTCTGGTAGGCGCGGTCGGTGATGCGGCCCTCACCCGCCACCAGGACATCCAGGCGGCGGACCAGCCGGTCGGTGCTGCCGACGAGCGCCCGTCCGGCGCGGAGCGCTTCCTGCGCGTTCCCCAGGCTGTCTCCCCAGCGCGGCAGCCAGGCGAACATCCCGGCAACCGCCGGCACATAGCCGAGGCGGCGGTCGGCGCGCTCGAAGCGACGGTTCGCCTCCTCCAGGTCGGCGTGGGCGACGGTGATCGCCTCGGCGTCCGGCCAGCGTGAGGCGTCGAAGCGGACGATCGGCTCCAGCGTCTTGCGCGCCGCCTCGATGTGGTCGACGGCGGCGCTGAGCTCGCGGTACCCGGTCACCGCGCGCCGCCCGACGTCGAAGACCAGGACGGCGAGGACGACCGCCAGCAGGGTGGCGATCCGCCAGCGGAGCGGGATGGGGGTAAGTGGTGAAGGGGCCACGGTGTCCCGCGGGCGGGCGCTACTCGGCCCCACGCATGAGCAGCACCGCGAGCGGCGTGCGGGCGATGATCTTGAGGTCCGCCCACAGCCCGCGCTCGCGCACGTACCGGAGGTCCAGATCAACGCGCTGCCGGTAGGTCAGGGAGGACCGTCCCGAAACCTGCCAGAGCCCCGTGAGGCCCGGCTTCACGGAGACCAGTTCGTCGGCGTGGTCGCCGTACTTCTCCTGCAACTCCGCCGGTGTCACGGGGCGCGGGCCGACCATCGACATGGTGCCGCTCAGGACGTTCAGGAGTTGCGGTGCCTCGTCGAGGCTCGTCCGGCGCAGCCAGCGGCCGACCGGGGTGATGCGTGGGTCGGCCGCCAGCTTGTAGTTCTCGCGGAAGGAGGCGATCGCGTCGGGGGGCAGGCCGGTATCGGTGCGCATCGTCCGGAACTTGTAGACGACGAACGGGACGCCACTCCGTCCGACACGCTGATGCCGGAACAGGACGGGGCCAGGCGAGGAGAACCGGACGGCGAGGGCCGCGACCAGCAGCACCGGCGACAGCGCCACGAAGGACAACGTCGCCACCACGAGGTCAATCCCGACCTTCGTGACCCCGTACCAGCGGCGGGGCGGGGCTAGTTGCGCACGGGTTCGCTCGACCGTAGCGATGGAAGCATCCTTCCCCACCCCCGCGCCGTGAGAATACAAGTCCGCCACACCCTCTTTCAACTGAGAGCCGCCCGCCGCCGACCGGCCACTCCTCGTCGCTTGCAGCAAGCGCGTTGAGGAGTTCCCCGAGTACGCAGCGGCGGCACTCGCGTCGCGCCCGGGCTACCCGAGGTCCACCGCGACGGTGCCGCGCGAGGCGATGTCCGCCTCGAAGAAGGCGCGGAGGGGGAAGCGGAAGAGCGAGGCGATGAGCGCCGTGGGGATGGTGCGGCGCGCGCCTTCGTAGTCGGTGACCAGCGCGTTGTAGTAGGCGCGCGCGTAGGCGATGCGGTCTTCCGTGGTGGCGAGTTGTTCCTGGAGGCCCCGGAAGGTCTCGGCAGCGAGCAGGTCCGGGTACGCCTCCGCCACCGCGAACAGGGAGCGCAGCGCCCCCGTCAGCCCTGATTCCGCGACGGCGCGGCGGTCCGTGCCCGCGCTGGCGACCGCCCCGGCACGCGCCTCCGCAACGCGCGTGAACACGGCCTCCTCGTGCGCGGCGTACCCACGCACGGTGGCGACGAGCGAGGGGATGAGGTCGGCGCGGCGGGCCAGTTCCACGTCCACCTGCGACCAGCCCTCGTCCACGCGGTTGCGTTTCCGCACGAGGACGTTGAACGTCCAGGCAGCCCACGCCACGACGACGACCACCACGGGCAGCGCGATCCAGACCGTGAGATCCATGCGAGGACTCCTGAGGGAACTTTGCGGCAGCGCGGCAACTGCGCCTGACCAGCAGACAGTATCCTCGCACTGCCCGCGGCTCGCCGGGCGGGGGAGCCCAAATGTTTGACCATCGACGGCTCGCGACCCTGTCGGTCGCGGTCCTTGCCCTGTTCGCCGCGCTCATGGTCGCCGCAGCCGGCGTGGCGCGTGCCCAGGTGGGCGAGCGCATCCTTTCGTTCGAGGTGCGCATCGAGATCGAGGCGGACGGTGCGCTGCTCATCGACGAGCAGATCGTGTACGACTTCGGGACGGAGGAGCGGCACGGCATCCTTCGCGACATCCCCGTGCGGCTCCGCTACGACGATACCCACGACCGGGTGTACCGCCTGGACGTGCTGTCCGTGACCGCCTCGGAGCGCACGCCTGCCGGCTTCGTGCTGGAGGACGGCGGTGCGGGCATCCAGCGGATCCGGATCGGCGACGCGGACATCACGATCCGCGGGCGCCACGAGTACCGGATCCAGTACCGGATCCAGGGCGCGCTGAACGCCTTCGCCTCGCACGACGAACTCAACTGGAATGCCATCGGCACGAACTGGGATGTCCCGATCGACCGCGTGGCGGTGCAGGTGGTCGCGCCCGCGGCGATCGAGCAGGTCGCCTGCTACGCCGGGCCGTACGGCTCGTCGCTCAGATGTACGAGCGCGATTACCGCCGGGACGCGCGCCACGTTCTCAGAGGGCGGCCTGCGCGCCTACCAGGGCGTGACCGTGGTGGTGGCGCTCCCGAAGGGCGCCGTGCCGGAACCCGCCCCGATCCTGGAGGAGCGGTGGTCGTTCCGCCGGGCGTTTGAGGTCACACCGTTCACCCTCGGCGGCGCCGGCGCGCTGCTGGTGCTGGTGGTGGCGGGGACCGTCCGCCTGGTCTGGACGCGCGGGCGCGACCGGCGCTTCCAGGGCTCGGCGGTGGATGTCGCCTTCGGCGGGGCGGGCGGTGCGGACCAGCGCGTCCCGCTATTCCAGAGCGGGCCGTATCCGGTGGAGTACGTCCCGCCGGACGCCCTGAGGCCGGGCCAGGTGGGCCTGGTGCTGGACGAGCGCGCACACACCGTGGACGTCACCGCCACGATCGTGGACCTCGCGGTGCGCGGACACCTGCAGATCACGGAGATCTCGACGGAGAAGAAGAAGCCGGACTGGCGACTGACGCGCCTGCCCGGCAAGACCCCGCTCTTGGAGTACGAGCGTGTCCTGCTGGAGGCGCTCTTCAGCGGCGGCAAGACCGAGCGTGACCTGAGCGACCTGCGGACGAAGTTCCACGCCGACCTGGGCAAGGTGCAGAAGGCGATGTACGAGGATGCCGTGGCGCGCGGGTGGTACCGGAGCAGCCCGGAGGGCACGCGCATGCGCTGGCTGGGGGTGGGCCTGGGCGCCCTCACTGCCGCCATCGTCGTGCAGGTCGCCGCGGCGGCGTTCACCCATGTGGCCCTGATCGCGGTGCCGCTGGTGCTCGGCGGGCTCATGCTCACGATCGCCCACCCCTGGATGCCGAGCCGGACCGCCCGGGGCACGGCCGCGCTCACCCGCGTGCGCGGCTTCCAGCGCTTCATCGCCACGGCGGAGTCGGAACGGGCCCGCTTCGCGGAGCGGGCGCAGCTGTTCTACGAGTACCTGCCGTACGCGATCGTCTTCGGGCTCACGGAGCGCTGGGCGAAGGCGTTCGAGGGCCTGGCGGAGGCGCCGGCGCCCTCGTGGTACTCCGGCACCAGCCCCCTGGCCTACGGCGCCTTCGCATCCACGATTGACGACTTCTCGGTCGCGACCAGCGGGACGCTGGCCTCCACCCCGGGCGGATCGGGCTCCAGCGGCTTCTCCGGTGGGTTCTCCGGCGGCGGCGGAGGCGGAGGCGGCTCCTGGTAAGCACTCCCGGCGGTGTTCCGAACGTCAGTTTAAGAACGTATTGCCTCCGATAACCCCGGTTCTTACCATTTCTGTGCCTGATATCTGTCCTGAAACCATCCGGACAAGAACAGCACGGAGGGAACTGCATGATCGGTCTACGTATTGCGGATTGGCGTCGTTCGGCGCTGGTCCTCCTGGTCGCGATGGTCGCGGGGGTGGCACTGCTTGCCTGCTCCAGCGACGAAGAGGCGACGCCCACGGCAGCCGCCGGCGGCGGCACTGCCACCGCCACGGCAGGTGCGATGGCTCCTCTGAAGATCGGCTTCCTGGCCGACTTCTCCGGCCCGCTCGCTGAGTTCGGCCCGGAAATCCAGAAGGGCGTTGAGCTCGCGATCAAGCACATCAACGATGCTGGCGGCGTGCATGGCCAGCCGGTCACGTTCGTGGTCGGCGACGACAAGACGGACGCCGCCGCCGCGACCGAGGAGGCTCGCCGCCTCATCGAGGTCGAGGGTGTCTCGGCAATCGTTGGCCCGCTGGCCAGCGGCATCACCATCGCGGTCTCTGAGAGCATCGCCGGCCCCGCGAAGGTCATCGTGATCTCCCCGTCCGCGACCTCCCCGGCCGTAACCACGGCGAAGGACAGCGACTTCCTGTTCCGCTCGACCACGTCGGATGCAGCCCAGGGCGTGATCCTGGCTGACCTGGCGAAGGCGGACGGCATCGAGAAGGTCGGCGTCCTCTACCTGGACGACGCGTACGGTCAGGGCCTGGCGGACGCCTTCGAGGCGGCCTTCGGCGCCGCGAACGTGGCCAAGGCGGCGTTCCAGGACGGCTCTGCGTCCTACCTGGCGGAACTGCAGCGGGCGGCTGCGGGCGGCGCTGACACGCTGGTCGCGATCGGCTATCCGACGCAGGCGCAGATCTTCATCCGCGAGGCGCTGGAGAACGACCTGTTCGCCAAGTTCCTCTTTGTCGACGGCACCAAGTCCGAGGACCTGATTGCCGCCGTGGGCGCTGAGACGCTCGAGGGGATGAAGGGCACCGCCCCCGTGGGCGGCCCGGCGAACGCCGCGACACAGGCGTGGGACGCGGCCTTCCAGGCCGAGTTCGGCGCCCTGCCGACCCGACCGTTCGTCCGCGAGGCGTACGACGCCGTCATCGCCATCGCCCTGGCGGCCGAAAAGGCCGGCTCGAACGATGGTGCGGCGATCCGCGACGCCCTGCGCGACGTGGCGGGCCCCGGCGGCGCCACGTTCATCCCGGGCGCCGAGAGCGTGAAGGCCGCCATTGAGGCGGTCCGCGCTGGCACCGAAATCGACTTCAACGGCGCCGCGACGACCCTGAACTGGGACGCCAACGGCGACGTCACCACCGGCTTCATCGGAATCTGGCAGTACCAGGGCGGCGCTATCGTCGAACTGGACACGGTGCCGTTCGACCTGTCGAACTGACCCCCACGCCGGTCCGACGGACTAACGCGAACGCCCCTCTTCGGAGGGGCGTTCGTTTGTCCGGACGGATCCTCCTGGAGTGAGCCCCCTACGCCCCGGGGCGCCGGAACCGCAGGCGCGCCCGCCAGCCGGTGGGCGGCGGCGCCGGGGCGAAGCGGCTGACGCGCGCCTGCTCCGGGAAGAGCCCCTTCGGCATCAGCAGCACCGCCAGCACCACCAGCAGCCCGATTGCGAACTGGCGCAGGACCAGCACCTGTGACGCGAGCGCCCTCGGCAGGTCTTCCTGGATGAGCGGCGTCCCGAACCAGAAGAAGCCCACCACCACGGACCCGACGACCGCCCCCATGTGGTTCCCGGAGCCACCCACGATCAACATCGTCCAGATGAAGAATGTGCCGAAGAGGTCGCTGAATGCGTCCGGTGCGATGGTGCCGACGCGGTGCGCCCAGAGCGCCCCGGCGAAGCCCATCAGCGCCCCGCCCAGGACGAACGACTGCATCCGGTACGGCACCGTAGCCTTGCCGGCGGCCTGCGCGGTGTCCTCGTTGTCCCGCACGGCGCGCAGAACGCGGCCCCACGGCGAAGCCGTGATCGCGCGCACCACCAGGTAGCACAGCAACAGCGCGACTACGGTGGTCACCAGCAGCACCCACTTGTAGTCGGAGGAGTCGAAGGAGTCCCCCAGAAACCTCGGGATCCCGTTCAGCCCGCGGGCGCGGTTCACGAAGCCCTCCGCCGTGTTCGCGATCGTGCGGAGGATCGCCGCGACACCGATCGTCGCGATCGCGAGGAAGTCGCGCCGGAGCCGCAACGTGGGGAGCCCGATGATAAACGCGAGCAGGCCGCCAGCGACGGCACCGCCGATCCAGCCGGCCCATACGGGCAACTCCAGGCCCAGCTGGTACGCCTGGAAGTCGCCGGCCGGCGGCAACGTCAACAACGCCGTGGTGTAGGCGCCGACCATGAGGAACGCGGCGACACCGAAGTTCAGGACGCCCGTGTAGCCCCACTGGATGTTCAGCCCGAGCACCGCAATCCCCAGGATCGCGATGGTCGTGAAGAAGCCAATCGACCAGTTCGCCACGCCGCTGAAGGTCAGCAGCAACATCGGCGACGGGAGTAACGCCTCGATCATCTCTCGCCCCCTACACCGTCGAACCGAAGAGGCCGCGCGGCCGCGCGACCAGCATGACGGTGAGCAACACGAACGGGACGGCCGTCTTGTAGCCGGTGGGAATCCAGTAGGTGGAGGTCTCCTGCGAGATCCCCACGATCAGCCCCCCCACCAGCGCGCCCCACGGGTTCCCGATCCCGCCGAGGATTACCGCCGCGAACATCGGCAACAGGAACTCGAACCCCGCGTCGAACTTCAGTTGCGACTGGATGCCGAACATCACGCCGGCGACCGCGATCAGCCCGCCCGCGATCACCCAGGTCGCAGCGCGAATACGCTCGGTGTCGATCCCGGAGATCTCCGCCAGTGCCGGGTTGTCGGATGTCGCACGCATCGCCTTGCCCAGGCGGGTCTTGAAGAGCAGGAGGTACACGGCGACCGCGACGATGAGCATCGCCGCGATGATCAGCACCTGGTCCGGCCGGATCTTGAGCTCGCCGGGGAGTGTCCAGGCGCGGTTGATGCCGGAGGCGTACCGCACCGGGGACGGGCCCCACTCCATCTGGATCAGCGCACGCACCATGATCGCGATGCCGAGCGACGCGATCGCCATCGAAATCGTGCTGCTGCCACGTCGCCGGAGCCGGCGGTAGACCACCTGGTCGACGCCCGCCGCCACCACGCCCACACCCAGCATCGCCAGCAATAGCGCCGGGAGCATGGTCCAGCCCACGGAGAACGGGCCCACCCCGCCCGTGCCGAACGTAGTCACCGCCGCGTACGCCAGGAACATGCCCAGCGACATCATGTCGCCATGCGCGAAGTTCGCGAACTTCATGATGCCGTACGAGAGCGTCAGCCCCATCGCACCGAGCCCGATGATCGAGCCAACCACGAGGCCGACGATGACGAGTTGCGCGAGGTCGAGCATCGCTATCCCTCCGCCTCGACGCGACCGAGGAACAGCCGCCCGACTTCTGGGTTGTCGAGCATTTCGCGCCCGTTCTGCTCCAGCGCGTTACGCCCGGCGACGAGGACATACCCGCGATCCGAGATCGCGAGCGCCTCGCGCGCGTTCTGTTCCACCATGAGCACCGCCACGCCGCTGTCCCGGATCGTCTGGATTTGCTGGAAGATCTCCTCGCGCATGATCGGCGAGAGCGCCGCCGTCGGCTCGTCCAGCAACAGCACCCGCGGCTCCAGCATGAGCGCGCGACACATGGCGAGCGCCTGGCGCTGGCCGCCGGAGAGCCGGGTCGCGGTCTCCCCGGGACGCCTGGCGAGTTCAGGGAAGCGCGCGAGGAGTTCGTCGATGCGCTCGTTCACGCCGCCCCTGCGACGGTACGCACCCATCTCCAGGTTTTCGCGGATCGTGAGCGACGGAAACACGTTCTCGGTCTGCGGGACGAAGCCCGCACCGGCCGCGACCATCTGGTTCGCGCTGAGCCCGGACACGTCGCGCCCGTCGAGCATGACGCGGCCAGCCGTGGGGCGAATCGCGCCGAAGATCGCCTTCAGGAACGTGGACTTCCCGGCCCCGTTGGGGCCGATGATCGTGACGATTTCGCCCTGCGACACACTGATCGAGGCTTCATGCACGATCTGCACGCCGCCGTACCCGGCGGAGAGCCCGACCACCTCCAGCAGCGCGCTCAACGGTACTGGCTCCCCAGGTACGCCTCTTGCACCGCGACATTGCTCAGCACCTCATCCGGTGTGCCTTCGGTCAGGACCCGGCCGCCCGCCATCACGACGATCGTGTCGCAGAGGCGTGCGACGACATCCATGTCATGGCCGATCACGAGGAACGTCACCCCCTGGTCGCGCTGGATCGCGCGGATGTCATCCACGAGACGTTGTGCGAGCGTGGGATTCACACCGGCGCTCGGCTCGTCGAGCAGGATCATCTTCGGTGTGGCCATCAGTGCCCGCGCGAGTTCCAGCAGCTTGCGCTGCCCGCCCGACAGGTTGGACGCCGGCTCGAGTGCGAGGTGATCGAGCGCGACCTGCCGGAGCACCTCGTACGCGCGCTCCGCGTTCGCCCGTTCTTCCGCGCGTACACGCCACGGCCGGAGCAGCGGCTCCCAGAGCCGTTCGCCTGACTGCCCCGCAGTGACGAGCATGAGGTTCTCGATCACCGTCATGCCGCCGAGTTCCTGCGGGATCTGGAACGTACGCACCAGCCCACGCTTGAACACGCGGTACGGCGGCTCACCGGTGATGTCGTGACCGTCGAAGGTGACACGCCCGCCATCGGGGCGCAGCGCGCCGGCGATGCAGTTGAAGCAGGTGGTCTTGCCCGCGCCGTTCGGCCCGATCAGTCCGGTGATCGATCCTCGGGCGACGGTGAACGAAGCACCATCGACGGCGCGGTTGCCGCCGAAGCGCTTCTCCAACCGATCGACCACCAGGATCGCGTCATCCGTCACGAGCGCTCCGAGGTCTGCGTCCGATCCCTTGACAGGACTTTAACGTGCCGCGAACGGTACGACCTTCAGCCCCCCGAGCGCGAGTCGATAGTCCCAGAGGCGACCACACGCGACGGGGAAGGACCGGCATGTCTCGTACGCAGCGAACGCCTGGCGAGACAATTACGCTGGCACGGATCGCCGAGCCCGCCGACCTGATCGGCCCGCTCACCCTGTGCGCGGAGGTCGACCGACGGTTCGCACGCGACCTCGACCTCGGCAGCCTCGTCGTCGGGACACCGGATACCGGGCTCCTGCTGGTAGACCGCGTGGAGTTCCAGCACCTGATGACCGGCCCCAACGGATTCGGCCGCACCCTGTATCAGGAGAACACCATTGCCGAGGTGATCTCTCCGGCCTCCACGCTGGTCCTCGCGGGCACCACCTCCGTGCAGCAGGCCTACCTCGCACTACTCCACCGGGACCGACGTGTGCGGTTCCGCGACATCATCGTGGTCGACAACGACACGGTCGGGGTGGTCTCCGCCTCCGTGCTCCTGGAACAGATCGCCGAACACAATGCCTCTGAAGCACTGCATGACCCGCTGACCGGGTTGCCGAACCGGTCACTCGTCCTCTCCCGTATCGAGGAGCATCTTGCACGTCCCGGTCCTCGAGCCCTGGCGCTGTTGTTCATCGATCTCGACCGGTTCAAGGTGCTGAACGACGGGCTGGGGCATGTGGCGGGTGACGTGCTGCTGGCACGCTTCGCCGAGCGGCTGGAGCAGAGCGTCCTGACAGGCGAGATCCCGGCCCGCCTCGGCGGCGATGAATTCGCGATCCTGGTGGAGGCGGACAGCGCCCGCGCCGCCGCAGTCGCGGCGCGGGCCGCCGCGGAACGGGTCCATCAGATCCTCTACACGCCCTTCTCGATCTACCAGCGTGACATGACGGTCAGCGCGAGCATCGGCATCGCTGTCGCGAAGACAGGGAGCCAGGCGGACGACCTCCTCCGTCACGCGGACATCGCGATGTATCAGGCGAAGCGTGCCGGCGGCTCCCAGCATCGGTTCTTCTCCGGCGCGCAGGAGGAGGCAGCGCTCCAGCGGATGGAGCTGGAGATCTGGCTCCGGCGCTCCCTCGCGGATGACACGCTGGTGCTCCACGCGCAGCCGATCATCGCGCTCGACACGGGCGAGATCGTCGGCTTCGAGACACTCATTCGCGGTGCGCATCCAGAGCGTGGCCTGCTGCCCCCGGCAGAGTTCCTGCTCGTCGCCGAGGAGACCGGGCTGATGCCGGACCTCGACCGATGGGTGCTGTACCGCTCGCTGCTCGCGTTGTGCGAGTGGCGGAACGCGCCCGGACACTTCACGGGGTATGTCAGCGTGAACATCTCCGCGCAGTCGCTCGACCAGCCGGACCTCGCCGAGCAGGTCGCCGGCGCGCTGGACGCACTGCAACTGCCGGCCGAGGCGCTTCAGGTCGAGATCACCGAGAGCAGTATGGTGCGTGACCTTGCTGCAGCCGTGCAGACCGTGCAGCGCATCCAGTCGCTCGGCGTACGCATCGCCATCGACGATTTCGGAACGGGGTACTCATCGCTCACCCATCTGAGCCGCGTACCGGCGGACGTGCTGAAAGTGGACGGCACGTTCGTGCAGCGACTGGACGTGAGCGAGCAGGACGCGGAGATCGTCCGGCTCATCCTCGCGCTGTCGCGCGCGATGGGCGTCGAGACGATCGCTGAGGGGATCGAGACGCCGCAGCAAGCCCGCCTGCTCATGCAACTCGGATGCCGGTTCGGACAGGGATTCCACTTCCAGCACCCGGTCGACGTTGAGGCTGCCGCCGCGCTCGTACAGTCGCCGGACGGCGATGGGACGACCCGCTGGGGCGGCCTCGCGGCTGTTTCAGACGCCGCCGCGTAAGGCGTGTCAGTGGGCCTGGCCGTCGCCCCGCAACGGCCCCGGATGGCCCCCCGGCGACACCTCCACCGCGCCACGAGGGCACGCGGACGGGATCTGCTTCATGAATCGTTATGTCTCCTAAAGGCAGGCAACCGGGCAGCGCTGACCGCCGCCCAGCGAGGGGCCTATTTCTCAGTGAAGGAACGGTAAAGACGGTATAGGAGAGGTTGAGAGTGAAGGGGGAGAAGGGGGTAGAGGCCCCCCTTCCGAGCGCTGACCGGTAACTTCTACGTGTGGCAACTGGTTGGGGTTCTTCGATCGGGCGATCCATGACGCACCTCCCTGCGCGACAGGCGCTGTCGTGGTTCACCACGGCGCTCGTCTTCACCATTTCGGTGCTCGCGGTTCACGCGTCTCCGGTCGGCGCGGCCGAGCCCGTCGCGATCCCCGACACCGCGTCCACCACCTCCGGCGTCCCGGTCATCATCCCCGTCCTGGCGAACGACGCCGACCCGGAACTCGGCGTGCTCACCCTCATCAGCGTGACCGACCCCGCGAACGGCTCCGCCGTGATCGACGGTGACACCGTCGTGTACACCTCCGACCCCGGCTTCGTCGGCGATGACGTCTTCACGTACGAAGTGCAGGACGAGGAGTTGCTGGTCTCCGTCGGCACGGTCACCGTCACTGTCAGCGCCCTCCCGAACAACCCGCCCCTCGCCACCAACGATTTCGCGAGCACGACCAGCGGTACCCCCGTCAGCATCAACGTCCTGTCGAACGACTTCGACCCGGACGGCCACGCGATCTCGATCTCCCCCGGCGCCCTCGCGCGCGCCGCGATCTCGGACCTGTCCCCCGCGCTGCAGTGGGAGTGCCTCCCCGCTGGCGGCGCGGGCGTGATCGTCGACCGCAGCGGCAATGGCCGCGACGGCATCGCGACTGGCATCGAGGCCGGCAGCACCACCGGCGACTGCGACGGTGGCACCGCCATGACGTTCTGGTCGTGGGCCAACGCGAGCGTCGTCACGTCCGTCCCTGGTCTGCCGAGCGGTTCCGCGCCGCGCTCGATCATGGTCCGGTTCAAGGGCAACTTCGCGGGTCCGGGTGACGTCGGCCTCTTCGGCCTCGGCACCAACGGTGTCGGCAACGGCCAGTTCTCGATCTCGCGCACGGGCCTCGGCAACGACAAGCTCTACTTCGCCGGCTGGGGCAACGACACCGTCATTGAACTGCCGGCGGGGACGAACCTCGGCGACGGCATCGAACACACACTCGTCGTGGTCTACGACGGGGCGACGGGCCTGACCGCGTACGTCGATGGCGTCGCCGGGCCGACCGCCAACCTCTTCATCCCCCTCGACACCCTCGACGGCCAGGTCATGCTCGGCCAGACGTTGTACGGCGGCGCCGGCGCGGGTGACGAGATGCGCCAGTTCGCCGTCTTCCCGACGGCGCTCTCCGCGTCCGACATCGCCGGCCTGCACGCCGCGGTGAACGCGTCTGCCGCGTACCAGTCCTTCACGCAGCCGGCGAACGGCGTGGTGACGCTGGACGGGAACAACCTGCTCTACACGCCGAACCTCGGCTTCATCGGTAACGACTCATTCACGTACTCGATCTCCGACGCGTTCGGCGGCATCGCTGGCGCGACTGTGACCGTGGATGTCCAGGCCGCGGTGGTAACGAACCAGCCGCCGGTCGCGGTCGACGACGCGATCGTCACCGGGCAGGGCCAGCCCGTCCTGATCGACGTGGTCGCGAACGACACCGACCCGGACGGCGACCCGGTCTCGATCTCCCCGGGCGCACTCGCCCGCGCAGCGATCGATGGCCTCGGCCCCGTCCTCCACTGGGAGTGCCTCCCCGCCGGCGGCGCGGCCACCCTCACCGAC
>JAUXUW010000086.1 GCA_030684635.1 Dehalococcoidia bacterium
CTCGCGGCGCTTCCAGATGACGTAAGCGATCGCGCCCGCGGCCACCAGCAGCAGGAAGATCGGCGGGCGCCCGCCCCGCTTCGGCGACGCCTTCGGGTCGATCTTTGAGGCCAGGGAGATAGCGGCCGCGCCGTGCGCGGCTCCCTTCCTGCCCTCATCGAAGCTCTTCTTGCCGTGTGCCGCGCCCCGCTTGCCCTCGCCAATAGCGGGCTGGGCCTGTTCGCGCATGCTCTCGATCTGTTCCAACACCATGTGGACCTGCTCGCGGAGATCCTCCAGGCGTTCGCGGGCCTCGGGCAGGGCGTGCCGCAGCGACTCGCTGCCCTCGCGGCCGAGGTGGGCCAGGCGCTCGGCCTGCGTGATCGCGCGCTCGCGCGGGCTCTTCGAGCGGAACGGCATCATCTTCATCTCACGACCTCTTCTGGGCGGGCGACCGAGCGGGCCCCCGCGGGTTCAACGACTCAACAATCTATGTAACACCACGCCCCGGCACGGCAGCGTCACGAGCGGGCACCGCACCGGCGCACGGGCGCATTCGCGAGCGCTCGTTGCCCCGGGCGAGAACGGCGGCGCCCGGCGGCGATGGCCACGGCCTGCGGCACCGCGGGTCGGCTGGAAGCGGTTTGCCCCGCGCGGGCCACACTCCTATCCTCGAACCGATCACCAGCGCAGACAACTGCTCAGATCCGCGGCGGGCTCCCCACCCCTCGATCGCTGGTCTCGATGGAGTGACGTATCCGGGGAACGCCTGTCCCTCCTTCGACACGCGACGCGCGAGCGCGGTTCCACGCCCGCCGCCTCGCTGCGGGCGCGCCGACGACGGCGCACCGGCGGCTGCGCCACGCCGTCCCCGTCCTGATCGCGATCGTGGTGGCCGTGGGCGGGCTGAGCAGCCCGGTCGCGGGCGACCTCTCCTTTGCTGCCGCGGGTGCGCGGCAGTCCGCCTCCACCGCCGCGGGGAGCGCCGCCGGTCAGCCCGGACTCGGGCTGACGATCTCCTCCGCACCGGGTGGCGGGGGAGACGCGGGCGACGGCACCGGCGGCCCGCAGGCCCCGGGCGGCGGGAGCACCCTCGAGGCCGGCGAGACAGCGGAGAGCGCGCGCCTGGCGGCGATGCGGGAACTCCCCGTCTTCGTACCGTACGAGGTGCAGCCGGGCGACACCGCGAGCCAGATCGCGGAGCGCTTCGGCATCGCGACCGACTACATCCTGTGGAACAACGTGGACGTGATCGACGACGCCGATTCGCTCCGCATCGGCGCGATGCTGCAGGTGCCGAGCGTGGAGGGCATCATCCACTCGGCCCGCCTCGGCGACACGGTCTCGGCGCTGGCGGTGGAGTACGACTCCACGAGCGAGGCGATCGTGGAGTTCGCGGCGAACGGGTTCAACGGCAACGCCGACAACCT
>JAUXUW010000090.1 GCA_030684635.1 Dehalococcoidia bacterium
CAGGGCGCGGAACTCGGCGCCCAGGTCTTCCTCGGCCGCGCGGTTGAAGTCCTCGTTGAAGGAGGCAAAGCCGCCGTGGACGATCTCGAACCCGCTGCCCTCACGGGCGTGGATCGCGTCCTCCAGCACCTTCAGGGCCACGGGGGCCGTGTCCACGTCCGCGTTCAGCAGCGTCGGGACCAGCGTGATGCGCCGGTCGGCGGACACGAGGTCCTCCAGGCCCGTCTCGTAGTACGAGAACGACTGCTCCGCGACGACCGCCTCCGGGTGAGAGCGCAGTTCGGCAAGCAGGTCGGTGACGAACGCCTGGAAGGCCGGATCGTCCACGGTCAGGGTGTCGGAACGGACGATCACCTGCTCGAAGAGCGGGTCGCTGCCGCGGAACCCCTGGATGAGGTCGCGCGCCGTCTGTGACTCCGGCTCGTTCGTGAACGTGATGTCGGTCGTGTAGGCGCCGCCGGCGGTGGCGCCCGCTATGGAAATGGCGACGACCGCGGCGAACCAGACACCGACTACCAGCCAGCGGTGCCGGGCGCTCCAGGTGGAGAGCCGGCCCGTGAAGCCGAGCCTAGACATGCGTGTGTCCTTCCGAAGTGTTGGGTGTAGTGGTGGGGTCGAACGTGAACAACGGCAGGACGAGCCTCATCAGGACGTCCCAGGCGCCTTCCACGTCGAGTGCTGACTTCATCGGCACGCTCAGCGTGCCGATGCCGGAGCCAAAGATGTTGAGGAATGCGGAGAGCGTCGCCGCGTCGACCGTGGCGTCCATCTCGCCCTGGGCCTGCGCATCGGCGATGAGCGAGGCCATGACGCCCATGGACTCCACGAGCGAGGTGTTCAGCCGCTCGCGCAGTTCCGGTTCCCGCAGCGCCGCGAGGTAGGACTCCAGACGGAGGATCGCCTCCTCATGGGCGTCGCCGGAGACGAAGTGCTCGCGGGTCTCCTCGCCCAGCTGGAGCAGGGCGCGGGCCGGGCTGCCGGTCTCGGTGCCGAGTGACCGCCAGCGGTCCATGTCCCGGTGGAAGCAGTCCAGCGCGACCTCGGCGATGAGGTCGGCCTTCGCGGGGAAGTACCGGTAGATGCTGCCGGCGGCTACGCCGGCTTCAGTCGCGATGTCGTTGATGGTGGCAGCGGCGTACCCCTTCTCGATAAACACCGAGCGGGCGGCGTCCAGGATCTCCTGACGTCGTTCTTCCAGGTAGCGGTCGCTGACCTTCGCCACGGTGGTTCCCTCGACGAGACGATGAACGCACGTTCATCGAAATGAACGGTCGTTCATTCATTTGTTGGTGTCAAGGGGGCCAGGCTCGGGACTTCGGCGCCGGGGCGGCGGGCAGGAGAGACTAGGAGACCGCCTCGGCGTCTGGGTCCAGGTACGGCATCAGGGCGGCGAGCAGGTCCGTCTCCGAGTCGAGCGAGCGCCCGAGGCCGGAGAGCAGGCCCATCACGCGCGCGATCAGGATCACGTCGCCGGGCACGTCCACCAGCGGGTTCGCGCGGAGCACCTTGCCCAGGCGCTGGTTGATCTCCGCCATCAACGCCTGGTCGGCGTAGGCGCGGCCGGAGCGGATGACGTCGCCGAGGAACGCCTCGCCGAGGGCGGTGTAGGTCTCCTCGTTCTCCTCGCGAGTGCGGAAGCCCATGTCCGTCATGGTGTTGGAGATGAGGTCCGGCTGCTGAGCGATGATCGCGCTGGTCAGGACGACCATCTGCTGGCGGAATTCGTCCGGGATGCGCTTGGTCAGTCCGAAGTCGACCAGGCCGATCTTCGCCTTGCCGCCGCGCTCCGTGGTGGGGATGACGAAGAGGTTCCCGGGGTGTGGGTCGGCGTGGAACATCCCGTGCTTCAGGATCATCGTGTTGAAGAGGTCGATGAGGGTGTGCGCGACCTCGGCGGAACGGACGCCCGCGGCCTCCAGCGCCGGGATGTCCGTGATCTTGATGCCGTCCAGGTAGTCCATGGTCAGCACGCGGCGCGTGCTCAGGTGCCAGTGGATCTTCGGGATCACCACGTCGTCGCGGTCGGCGAGGATGCGCGCGAGTTCCTCGGAGGCGCGGCCCTCGTGGACGAAGTTCACCTCGTCCGGGGCGTTGCGCTGCATCTCCTGTGCGATCGGGCGGAAGTCGATCACCGTCTCTAGGCGCGCCCAGATCTTCGTGAGGAGATCGATGATCTCCAGATCCCACTTCACGATCCGGTCGATGCCGGGGTACTGGACCTTCACGGCCACGCGGGTGCCATCGTGCAGGGTTGCGCGGTAGACCTGGGCGAGAGAGGCGGCGGCGATCGGCGTCTTGTCGAAGTCCGCGAAGAGGGTCTCGACGGTGCCGGCGAGTTCCTCCTCGATCAGGGGACGCATGTCCTCCCACGGCCGCGGGGGGACGCGGTCGTGGACCAGGGACAACGTGCGGACGTACTCGTCCATCAGGATGTCGGCACGCGACCCCATGAACTGGCAGGTCTTGATGATCAGCCCCTGCTGCCGCACCGCGCGGCGGACGATCGCCTCCGCGGAGGCGACGTGGAAGCGGTGGGTTGCCTCGGCGGTGCGCTCAAGGCCGAAGAAGCGGCGCTTGAGGCGGAGCACCCGCCAGTTCAACCACAGTCGTGCGACCGTGGCGCCGAGCGGGATGAGGCGGCGCAGGCGGCCGTACGGCGGGCGCGCGGTGGATGCCTGGAAGACAACGGGGAGCCGGGTGGGGCGGACGCTCATCGGAGACCTCGCTTGTGCGGCGCTTCACGATCCACGATATCAACCGCGGGACGGCTGTCTATTCGGGGTGCGGCTCGACAGCACGGGCCGCTCCGATAGTCTGGATCCGTGACCACAGCCCCCGTCTTCAACCCCTTTGTCCCCTCCTACCGCAAGAACCCATACCTCCAGCTGGGCCGCCTCCGCGAGGCGGACCCGGTCCACTTCAGCGCCGCGCTACAGGCGTGGATCCTCACCCGCTACGGGGACTGCCTGGCAGTGATGCGCGACCATGCGACGTTCTCCTCCGACGCACACCATGCCCGAGGCCAACTCGCGGAGGCGCTCCAGCAGCAGCGCCGCGAGTCGCCGGTGGGGGATGTGGCGACCGTCCTGGGTGTGGACCCGCCGCGTCACACGGAGATGCGCGCGATCGTGAACCGCGCCTTCACGCCGCGGCGGGTGCAGGCGCTCCGGCCACGCATCGAGGAGATCGCGCGGGAGTTGCTGGCCACCGCGCCCGTCACCGGCGAGTTCGAGTTGATGACCGGGCTCGCGCAGGCGCTGCCGGTGATCGTGATCGCGGAACTCCTCGGCGTCCCCGCCGCCGACCGCGGCCGGTTCAAGCACTGGTCGAACGCGATCGCCGCGACGACGAACCTGCTGCAGACGGAAGAGATGCAGGCGAACACCCGACAGGCCGTCCAGGAGGTGGTCGACTACCTCGGTGGGTTCATCCGTGAGCGGCAGCGAGAGCCGCGCGAGGACCTGATCTCGGTGCTGGTCGCCGCGGACGAGGGCGGACGGCGCCTGTCGCCGGAGGAGATCCTCGCGTTCGCGATCCTCCTGCTGGTCGCCGGCAACGAGACCACCACGAACCTCATCGGGAACGGGACGGCGGCGCTGCTGGAGCACCCGGAGGCGCTCGCCCGCCTGCGGGAGGAGCCGAATCTGCTGCCCGTCGCGGTTGAGGAGTTGCTGCGCTACGACAGCCCGGTGCAGGGTCTCGCGCGGTTCACGACGCAGGCGGTGGAGATGCACGGGCGGCAGATCGCACAGGGCGACGTGGTGCTCTGCATGATCGGGTCTGCGAACCACGACCCGGTGGCGTTCGTCGACCCGGATGCGCTGGTGCTCGACCGGGACCCGAACCGTCACCTGTCGTTCGGGCAGGGGATTCACTTCTGCCTGGGCGCGCCGCTCGCGCGGTTGGAAGCGGACATCGCCTTCCGCGCGCTCCTCGACCGGTGGCCGTCCCTGAGCCTGGCTGAGGGCGGCCTGGAGCGCGGGGGCACCCTGCTGTTGCGCGGCCCCGAACGGCTGCTGCTCCGGGCAGGCTAGGCGGGCGGGGCACTCTCGGTGGGCGGTGACGGGCGCTGCCGCGGCTGGAACGCGCCCATCGTCGCGCGCACCGCGAGCAGGGCGACGAACGCCGCGGCGAGGCCAGAGGACGCGGCCATCGCGTTGCCGGCGCCGATGTGGTCCATCAGCACGCCCAGTGCCAGGAACGAGAACGGCTCCAGGCCGCCACTCATCGAGTAGATGCCGAGCACCCGCGCGCGGTACTCCTCCTCCGAGTTCAGTTGCACCAGCGCCTGGTTCAGGCCTGAGAACACGGAGTGCACGACGCCGGCCGCGATCAGCAACCCGAAGCCGAGCCAGAACTCGGTGGCGAGGGCGAACGCGCCGATCAGCACCATGTAGATCGTGCCCGCCCAGAGCATGGCCGGCATATTTCCGCGGCCCGCGGCGACGTACCAGAGTCCAACCAACGATCCGATGCCGACGCCGGAGAAGAGGAGGCCCAGTTCCGCCTCGCTGCCCTGCATGTTCTCGGCGACGAACAGCGGCATGAACTGGACGTATGGGTAGACGAACGTGGAGGCGACGAACGCCGTCAGGACGTTCACGCGGACGGGGGCGTTCTCCTTCAGGTGCGCGACGCCGCCGGCGAGGGAGCGCCACATGGAGCCCTCGCGCGCGCTGATGCGGCGGCTGTCCACCTTCAGCATGAACACGAGCCAGAGCGCGAGGATCAGGAGCACGGCCTGGATACCGAACGCGAGGTCCGCGCCTCGCAGCCCCAGGATGAGGCCGCCGAACGAGGGGCCGATCACGCGCATCGTGGAGCCGGTGAGGCTGTTCAGCGCGATGCCGTTGCGGAGCAGATCGCGGCCGACGGTGTCGTACACGAGAAGGTTCCTCGTGGGCCCGTTCAGCGACTGGCCGATGCCAAATCCCATACCGATGACGTAGAGCAGCGGGATCGAGGCGAACCCGCCGAAGACGGCGACGCTCAGCACGATCGCGCCGACCGCCTGCCCGAGCGCGGCCCCGAGCAGCACGCGCCGTGCGCCGTAGCGATCCGAGAGCGGGCCGACGAATGGGGACAGCACCAGCACGAAGATGTTGGAGAGGAAGCCCAGGCCGGCGAGTTGCACGGCGGAGCCGGTGAGTTCGTAGACGGTCCAGAGCAGGGCGACGCGCTGGATCCACTGCCCCAGTTGCATCGCCATGCCGGCGGTCATCAGGAGCCGGAACTGCGGAGAGCGGAGCGCGCCGCCGCCGATGGTCTGGCGGATCCTCGCGATCATCGGGCACGCTCCAGCGCGGCGATACGCGAGGGTGCCAGCGGGTCACGGGTCGTCATCGGAGCCCACTGCCGTTCGGAGCGTGCGCGCACTCTACGCAGGGGGCACGCTAACGTCGACCTCGATCCACCCCCTCACCGATGACCGGGGAGTCACCGATGCCCGCCGCCGAGTACGACCGCAACAACATCTTCGCGCGCATCCTCCGCGACGAGATCCCGAGCAGCCGCGTCTACGAGGACGCTGAGTTCGTGGCGTTCCGGGACATCGCCCCGGCGGCCCCGGTACACCTCATCGTGATCCCGCGTGGGGAGCCGCCCACCTCGCCGGCCGGACTGACGGAGGCGGATGCGGGGATGGTGGGGCGGCTAGTGCTCACGGCGGTGCGCGTGGCGGCGGAGCAGGGGCTCTCGGGACGCGGTTACCGGCTGGTCATGAACTGCGGCGAGCATGGCGGGCAGTCCGTCGCCCATCTTCATCTGCACGTGCTGGGGGGAGGCCCGCTGGGGCCGGTGGCCTGACCCCCGGCCGGGGCTTGCGGCGCCGCCCCGGGGAGGCGCATCATCGAGCGGCGGATGGCACCGTCACTGCCCGGTGGTGGTCGCTGGTTGCGCCGCAGCATCGTCGGGAGTCGCAGCGTGACGTCTCTCCGCCCCGGGACGGGGTCTGCCCCGGTTGACCTGCACGCGCTCATCGATGCGCTGCTGTTCTCTGTCTCACACGACCTCCGGTCGCCCCTGCTGACGCTATCCCTCTCCGCTGACCTGCTGGACGAGGCGCTGCGTGACCAGGTGGCCGCGTCCGGCGGCGAGGTGTCCACGGTGGGTGTGGCGCTGAGCGCGCTGCGGCACGGGACGAAGGACCTGGAGCGGATGTTGCAGGCGCTCACCGCCGTGTCGCGCGCCCGCCGGCGTCCGCTGGAGCCGGTGGCGGCGCCGCTGCAGATGTTGCTGGGCGGGCACGTGGTGATCTCAGACGAAGGTGACCTGGGCCGGCGCACGGTGTCCGTGGATGTGCTAGCCGTGCGTGAGTTCCTGGACGCGACCTGGGGCGATCAACCCGCAGAGATCCACGTCCGCATCGACGGCGAATTCGCGATCCTCACCTGTCCACCGGAGGACGGGTTTTTTGGGGAGCCGCTGGCCGCGCTGGCGAGCTCCCTCCAGAGCTACGCCGGGACGGCCGTGCAGGGGCTGGCGACTGCGCAGGTCATGGTCGAGCGCCTCGGCGGGTCGCTCCGCTGTGAGCCTGCGCACACCATCGTCTGCCTGCCGCTCGCGTCGCCGGTCGGATTCTCGCGGGGGCGCTCATGAGCCGCTTCGAGCATGTGGTGATCGTGGACGACGAACTGGACCACGCGGTGATCTCCCGGCTCGTGCTCGCGCAGGTCGCGCCGGAGGTGGCGGTGGACACGTTCACCGACCTGCAGGGGTTGGGCGCGCGCCTCGCGAAGGCGACGCCTCGGTCGCTGGTCGTGATGGACCGTATGCTGAACGGCGCGGAGTCGTTCGGGCTGATCGAACAGCTCAAGGCTGCGCGCCCTGACCTGACGGTCGTCCTCGTCTCGGCGGTGCTGAGCGCTCAGGACATACGACGGGCAGCGGAGGCAGGGGCGATGCTGGCCGCGGAGAAGCCCGGTGACCTGGTGGCGTGGCGGGCGTTCTTCACCGACCTACTCGGGCGGCGCCCGGCGGAGTCCGGGGGCTCGGCGGTCGCCTGACGGGCGCGACCGGCGTTCGGGCTCGAGCGGTTAGCCGCGCCGCTGCCAGGGTCCCTGGCCGGAGGCGTCCCGAGACGCACTGGTCAGGCCGGTCAGCACCTCGCGCAGGCGTTCCGACTGGTGCCGGATGGCATCGACCGCAGCCGCCCGCTCTTCCGGGTCCAGTTCGTGGAGGATCTGGGCGTAACCCAAGATGACCTGCAGGGCGTTCGAGACCTCGTCGACCAATCCGGCGACAAGCTCTCGGCCCTCGGGCACGGGCCCAGATGTTACTTGGGTCTCACTTGCCATCGGTTGTTACCCCCTACGCAAGATAAGCGCTACACCCTCTCACAGGGAGATTTTGTCAGGATTCACACGGGTTGAAGATCGGTGAAGGAGGCCGCGCATGGGCCCGGCGAGCCTTCGGTAGGGGCCACCCAGGGCCTCGGGGTGCCGCTCGGGCCGGCGCCGGGGCAGGAGCATCGTTCTGGGTCACGGCGGTAAGATGGCGCTGGTGCGCACGACGGGCCAGTAGCTCAGCGGCCTAGAGCAGTCGGCTCATAACCGATCGGTCCCAGGTTCGAATCCTGGCTGGCCTACCACCGGGCGGGATGTCGAGGGGCAGGACGGACGCCTGTGACCAGTGACCGCATCCGCACCGCCCTGTCCGGGTACCGTCCCGTCGAACTCCCGATCGGCGACCGCGCGCCGGCGGGCGTCCTGATCCTGCTGGAGGGGCCCCCTGCGGCGGCGCGGCTGGTCTTCCAGTTGCGGACGCAGACCGTCCGCCACCACCGGGGCGAAATCAGTTTCCCTGGCGGGCGGCGCGATCCTGCCGACGCCAGCCTGCTGCACACCGCGCTGCGCGAGACCCACGAGGAGGTGGGCGTGCCGCCGGCGGCCGTGACCGTGCTCGGGCAGCTGGATGACACGACCACGATGGCATCGAACTACCTGATCCGGCCCTTCGTCGGGGTCGTACCGGAGGGCGTCGAGGCGACCGTGACCGCCCGGCGCGAGGTCAGCGAGTTGCTCCGCGTCCCCCTCGATCATCTGCTCGACCCGGAGTCCCGCGTCTGGAAGGTCGTCGACCGTGATGGCCGCGTGGAGGCCACGCCGGCATACCAGTTCGAGGAGCATGTGATCTGGGGCGCCACGGCGCGGATGCTCGGTCAGTTCCTCGGCCTGGTTGAGGGGGTACGGGCGTGACGGTGATCCTGGTCCGGCACGGCCAATCGCGCGGGAACCTCCGCGGCATCATCCAGGGCTGGCTAGACGAGCCACTGACCGAGGACGGCGAGGCGCAGGCGCGCCTGGTCGCCGCCCGGCTGGCCGCCATGCCCGTCAGCACCGTCTACGCCAGCCCGCTCGCCCGTGCGTGGTCGACCGGCGAGGCCGTGGCGGCGGCGCTGGCGCTTCCGCTGGTCGCAGAGCCAGGCATGCGCGAGCACTACTTCGGCGCAGCGCAGGGCTTTACCTGGGGCGAGGCGACGGAGCGCTGGGGGCTCCGGGCCGGACACGGGGAGGACTGGGCAGCGGGCGTGCCCGATGCAGAGCCGATGCTGGACTTCCGCCGCCGCGTGGGCGCCGCCCTGGACGCGCTGCTCGACCGGCACGAGCAGGAGGTGGTGGTGTGCGTCTCGCACGGAGGCACCATCGCCCAGGCGGTGGCGCACGTGCTGGGCCTGCCGGAGGCGATCTCACCCGCGATCCGCGTCGACAACACCTCGCTCACGATCGTGGAGGGCACGGCGGCCCGGCCGATGCTGCGCGCGCTGAACGACGCGTGTCATGTGGGCGAGGCGCGGAGTGCGGTGTCCAGGGCGTTCTAGGCGGGGCGTCCCGGGCGGGGGCGGCTCAGGAGAGCAGCGACCGGCTGGCGACGCGGATCGCCGCAGCACGGGCGAACTCCAGCGCCTCTTCCGCCTCGCGCATCAGGCCGGATGAGGTCACCTCGTCGTCCGGGAACGCGGCGATGCCACAGCGGACCTCCACGCCCAGGATCTCCTGCGTGGCGGCGGCAAGCTTTTCCGCCACCACCTGAGCCCCCTCGATCGGGGTCTCCGGCAGCAGCAGCAGGTAGGCGCCTTCCCCCATCTGGATCACGGTGTCCACGGTGCGGAGCCGGGCCAGGTATTCCTGCGACAGTTGCGCCGCGGACTGCTCGGCGGCCTGCGGGCCGTTGCGGGAGATGAAGTCGGCCCAGTCGTCCGGGCCGATCATCAGCAGCGTGAAGGCGTGGCCGTATCGGCGCGCGCGCTCCACCTCCAGGTTCATCAGGCGCTCCGCGTGCTGCCGCTTGGTCGCACCGGTGTGCGGGTCCACCGACTCGATCTCCGCGATCACCTGCGAGCGCGACATGAGTTCGGCGTCGTAGGCGAGCAGGGCGGAGCGCAGGGCATCTCCGATGATCGCGGTGATGACCATGGCGAAGGCCCCGGCAGCGGCAGCGGGGATATAGGTGCCGTTCGGGTCCGCGCTCGGCGCGGAGGCACGGAGTCCCTGCACCGCTGCGTACGCCAGGGCCGCCACCGCGGCTATGACCAGGTGGCTCGCACGGAACGGCCGCAGGATCGCCAGCCCGGCGATGACGGCGATCAGCACGGCGACCACCGCGGAGGTGTCTCGTTCCGGGTCCAGGACGGTGACCGCACCGATCGCCAGCGCCAGCCAGATCGCCAGCATGAAGATGCGGACCCAGATTTCGCGCGTGTAGTCGGTCATGCGCCCCTCTGCCCGAGCGGGTTCATGGTAGCGCCGGCCCGGTGACGCGATAGATGCGGTACTCACCGGCCTCGAACGCGAGTTCCGTGAAGCCCGATCCGTCCGCGTACAGCGTGGGGTGCGGCTTCTCGATGCGGCCCTCGCCCTGCCCGGGGAGCGGCCGGCGCGTGACCACGTACGAGGCGAGGCGGTACGGGTCGTACGCAATCGCTTCACCTGAACGGTCCGCGTCCGTGCGGAAGCGCGAGAAGTCCCCGGTGGCGACCATGACCTCCGCGTGGCGGTTCACGTCCACCACGTAGTCGCCTTCGCCCCCGTGCTCCCGGATCCATGCGGCCACGGCCGCCACGTCCGCAGCCACGGCCGGCACCGTCTCGCCCCGGGCGACGGCGCGGAGCGCTGTAACGGGTCGGTCGGTGTCCGGCAGAATGGCGAGCACGGCACCGGCGCCCAGCGAGCCGACCAGGAGCAGGGCGCACCATGCCGCTTGCGCACGTCGCCGGGGGCCCTCGTAGCGGTCGGGCGACCGTCCACGGGTCAGGCCCTGCTCGCGGTAGCCGAGGATAGTGAAGGCGGGGACGACTGCGATGAACAGGTGGCTGACCAGGGGCTGGCCGTGCCCGGTCGCGACCGAGATCCCCGGTGGCAGCAGCGTGGCCGTGCACACGAGCGCCATCGCGATCGCCTCGCGGGAGCGCCGCGACGCGCCCCAGCCCAGGAGCGCGAGGATCGCAAGCGCTGAGAGCGGCGCGATCGTCGCGCCCCAGCGCGCCACCCAGAGCAGGCCGGAGAGGGGGGCGTCGCGGAACTCGTGCATGCGGTCCAACAGGACCGGGTCGTCCGCGCCGAGCCGGCTGAGTTCTGCGGCGAGGCGGATGAACTCGCCGGTCTCACCGTGTGGGAACCACGAGATCATCGTCCAGAGCCCGGCGACGAACGCGATCGGCACGCCGAACGCCAGCATCGGCGCCAGGTCGGCGTCCGCTTCACGTCGTGCGGCGCGGCCGGCGGCGACCCACCAGAACGTCAGACCCATGACCGCCGCAAGCACGATCGAGTCGTACCGCACGACGAATGCGATCCCGAGCGCAACGCCGGCACCGATGACGGAGGCGACCGATTCGTGGTGGAGCCATGATCCGAACTGGGACAGGGCGATCAGCACCAGCGACGCGTAGAGGGTCTCCGACAGGCCCACGACACCCGCGAAGAACAGGAGCGGGTGGAAGGCGAAGGCGAACACGAACAGGAACGTCGCCGGGCCCGAGAGGCCGGACCGGTGCGCCACGCCTGCCGCCGCGTGCACGGCGATGCCGCCCGTCAGCGCGGTCGCCAGCGCGGCGGCCAGACCACCCTCGCGCAGCGCGGGGAATGCGGCGAACGGGGTCGCGAGGAGGGTGATCAGCGGTGGCCGGTCGAACCCGAACGCGATCAGCGTCTGCTCGAAACCGCCCCAGAGGTTGCCCAGGCGGGCCGTGCGGGCGATCGCCTCAGGCGCCGCCAGTCCGAGCCGGCCGGCGAGGAGGATCGCCGCTGCGCCGTAGAGCAGCACGGCCAGCGTGGCGGCGGCCTCGGTCCTGCCGAAGCCCAGGCGGAGCATCGTCTCGCGTCGCGGGGCCTGCGCCCCACCCATCTGGTCGCCCAGCCGGATCGCCGCCACCTACTGCTGTTCCTCGATGCCCGCGGCCTCCAGGCCGGAGACGTTGGACAGCCCGTGGACCGTCTTCTCCCAGTAGAAGGGGCGGTAGAAGAGCTGCAGGAAGCCCTTCCACGCCGCGATGGACATGAGCACCCAGTAGACGGGCGACAGCAGCGCCCACTTCACGAGCGAGTAGTAGCGGCGCCGCAGGCAGCCGGCCACGTTCATGTAGGCAAAGGCGAAGTTGCCGACATACAGGGAAACCGACCCCATGTAGTAGATCGGCGTCGGGAAGATCTCCTGGATGACGCCCCAGCGCGTGATGAACCACACGCCAGTGAGGCCCCAGAGCAGCGGGTTCAGCAGGAAGCCGAAGAACGTGCCGCCGATCACCAACTGGAATGACAGGAACCCGGCCGGCCCCAGTTGCCGCCAGAGCAGCAGCGGGTTCCGCATGTGCACCAGGTACGTCTGGATGTAGCCCTTCACCCAGCGCGACCGTTGCCGGATCCAGTTGTCGACGACGGAGTTGGCCTCCTCGAACGTGGTCGAGTCAACGACCACCGTGGCGCCACCCATCTTGAAGATGCGCAGGCCCAGGTCCGCGTCCTCCGTCACGTTGAACGGGTCCCAGCCGCCGACCTTGCGGAGCGCGTCGATGCGGAAGTGGTTGGAGGTGCCGCCCAGCGGGATCGGCGCGCCCGCCGCGTCCAGGCCGGGGAGGAACAGGTCGAACCAGGTGGAGTACTCCGTGGTGAACCACTTGGTCAGCGCGTTCTGGTTGCGGTTGTAGTAGTTCAGTTTCGCCTGCACGCAGACCACGTGGTCGGCCGACCGCCGGAAGGCCACCAGCACCTTCTTCAACTGGTCAGGTTCCGGGATGTCCTCCGCGTCGAAGATCACCACGTACTCGCCGCGCGCGTGCAGCAGGCCGTAGTTGCATGCCTTCGGCTTCCCCTTCGGCTGGCCGTGGGGAACGATCGTGATGTCGACGAAGGGCGGCAGGTTGGAGGCGCGGGCGACGCGGATCGTCTCCACGTCGTCCTCCTCCAGCAGCAACTTCACGTCCAGCTTTTCCAGCGGGTAGTCCAGCCGCGAGAGGCCGGCGACCAGCGCCGGGAGGATCTCCGACTCCTTATAGAGCGGCACCAGGATCGTGTAGACGGGCAGCTCGCGGTCATCCAGCCCCTGCACGTCCTCCAGCGTCACGGGCACCTCGAGGGTGTGCGAGAGGGCACGGTAGATCAGGTAGAACTTGTAGGTGGAGAAGGCCAGGTAGAAGAACGTGCTGATCGCGATCAGCACGGTCAGCGTGCCGATCGGGAAGAACCCGAGGCAGGCGACGAGCAGGATCGACAGGCTGATGAAGAAGATCTTCTGGCCGCCGCTCAGCACCTTGTAGGCGGATTCCGAGGGCGACCGCCGGATGAGTTCGCCGGCGGAGAAGTCCAGGTACTGCTCGTGAAAGAGCCGCTCCAGCGCGTCCCGGATGTCGGCGCGGGTCGTACCGACGAAGTTAACCTTGCCGCCCAGGTACCGCGCGACGTCATCGCGTGCATGGGGATCGGCGGGGTCGCCCAGCGCCACCGTGACGGTGCCGTCCGGGTCCTGGTCCAGAGCGATGACCTGGTATTTCCGCATCGTCTCCTCGGGCAGGAGCGCGGCGACTGAGCGGTTCAGTTCGGCGCCGCGGATCCCGATGAACGGGATGCCGACCTGCACGGAGAGCTGCTCTGCCAGTTCGTCCTCGGACACGAGCCCGAGCGAGATGAGCGCCTCGCCCAGCCGGATGCCGGTGCGCGCCGTCAATTCCAGGGCGCGCTCCAGGTCCCCGCGCGTAATGAGGTCCGCCTCCAGCAGCAGGTCCCCGATGGTGGTCTGGCCGTGGGCGCGTTGCGCCGCGCCGCGGACGTCGTCGCGGGTGGTCGGCTGGACGTAGAACTCCTGGCGGAGCGCGTCACGAACGCGCGCGACGGCGCGGTGGTCTAACGGGTCGGCCATGGCGACCACCAGGGTGCCCTCGTACTCCCGCACCGGCAGGGCGCCCGTCTCAAGCGCGACCGCTAGCGGCAGCCGCGCGGCGAGGTGGTGGTCGACCGGGTCGAAGAGGACGCGGCGCGTGACGGAGTGCCCGTCTGCGCCGACGGAGGTCGCCAGGCGGTCGGAGCGTGCCAGGCTCAGTGCGTCCGTGTTCAGGTAGTCGGCGAACGCGTCCCGCAGCTCCTCGGGCGCGAACAACTGAAGGCGCTGGGCGGCGACGTCCAACGCCTCACCCGTGTCCTGCATTCGGCGGAAGAGGTTGAGCACGAGCACGCGGCGTACGTGGTAGCGCTGTTCCAGCACGCGCCCGAAGGCGACATAGGCCTCGCTGATCGCGCCGAAGTCGAGCGTCGCCAGGTCGAGGCGTGCCGAGTCGATCTCGTCCTCCCGGGCGACAGCGAGCCGCAGGGCGTACTGCGACTGCCCCGCGAGGCGGCGGGCGGCGTCTGCCTGGTCGGGCGAGGCGATGGCGACCGTGAGGACATCATCCTCCAGCATGATGGGCAGGATCGGGGCGGCATCCTCGCCGGTGTGGCGGAGGCGCGCCGCCCGGGGGTCCGGGCGGAGCAGGAGCTGGTGCACGCGCGGGAGCAGTGCGTCCAGCGCGACCGCCTCCGACCGCTTGTCGTTCGGGATGGTGTCCCAGATGCGCGGGAGGTCGGTGGGCCGCAGCATCTCCAGATCCACGTTCACGGCCTGCGCGTCACCGACGCTAATGAACCTGGCAGCGGAGAGCAGGCGCATCGATCGCATCGGGTCGCC
>JAUXUW010000101.1 GCA_030684635.1 Dehalococcoidia bacterium
GCCGCCTCCGCCACGCCGCCCGAGGGCGTGCGCCGATACGTCCCGAACCTCGCGGTCGCAGTCACGGCGATCCAAAACGAACTCGCGGAGGTAGAAGTCGCGAAGCGGCTCGGCGATCACCTGGCGGCTGGCGCGGGCGAGGGCACGCTCGCTGACGTGCGCGCGGTGGCCGCCGGGGCGCTCGATCGCCTCGATCAGCAGTCACCGCCCGAGGAGTTGCGTGCGTACCAGGAAGCCGCGCGTGCATGGGCGAGCGACATCGTCGCCGCGGCCGAGGGCGGCACGGCGGTCTGGCCGGCACGGCCGGATGCGCCGGCGCAGACGGCGCCGGCAGTGCAGGTGGAGCAGCAGCACGAACTGGTGGACCAGACCCTGCGACGGCTGGCCACGGCTGCCGAGTTCGGCGTGCTCGCAGTGGCACGCCAGGACCGGACGGCGGCACGGTTCGTCGCCGCTCGGGCCGCGGTGCAGGCACGGTTCCTGCAGGGGTTAGCACAGGTCGCACCCGCGTCCATCTGCACGCAGAGCGGCTGCCTGGGGGCGGCGCTCCCGTCCGCCACGGCGATCGCACAGGTGACGGCCTCGCTGGCCGCGCCGGAGGGCATCGACACAGCCTCCTGGGGCGTTGTGTGGGACGAGGCGAGTCTGGCGATCACGCCGGGGGGTGCGCCAATCCCGGAGGCCGGCATCACTATCGGCGAGGCTGATGCGGCGCCGATCTCCGAGACGGTGCGCCTCTACGCGGAGGCCTGCCGCGCGGGCGGCGGGCTGGTGGACGACACGGGCGGCGTGACGGCGCTCCCCACCACGGAGGGCGGCTGGACCTGCTGGTCCGCGGACCGGGCCTGCTACCACCACCTGACCGTCTCCGGCTGGCTGTACGCGAACGGCGGCTCCGGCCAGGGCTGCGCACCGCTCGCCGGGTTCCTCGACCGCGTGGGAGTCCAACAGATGGCGGCGCCCGAGGTGGTCCGGCCCGTCGTCCCTGCCGGTGGCGGCGCGCCTCCAGCGAACGGCGGCGCGCCTGCCGCTGCCCCACCACAGGCGCCGCCCGCCGCGATGTACCCGTGGGATGGGACGTACCAACTCACGCCGAGCCGGGCGGTTTGCAGTCCGGGGAGCGAGATGAACCCGTGGGACGGAGACACGATCACGGTGATCCTCGGAGGGTTGCTCGATCCCACACCCGGGGTTATCGACAGCGATGGGCGCGTACAAGGTGTCTGGCAGGACACGGTGCGCGCGCTCACATCGATCGTGGAGCTGTCGCTGGCGTTCAGTTCGACGCCGAACGGCGGAGCCGCGGTGACCGGCACGTACACGGAGATCGATCAATGGACCGTGACCGCCTCAGGCGGCCCACGTGAGGATCGCTGCGTTCGTCAGATCAGTGGCGTGCGGATCGACTAGCCCCGAGGCGTTACGGGCAGAGTGCGCGGGAGAGGACGGCCAGGGCCTCCGGGCGAAGGCGGTAGTACGCCCAGGAGCCGCGGCGCTCGCGTTCCAGCAGGCCGGCGTCCTTCAGCACCTTCAGGTGGTGGCTGATCGTCGGCTGTGACAGGTCGAGCGAGCCAGTGAGGTCGCAGACGCACGCCTCGTGGTCGGCGGAGGCGGCGACCATCGAGAGCAGTCGCACGCGCGTGGGGTCGGCGAGCGCCTTGAATACGCGGGCCGCCTGCTCCGCCTCGTCCTCGGACAGCACGCCACCCAGGATCGGCGGGCAGCATGCCTCTGCGGCCGCGTCGTCGACGCGATCGAGGAGGGGCAGGGCGTGGATCGTGGTGGCGTCCATGCCCGAAGAATATCATGACTTCGATGGATGTCGATATTGACAGGCATCGATTCCATCTGGCATCCTCCGCATCGACGAATATCGATACCCGCCACGGGATCACCCGGGCGCGTGGAGGAGGTACGGCGATGACCGAGCAGACCGAGCACACCGCCCGCGAGGTGAAGCAGGCAGTAGTGTCGCAGTACGGCGCGCGCGCCCGCCGGGCGATGGAGGTGGCGGGCCAGTCGTCGGCGGCGGCAGCGTGTTGCGCCCCGGCCGCTCCGGCCGGGACGGCCGCCCCGCTAGAGTTCGTCTCCATCGCTCCGAGCACGGACGCTGCGGCCTGCGGCGACGATTGTTGCTCCGCGGACTCTGTCGGGAACGAACTCACTGCGGCGCAGCGGTACTACGCCGCCGCGGACGTGGACACGCTCCCGGACAGCGTGACGCTGGCCTCCGCCGGTTGCGGGAACCCGATCGCCGTGGCCGAACTGGCCGAGGGCGAGCGGGTGCTGGACCTGGGCTCGGGCGGCGGCATCGACTGCTTCCTGGCCGCACGTCGTGTGGGCGACACGGGTGCCGTCTGGGGCCTGGATATGACCCCGGACATGGTTGCCCTGGCGCGCAACAATGCCTCGGAGCTCGCGCTCTCGAACGTCCAGTTCCGCCTCGGGGAGATCGAGGACATCCCGTTCGCGGACGCGCACTTCGACGTGATCATGTCGAACTGCGTGATCAACCTCTCACCCGACAAGCCGCGCGTGTTCGCGGAGTCGTTCCGGGTGCTGCGGCCGGGCGGTCGCTTCCGCGTCTCGGACATGGTGTGGACGCGCGAGATTCCCGCGGACATCCGCGCCAGCATCGGCGAGTGGGCCGCCTGCATCGCCGGCGCGCCGCGCGTGGAGGACTACCTGGACGGGCTGCGCGCGGCCGGGTTCGTGAACGTGGCCGCGGACTACACGGACACCGAGCAGGGCATCGTCAGCGCGTACATCAGCGCGACGCGGCCGGAGTAGCCGCGATGCAGTTTGGTCTGTTCATGGAGTGGGCGAACCGCGCGCGCCGGCCCTGGCGCGAGATGTTTGAGGAAGGCGTACGCGAGGCGGTCGCGGCGGAGGAAGCGGGCTTCGACTTCGTCCTCCTCGCCGAGCACCATTTCTCCAACTACAGCGAGGATCCGGCGCCGCTGATGGCCGCGCAGGCGATCGCGCGGGAGACCTCGCGCATCCGTATTGGCACGGGCGTGGCGGTGCTGCCGGAGTGGCAGCCGCTGCGGCTCGCCGAGGAGATGGCGGTCGTGGACCAGCTGAGCGGCGGCCGCTTCATCGCGGGCGTCGGTCGTGGCTTCGTGCCGTTCGAGCAGGAACGGTTCGGCGTGGACGCCTCGCACAGCCGCGCGTCCTTCAACGAATCGCTCGAGGTGCTGCTCAAGGCATGGACGGCGACCGACTTCACCTACGCCGGGGAGCATGTGCGCGTGCCGCGCCCCACCACGGTGGTGCCGCGGCCGCTGCAGCAGCCGCACCCGCCGCTCTGGCTCGCGGGGTCGAGCGCGGAGTCGTTCGATCTCGCCGCGCTCCACCGCATGACGCCGATCATCTCCTCGGGCGGTGGCCTCGCCGGCGTCGGCCGGCAGATCGAGGCCTATCGCGCGGCGCTGGCGCAGCACGGCCGCGCGGGCGAGACGCCGGAGGTGGTGGTCCAGTGCAATACGCTGGTCACCCCCACGGACGCCGAGGCGGAGGCGGCCGTTGGGCCGGTCCGCTGGCAGCGGGCCGGCGCGGGCGCGCTGCTCTCCGGCAGCGTCGCCGGCGGCGTGATCGATCCGGCCGTCGACGGCTCGGCCCCGGACGCCGCGTTCCTCGAGACGCTCTTCGCCGGGAGAGCCCCGCGAAGGTGCGCGACCAGTTCGCCGCACTGGGGGCGATCGGCGCAACGCATATCAGTGCGCCCATGGCCGTGGGCGGGATCGACCACGACCTCGTGCTGCGGTCGATCCGTCTCATGGGGGCCGAGGTGATCCCGGCGCTGCGAGGATTGCCCGCACCCGCCGCGGTCTAGATCAGGCGATACTCCGCCCCCAACGACAGGACGGCCCGTGGCGGCGCGCTTCAGTCTCTGGTGGGCAGCGGTGCTGATGGGCTTCGTGACCATCGGTGCGTATGGCGTTGCCTACTACTCGATCGGCGTCCTGATCCCGGTGATCAGCGAGGACACGGGCTGGCGGACGAGCACGCTGGCCGGTGGGTTCTCGCTGAGCGTGATCGGGTCGGGCGCCGTGGCGCTGCTGGCGGGCCGGCGGTTTGACCGCCACGGTTCCGGCTGGCTGCTGGTCCCCGGGCTCGCCGTCGGCTCGGCGGGATTCCTCGCGGCGTCGTGGGCGCAGGAGCCGTGGCAGTTCGTCCTCGGATGGTCAGTCGGTGGCGCGGCGGTCGCGGGCACCCTGTACTACAGCGTCACGATGCCGGTGGTGTCGCGCCTCTACCCGGACCGGCGGCCCGGTGCGCTGTCCGTGCTCACGCTCCTCGGCGCGGTCGCCAGCCCGATCTTCTATCCGCTGGCGGGTTTCCTCATCGAGGAGTTCGGCTGGCGGGGCGCGCTCCGCGCCCTCGTCGGCGCCATGGTGCTCTGCGCCGCGCCCGGTGCGCTTCTGGTCCGCGCCCCCGGCGCCCGCCCGGCCGCTGCCGATGGCCGCCGGAGCGGCAGCCTGAGGGAGGTGCTCAGGACGCCCTCGGTGCACCGGCTCCTGCTCGTGCTCGCGCTGGCGGGGCTGGCATCGTCCGCACTGCTGATCCACCAGGTCGCCGTGATGCAGGCGGCGGGCCTCACGCTGGCCGCCGCGTCTGGCTTCGCCGGCGCGCGGGGCGCGTTCCAGATCCCGGGGCGGTTGCTGATGACCCCGCTGGTGGCCCGCTTCGGCGTCCGAGGCACGATCGCGCTCTGTTACGGAGGCGCCACGTTCGGCTCGGTCGCCCTCCTGCTCGCGCTCGGTGGTGGGGCTGCGGGCCCGCTGGCGCTCGTGTACGCGGCGATCTGCGGGATGACGCTGGGCCTGCTGTCGCC
>JAUXUW010000102.1 GCA_030684635.1 Dehalococcoidia bacterium
GTCGACATCGAGCCGGTCCGGAGCGACCGCCCGTGACCAGTCGCACCGATTACGACCTGATCGTCGTCGGCTCCGGGATCGCCGGGCTGTATGCGGCGATCCAGGCGAAAGAGGCGGGGGCACGCGTCCTCGTGGTCACCAAGGGCGGCATCGGCGAGGCGAGCACCCGCTATGCACAGGGTGGCATCGCCGCCGCCGTGGGCGAGGGCGACTCGCCCGAGGAGCACCTGCGCGACACGCTGGACGCCGGCGCCGGCCTCGTGGACGAGGAGGCGGCGCGCATCCTGGTGTTCGAAGCCGCCGACCGGATCGCCGACCTTGTGCGGTACGGCGTGCAGTTCGACTCCACCAACGGCGAGGTCTCGCTGGGCCGCGAGGCGGCCCACTCGCGCTCCCGCATCCTGCACGCGCGCGGCGACGCCACCGGCCTGGAGATCGAGCTGTCGCTCTCCTCGCTCGCCCAGCGTGAGGTCGTGATCCTCGAGCACACGCTCGCGGACCGGCTGATCGTGGAGGGCGGGCGCATTGCAGGCGTCGAGGTGTTCACACGCACCACCGGCGAGCATCGGGCGTTCACGGCGGGCACGGTGGTGCTCGCGACGGGCGGCGCCGGGCAGATGTACCGCACCACCACCAACCCGCCGATCTCCACGGGCGACGGTGTCGCCATCGCCTATACGGCCGGGGCGGAGGTCGTGGACATGGAGTTCACGCAGTTCCACCCGACCGCGCTGGTGATCCCGGGGCAGTCTGTCTTCCTGATCTCAGAGGCGGTGCGGGGCGAGGGCGCCCTGCTCTTCAACACCCGCGGCGAGCGCTTCATGCCGAAGTACGACGCCGAGCGCGCGGAACTCGCCCCTCGCGACATCGTCGCGCGCGCCGCGGTGCGTGAGATGATCGCCACCGGCGCCGACCATGTGCTGCTGGACATCACCGACCGCGACGAGGGCTGGCTGGCCGCCCGCTTCCCACAGATCTACGCCCGCTGCCTGGAGGCCGGCCTGGACATGGCGCGCGACCGCGTCCCCGTCTCGCCCGCCGCGCACTACACGATGGGCGGCGTCCGCACGAACACCTGGGGCGAGACCACCGTGCGCGGCCTCTTCGTGGTGGGCGAGGCGGCATGCACGGGCGTCCACGGCGCGAACCGCCTTGCGAGCAACTCCCTGCTGGAGACCGTGGTGTTCGCGCACCGCGCAGTGGAGCGGCTGCTCAACCCGCCCTCGCCCGTCCCGCCGCCGCCGGTGCCCACCGCCGACGCGATCGACCTGGCGCCACTGGACCCGGACGGACACGTCCCGACCGCGGACGAGGTCAAGGAACTGATGTGGCAGGACGTGGGCATCGTGCGGAGCGGCGAGAGCTTGCGGCGGGCCACGAGCACGCTGCGCCGCTGGGCCGCCTCCATCCCGCGCCCGGCCGACCGTGACGGATACGAGTTGCGCTCGATCATCACCTGCGCTCGACTGGCTTCAGAGGCTGCCCTGCGCCGCGAGGAGTCGCGGGGCGCGCACTACCGCACCGATTTCCCGGAGCCGCACGACGAGTGGCGCCGGCACATCGTGTTCCGCGCGACCGGCGCGGACACAGGAGGCAACGCATGACCGACCCGACCACCCACCACCCGGCAACGGAGACGGTGGCCGAGATCGTGGCGCTGGCCCTCGCTGAGGACCGCGCGGCGTTCGACGTGACTACGCGGGCGACCGTGCCCGTCGACCAGCCAGGCGAGGCGACGCTGCTCTACAAGCAGTCGGGCGTCGTCTGCGGCCTCGTCGTGTTCGCGGAGGCGTTCGCGCAGGTCTCGCCTGACGTGGAGGTGGAACTGCTGGTCGATGAGGGCCAGTGGGTGAAGGCCGGTACGCCGGCCGCCGAGGTGGCCGGGCCGCTGGCGGCGATCCTCTCCGCCGAGCGCGTCGCACTGAACCTGCTCCAGCGCATGTCCGGCATCGCCACGCTCACGCAGCAGTACGTGGACGCGGCGAAGGATGGCGGCGAGGCGCGCGTGGTGGACACGCGCAAGACCACCCCCGGCCTCCGCGCCCTGGAGCGCTACGCCGTCCGCGTCGGCGGGGCCGCCAACCACCGCAACACGCTGGAGGACGGCGTCCTCATCAAGGACAACCACCTGGCGGCTGCCGCTGCGCGGGGCACCGGCATCGCCGCCCTCCTCGCGGAGGTGCGCACGAAAGTGCCGCACACCCTCCGCATCGAGGTGGAGGTGGACTCACCTGAGCAGGCGCGCGAGGCGATTGCGGCGGGCGCGGATGTGGTGCTGCTCGACAACATGACGCCGGACGTGATGCGCGCGGTGGTCACGGAGGCGCGGGCGAACCCGGCGACCGCGCGTGTGCTGTTCGAGGCGTCCGGCGGGATCACGCTCCAGACGATCAAGGCCGTCTCCGCGACCGGCGTGGACCTGATCTCCTGCGGCGCGCTCACCCACTCGGCGCCGGCGCTCGACATCTCGCTGGACGTGCGGCCCGCATGAACCAGGTCATCATCCTGTCCGGGCCGCCCGGCGCCGGGAAGACGGCCGTCGCCGAGGCGCTCTGTGAGCGCTTCGATCGCATGGTGCACGTGGAGGTGGACGACCTCCGCCACTGGGTGAAGGCGGGCTACCGCCATCCGTGGGCGGGGGATCACCAGGCGATGGAGCAGCTGGAACTCGGCGCCCGGAACGCCTCCGCAGTCGCGCGCGAAAGCATCGCGATGCGGTACGCGGTGGTGATCACGGATGTCGTGCTGGGCGCCACGGTGGCCCACTACGACGCGTCTCTCCGCGGCATCGGCGTGCCCGTCCACCTCGTCACCCTGCTCCCCACGCTGGAAGAGACGCTTCGGCGCGACTCTCTCCGCACGCATTCCATCCCGGAGCGCGTCCGCGAGGTGCACGAGGAGATCACGGGCGCCGTCCACGCCGGCACCATGCCCGGCGCCGTCCTGGATACCACCGAGGATGCCGACGCGTGGGTCACCGCCGACCGCGTCCAGGACGTGGTCTCGCGCGGGCTCGCCATCTTCCTGGACCCCGCCCAGCCGATCGGCCGTTAGCCCCGCGGGCGGTCGAGATCCGTGGAGTCCAGCACGATCGTGACCGGGCCGTCGTTCACCGCCTCCACGAGCATGTGGGCGCCGAAGCGGCCGCCCTCCACCCGCAGTCCCCGGGCGCGCAGGGTCGCCATCACGGCCTCGACCAGCGGCGCGGCGACCTCGGGCGGGGCGGCGTCGGTGAACGCGGGGCGGCGGCCCTTGCGGGTGTCGGCGTAGAGGGTGAACTGGGAGACCACGAGCACCGCCCCGCCGGTCTCCTCCACGGAGCGGTCGAAGCGGCCCGCCTCGTCGGGGAAGATGCGCATCTCCGCGACCTTGCGGGCGGCCCACTCCACCTCGCGCGGCCCGTCCTCTGGCCCGATGCCGAGGTAGACGAGCAGGCCAGGGCCGATCTCGCCGGTCAGGTCGCCCTCAACGGTGACGCGGGCCCGGGAGACGCGCTGGACCACCGCCCGCATGGGGCGGCTAGTCGGCGGCGGCGGGCTTGTCGGCCTTCGCGGGCTTCTCCGCCTTCGCCTCGGACTTACCCTCGGACTTGGCGGCCGGCTTCCTGGACTTCTTCTCGGAGTCGGAGGAGGAATCGTCGCGGTCGGAGCGGGTCAGACCGCCGCGGCTCTCGGTCTTGTAGTAGCCACCGGCCTTGAAGACGAGCGGCGGAGCGACCAGCAGCCGGCGGGCCTCCTTGCCACACTTGTGGCACGGATGCACGGCCGGCGAGCCAAACGGCTCGGTCAACTCGTACTTATGTCCCGCCTCGCAGCGGTAGTCGTATCGCGGCACGGTGCGCCTCCCGTGGCGTCCGAGGGGTCTCGGTACGCGCCAGACAGACAGTGTACGGACGCCCACCGAGGCCAGACAACGGGCGGATGTGGCCGCTGGCCCGTTCGGGTGTCATACTTTGCCGGTGTCTCCCACGGGGGCATGAGATCCGAGAACAGAGGGGCCGACGCCTGCCCTCGCCGCCAGCGAGGGTAACTCTATGCGCCGGCAGGCAAGAGAACAGGACACCACGGCATGGCAGCTGGCATCAGCATGCGCGAAATGCTGGAGGCCGGAGTTCACTTCGGTCACCAGACGCGGCGTTGGAACCCCCACATGGGGCGGTTCATCTTCGGCGCCCGCAACGGCATCCACATCATTGACCTGGCCAAGACGGTCAAGCAGCTCGACCAGGCGATCGACCGCGTCCGCGAGGTCGCCTCGTCCGGCGAGCAGGTGCTGTTCGTCGGCACCAAGAAGCAGGCCCGGCGCATCGTCCAGCAGGAGGCGGAGCGCTGCGGGATGCCGTACATCCACAACCGGTGGCTGGGCGGCACGCTGACCAACTTCAGCACCATGCAGGCCCGGATCGCCTACTTCCAGAAGCTGGCCGCCCAGATGGAGACCGGCGACGGCCTGGACGAGGCCGGCCTGACCAAGCGCGAGCGCATGGTCCTGTCCAAGGAGTACGAGCGCCTGAACCGCTTCTACTCCGGCCTCCGCAACATGACCCGCCTCCCCGGCCTCATCTTCATCGTCGACCCGACGATGGAGGAGAACGCGGTGGCGGAGGCGACCCGACTGCACATCCCGATCGCGGCGATGTGTGACACGAACTCCGACCCCGACCAGATCACCTACCCGGTGCCGTCCAACGACGACGCCATCCGCGCGATCCAGTTGATGACCGCCCGCGTGGCGGACGCCGTGCTGGAGGGCATCGCCGTGGGTGAGGTGGAGCAGCAGTTCGTGGCGACCCAGTCTGGCGAGGAAGCCGAGCCGGCCGCCGCGGAGTAGTCCGCACCCCCTCCACCCCGCGACAACCACGAGGAGTGAACCGTGGCTGTGACTGCTGAAGATGTGAAGCGTCTCCGCGAGGAGACCGGCGCCGGCGTGATGGACGCCAAGCGCGCCCTGGACGACGCCGGCGGCAACTTTGCCCAGGCGAAGGAGATCCTGCGCGAGAAGGGCGTGGCCGCGGCGGCCAAGCGCTCCGAGCGGGAGACGTCCCAGGGCATCGTGGAGGCCTACATCCACGGCCAGGGCCGCATCGGCGCGCTGGTGGATCTCCGCTGCGAGACGGACTTCGTCGCCCGCACGGAGACCTTCAAGCAGCTGGCGAAGGACGTGGCGATGCAGATCGCCGCGATGAGCCCGCTCGCCCTCACGCCGGAAGACGTCCCCGCGGACGCGCCCGGCGAGGCGAAGGACCACGCGCTGATGACCCAGACGTTCATCAAGGACGGCAGCAAGACCATCGCTACCCTGGTGCAGGCCGCGATCGCCCAGACGGGCGAGAACATCCGCATCGCCAAGTTCGCCCGGTTCGAGCTCGGCAAGGACTAGTCATGACTCGGCCTGAGGCCGGGGGCGCTCGCCGCGTCCCCGGCCTCGCGCTATCGTGAGAGTCCCTCACCCCTCGCACGGATCGACCGGAGGATGGCCGTGAGCGACGAGATCCTCCTCGACGCGGAAGAGCGCATGGATGGCGCGGTCAACGCCGCCCGGCGAGACTTCGCCGCGGTCCGGACCGGGCGCGCCTCCACCTCCCTCGTCGAGCACCTGACGGTGGACGTGTACGGCTCCAAGATGCAGCTCATCCAGCTGGCGAACCTCGGCACGCCCGAGGCGCAGTTGATCACGGTCACGCCGTTCGACCGCACCACGATGGACGCGATCATGCGCGCCATCCAGATGAGCGACATTGGCATCACCCCCTCCAACGACGGGCGCACCATCCGCCTGCCCGTGCCGCCGCTCACCGAGCAGCGCCGCAAGGAGATGGTGAAGCAGATTCACGCAAAGACCGAGGAAGGGCGCATCGCCGTCCGGAACACCCGCCGCCACGCCATGGACAGCCTGAAGAAGGCCCAGCGCGACGGTGATATCTCCGAGGACGAAGAACGCCGCGCCTCCGAGCAACTGGACAAGTTGACCCAGGAGTACGTCGGCAAGATCGAGGCGCTGGCGAAGGAGAAGGAGCGCGAGCTCCTGGAGGTCTAGCGCCGTGGTGGTGAAGCCCGCGCCCGCCGCCCTTCCGCTCCCGGCGCTCGCCGTGCGCCCCGCGCACGTGGCGATCATCATGGACGGCAACGGTCGCTGGGCGACCTCCCACGCGCTCAGCCGCTCGGAGGGCCACCGCGCCGGCGCCCAGGCGATCCGCCCCGTCATCGAGCGGCTCGGCGAGCACGGCATTGGCGTGCTGACGCTGTTCGGCTTCTCCACGGAGAACTGGGGCCGCCCCCGCACCGAGGTGGAGACGATCCTCAAACTCGGCGCGGAGTTCATCGACACCTACACGGACGAACTGAACCGCAACGGCGTCCGCCTGCAGCACCTGGGCGACCCCGCCCGCCTGCCGGGCTGGCTGCGGCGACGGGTGCAGAAGGCCGTCGACCGCACCGCCGGGAACGACCGCATGATCGTGAACCTGGCCTTCAACTACGGCGGACGCGCGGACATCGTGCAGTCGGTCGCCCGGTTGCTGGCGGATGGTGCGCGCCCCGAGGAGATCACCGAGGAGGCGATCGGCTCCCACCTCGCCACCGCCGGGCTGCCCGACGTGGACCTGCTCATCCGCACCGGCGGCGAGCACCGCGTCTCCAACTTCCTGGTGTGGCAGGCGACGTACGCGGAGCTCTATTTCACCGAGGTGTTCTGGCCGGACTTCGACGCGGCGCAGGTGGACGCCGCCCTGGTGGAGTTCGCGCGGCGTAACCGGCGCTTCGGCCTGGTCCCGAGCACGTCGGTGGAGGATGCTGGGACGGCCGAGTAGCCGTGCTCACCCAGCGCCTCCTCGTCGCCGCGATTGGCCTGCCGCTCCTCGCCGTCCTCCTGCTGCTGCCTGAGCCGCTGTTCGCCGCCGCCGTGCTGCTGATCCTGGCCGCGGCCGCCTTCGAGATGGTGCGTGCGCTCGACCACACCCGTCCGCTCGCGCTGCCCCTCGGCGCTGCGGCCGCCACCGCCCTCCTCGCCGCGACGGTCCGAGCGTGGCCGCTGGACTGGCCGGACTTCCCGCTGTGGGCGTTCGTCCTGATGACCGTCGTGGCGCTCGGGCTCGTGCTCAGCGGCTGGCTCGTCGCTTCCCTCGGCGGGTGGTGGCTCACCGCCGTGCTCTATACCGGCGTCTTCGGCGCCCACCTGGTGCTGATCCGCGGGTTCGCCGAGGGCCAGTCGTGGCTCCTGGTGCTGCTCGCAGCGACGTTCGCGACGGACACGGGCGCCTACGCCATCGGGCGGCTGTTCGGCCGCCACCTGTTCGCGCCCAAGATCTC
>JAUXUW010000051.1 GCA_030684635.1 Dehalococcoidia bacterium
GCGCACCTGCCCCCAGGACAGGGTGTCCGCCAGCACCGCGACGGCGACCAGGTGCCGCCACAGCTCCGGCTCGTCGATGTTCGAGCCGCGGAGCCCGACGAACGCGCGCGAGTGCGCGACGCTAATGATCAGACGCCGTGCCTCCGTCACGCCGAGGCGGACGATGGCGTCGCGGGGGGTGGAGACGCGCGAGAGCGGGGAGGAGACGGCGGAGTTCGCGACGCGCAGGAGGGAGCCCGTCAGCGAGGGGTCGGTCTCGGCGAGGGTCGCCAGTTCGTGCACGCTCGGGTCCAGGTCGCGCAGCAGAGCGAACGCCTGCAGATGGGCGACCGGGAGCGTGGGTACATCAAGTTCGGGCATCCGTGCCTCCGTCGTGGGGGATCCTGCCGTGATCATCGGCAGGGTCGCGGCGCCGGAGAGCGCGTGGGACGGGGAAGGTCTGGTGAAGATGACGAACGTGAAGCGCGCCCGCTAGGGTCGCAGCGCCTCGGCGAGCAGTTCCACGAAGTGTCGCGGGCGCCGGCCACTCAGGTGCTCCACCTGCTCGCGGCAGGAGATGCCGGTCACCAGGATGTCCGTCGCGTCCGCGGCGGCGTGGACGGCGGGCAGCAGCGATCGCTCGGCCATCGCCCGCGACACGTCATAATGCTCGGCTTCGTAGCCGAACGACCCGGCCATCCCGCAGCACGCGGAGTCCACGAGGCTGACCGACAGCCCCTCGACCAGCCCCAGCGCGGCCAGCGCCGGCTCCATCCCGTTCGCGGCCTTCTCGTGGCAGTGCCCGTGCAGCAGGGCGGTGCGGTCCAGGCGGGCGAAGCGGGCGGCGACTGACGCATCCTGCGCCGCCAGGCGGCTCACCAGTTCCCCGATCAGCACCGCCTGCCCGGCGACCGCCGCCGTGCGCGGGCCCGGGACCAGGTCCACGTACTCGTCCCGCAGCGTCAGGAGGCAGGATGGCTCGATGCCCACGATCGGTACGCCTCGGGCGGCGTAGGGGGCGATGCGGTCGATGTTGCGCCGCGCCCAGGTGGCGGCGGTGCCCAGCTGGCCCTTCGAGATCAGGGGACGCCCGCAGCAGCCCAGGCGCGGGACGACCGTGACGGCGTACCCGAGCGCGTTGAGGACGGCGACGGCGGCACGGCCCGTCTCCGGGTGCATGGCGTCCGTGAAGGTGTCGACGAACAGCACCGCCTCGCCTCGCGGTGCCGGCTCCATCTGCGGCTGCGTCGTGAACCAGCGCCGGAACGTCTGCGTGGCCAGGCGTGGCAGCGGTCGTTCGCGGTGGATGCCCAGCGTCGCGTGCATCACCTCGCGCACCGGTCGCAGCGCCGCGAGCAGGTTCAGCACCGCAACACCGGGGCCGAGGGCACCCGCGAGCCGGGTCAGGGGGCCGATGCGGCCGAAGAGCCGGTCGCGCAGCGGCAGGCCGTGCGCCTCGTGCCGCAGCGTCATCACCTCGTACTTGAGTTTCGCCATGTCCACACCGGATGGGCACTCGGCCTTGCACGCCTTGCACTCCACGCACAGGTCCAGCGCTTCCGCGAGCCGGTCGTCGGTGAGCGCGTTGACCGGGAGCGCGCCGTTCATCGCCTGGCGGAGGAGGTTGGCGCGGCCGCGCGTGGAGTGCTCCTCGTCGCGCGTGACCATGTAGGACGGGCACATTGCGCCGGCGTCCTTCAGGCATGCGCCCTGGCCGTTGCACTGCTCCGCGGCGCGCGCGAGGCCGCCCTCCGCCTGCCAGGAGAAGTGCGTCTCCACGTGCTGGTTCCGCGTCCACGGCGCCAGCCGCAGATGGTCGTCAAAGGCGGGGGTATCGAGGATCTTGCCGGGGTTCAGCACGCCCTCCGGGTCGAAGGCGCGCTTAACCTCCCGGAACGCCTCGGTCAGGCGCGCGCCGAACATCCGCTCCGTGAACACGCCTCGCAGGATGCCGTCGCCGTGCTCCCCGGAGAGGCTGCCGCCGAACTCCACCACGAGGTCCGCGACCTCCGAGGCGATTGCTTTGATCGTCTCCAGTCCGGCGTCTTGCTTGATGTTCACGAGCGGCCGCATGTGCAGGCAGCCCTCCGACGCGTGGCCGTAGTGCGCCACCTCCGTGCCGTGCCGGTGCACGAGCGCGTCAAACCGCTCGACGAACTCGCCGAGGCGCTCCGGAGGGACGGCGGCGTCCTCCACGAAGGCGATCGGCTTCGCGTCGCCGCGCACGCTCATCAGCAGCCCCAGGCCCGCCTCGCGCATGCGCCAGAGCCGCAGTTGCGCGCCCGCCTCCGTGATCGGCACCGCTGCATACGCGCCGCTCGAGGCCGTCAGCGAGGCGGCGACGGTGTCCAGGCGCGCGCGCACTTCGTCGGCGGTCTCGCCCTCGCACTCCACGAGCAGCAGTGCGCCGGGGTCGCCCTGCACGAATGCGGCGAGCGAGGCGTAGGCGGGGTTGGCGCGGCAGCGCTCGATGATCGTGCGGTCGACCAGTTCCACGGCGGCCGGATCGTGCGTGAGCGCGAGCGGCGTCGCATGGCAGGCGGCGGCGACGCTCTCGTAGTGCAGGGCAACGACCCCCTTCGCGGCGGGGATCGGCGCCAGTCGCACCGTGGCCTCCACGACCGTAGCGAGGGTCCCCTCCGACCCGACGATCAGCCGCGAGAGGTCCATGACCCCCGGATCGGCGAACGCGTCCAGGTTGTAGCCGGAGACGCGCCGGGGGATGCGCGGCATCCGCGCCTCGATCTCCTCGTGATACTCGCCGGCGATGCGCCGGACGGCGCGGTAGAGGTCGCCTTCGAGCGTGGGCGCGCCGAGGCGTTCATCGAGCGCTGCGCCACGCAGCGGCTCGAAGCGGGCGGTCGAGCCGTCGGACAGCACGACATTGAGCGAGACGACCTGGTCCAGCGTCTTGCCGTGGCGGACGGAGTGGGCCCCGCAGGAGTTGTTGCCGATGCCCCCGCCGATGGTGGCGCGGTTCCTGGTGGATGGGTCGACGGCGTAGTGCAGGCCGTGAGGGCGGGCGGCGCGGCTGATCGAGTCCAGGTTGGCTCCGGGCTGCACGCGCGCCGTGCGGGCGACCGGGTCGATCTCCAGCACGCGGTTCAGGTGACGGCTGAAGTCCAGCACGATCGCGTGGTTCACGCCCTGGCCGGCCAGGCTGGTGCCCGCACCCCTCGGCAGGAGCGGGATGCCACGGGCACGCGCGATGCGGGTGGCGTGCTGCACGTCCGAGGCGGAGCGCGGGAAGACGATGGCGACCGGCTCCATCTCGTAGATCGAGGCGTCCGTCGCGTAGAGCAGCCGGGAGGCGCGCTCCGTCAGCACGTCGGCGCGGCCGCCCTCCAGCCCCAGCGCGAGGTCATCCGCCAGCGTCTCCAGGGCGCTCGCTGGCCCGCGGAGCAGGTCAAGCGCCCGGTGGACGCTGTCCTGAGGTGGCGGCGTGCGGCCGGCCAGCACCGGGCGAAGCGGGGCGGTTTCCATGCGCGGGAGGGTAGCAGGTCGACGGTGAGGCCCCGCCCGCCAGGACGGCCGGCTAGAACTGGTCGAAGAGCAGCGTGCTGGCGTCCGGGCCCGTCGGCGTGGGGTGTGACGGCGAAGGGGCGCAGCCGGAGTGGCCCGTGCGGTCGGTGCGTCTGGGTGCCGCGCCCGTCAACAGGCGGCACGACGGACGCGACACCCGGGCGCGCCGAGAAACGCGCACAGGCCACTCCGGCTCACCGGGTGGCCCGTTGCGGTTGGCACGCCGGGGTGTGAGTGCAACACACCTCGGACGGGGCTCTCGCTTCGGCAGGCCGGCGACCGTGCCCCTGGTGGGGGTTAGGCCCGTACCTTTGCGACCCCGCCTTTCGGCGGGTGTGCCGTGTCGGTGAGCGCCTGGCTCAACAGGACTATCGGCAGGAGGCCGCGCTTCTGAAGGGGGACGTCCGAAGAATCTTCGTGAACGACGGCGGCCCCGCCTCGCCGGGTGGAGGCGAGGCGGGACCGCGGGTATCGGGACGGGCCGGGGCGTTACTTGCCCGCGGCCAGTTCCGCGTCCAGGGCGCTCCCCGGCTCGCGCTCCACGCGCAGGTCGGGAAGCCACTTCAGCCAGGACGGCATGTACCAGTTCACATCGCCAAGCAGGCGCATGGTCGCCGGCACCAGGATCGTGCGGACGATCGTGGCGTCCAGGAAGACGGAGACGGCCAGGCCCACGCCGATCTGCTGGAACACCACGAAATCGCCCAGGGCGAACCCCCCGAACACGGCGACCATGATCGCGGCCGCGCCGGTGATGATGTTGGCCGTGTTCCGCAGGCCAAAGGCGACCGAGCCCGCGTTGTCGGCCGTCTCGTCGAAGCGTTCTCGGATCCGGCTCAGCAGGAAGATGTGGTAGTCCATCGACAGGCCGAACAGGATCGTGAACATGAAGAGCGGCAGCCACGCCTCGATGGCGTCGACGGTCTGGAACCCGAGCAGGTCCGCGCCCCAGCCCCACTGGAAGATGGCGACGATCACCCCGTAGGCGGCGCCCACGGAGAGCAGGTTCATGATGATCGACTTCACGGGCACCACCAGCGACCGGAAGATCATCATCAGCAGCACGAACGAGAAGCCCAGGACAAACGCGAAGACGTAGGGTGTGTAGGTGCCGACGAGGTCGAAGAAGTCCGAGTTTCCGGCGGTGGGGCCGCCCACGTACACCTTCACGTCGGTCGTGCCGAACGCGGCGGGGACGAACTCGGCGCGGACTCGCTTCACCGCGTCGATCGCGCGGTCGCTTGTCGTGTCGCCGGGCACGGCCACGCTCACGACCGCCAGCGTCTGGTCCGGGCTGATGACGACGCCGTTCAGGACGGTGTAGTCCGGGTCCGCGGTCAGCGCGGCCACGAAGCCGTCCAGCGCGGCCTGCACAGCCGGCGCGGACACGTCGGACGCCTGCACCACGACCTCTGCGGGCTGTGCGCGGCCGGCCAGGAACTCCCTGTCCAGCAACTCGAACGCGCGGCGGGAGTTATAGCCCTCCGGCAACGAGGAAGCGCCGGACGCGCCGAGGTTGATGGAGAAGTACGGGACCGCGAGCGCGATCAGGAACGCGCTCGAGAGCAGCGCCATGACCAGGGGATACCGCATCACGAACCGCGCGGCGCCGGCCCAGAAGCCGGTGTCGTCGTCCAGCCCGCCCTTCTTCACGAACGGGAGCGCGAGCCGGTTCACGTTGTCGCCCAGCAGCGCCAGCAGCGCCGGAAGCAGCGTGAGCGACCCGAGCACCGCCAGCACCACCACGATGCTCGCGCCCACGGCGAACCCCTGGAAGATCGAGGTGGGGACGATGAACATGCCCATCAGCGCGATGACCACGGTGCCGCCCGAGAAAAACACGGCGCGGCTGGCGGTGTCGCCCGCGATCCCGATCGACTCGATCAGCTCGTGGCCTATCCGACGCTGCTCGCGGAACCGAGCGACGACGAAGAGGGCGTAGTCGATGCCGACGGCGAGGCCGATCATCAGCGTGACGTTGGGGACGAATGCCGACATCTGCCAGGCGTTGTTGATCAGCTGGAGCAGGCCGAACGCCGCGCCGATCGCGGTGAACGCGATGCCCATCGGAAGTAGCGCAGCCATCACCGCGCCGAAGACCAGGATCAACACGAGCAACGCGATGGGCAGGGCGC
>JAUXUW010000115.1 GCA_030684635.1 Dehalococcoidia bacterium
GCGGATGTCTTCGGCCAGCGCATTGGTCACCTCGTGCAGCCGGGTGAGTTGTGGGGCGTCAACACCTCGATCGCAGTGATTTGACGGCTTCGTCCGCGTAAGGAAGGCTCCCGCCAAGCGACGGGAGGTGGGGATGGGTACGTACATCGGACTGTTGATTGCAGCGATCCGCGGGCTGCTCACTTCCCGACAAGATCTCGTACTCGAAAACCTTGCCCTCCGGCATCAGCTTGCGATGTGCGGCCGCCGGCCCAGAGTGCGCGGCGGAGACCGCCTGCTCTGGGTCACGCTCTACCGACGTTGGGCCGGTTGGCACTCGGCGCTGGTCGTCCTCAAACCGGACACCATCGTGCGCTGGCACCGGGAGGGCTGGCGCCAGTACTGGCGGTGGAAGAGCCGTCAGCGACGTGGCGGCCGCCGCAGGATCGCTCAGGAAGCTCGTGATCTCATCACGCGCATCGCGCGCGAGAATCCCCGCTGGGGCGCGGTCCGGATCCGTGGCGAGCTCCTCGCACTGGGACACGACGTGAGCGCCGCGTCCGTTCGCCGGTACCGGCGACTGGCATTGCGACGGCCACCTTCTCAACGCTGGCATACGTTCGTCACGAACCACCGCCACGACCTGTGGGCGGTGGACTTCTTTACCGTCCCGACGTTGCTCTTCCAGACGTTGTACGTCTTCGTCGTGGTCTCGCATGACCGCCGGCGCATCGAGCACCTCAACGTCACTGCGCGTCCGACGGCAGCGTGGGTCTGGCAGCAGGTGGTCGAGGCGACGCCCTGGGGCCGCAAACCCGGTGTCCTGCTGCGCGATCGCGACCGCTGCTACGGTGCAGACTTCATCGCCCGCGCCTCACGCATCGGCATCGAGACGGTGCTGACGCCGATCCACACGCCGCAGGCGAACGGCGTCGTCGAACGACTGATCGGGACGCTCCGGCGGGAGTGCGTCGATCACATCATCCCGATGAACGAGCGGCACCTGCGCCAGGTCTTGCGGGAGTACGTCGTGTACTACAACCTCACGCGTCCACACCGGACGCTCGCGCTCGAACCACCCGAAGGTGCGCGCATCCCGCAGCGGATTGGAGCCGTCGCCGCGACCCCGATTCTCGGCGGTCTCTACCACCGCTATGAGCGGAAGGCCGCCTGATCGAGGTTTTGACGCCCCACAGCTCAAGGAACGGCTACGCCGACTCAGTCGGGTCTACATGTACGGCGAGATGCCGGACGACGAGTTCGAGGCGCAGAGGGCCGATATAGAAGCGCAACTTCGGCAGGCCGAGTCCATCATCCGCCCAAGCCACCATGAGGCTGCTGCCGTCTTCGGTGATCTGCCTCGGCTCTGGTCACACGCGACGGCCGACGAGAAGCGACGGATCGCGGGGCTGCTGCTAGACCGCGTATACATCGACATGGACGCGAAGCTCATCACAGTGATCGTGCCGACCGCCGAATTTGGCCTGCTCCTACAATACGCGCTGGAGGCCGCAGATCGCGCAGACATCCTCCTGGTGCCGTTGGAGCATGTGGACGCGCTGGATGCGCTCCATGCCTTCGCCACAGGCGAGCAGGTGGAGGCGTGGACCTCACAAGACCATTCAGGAGACGGGCGCTCATCAGAGCAACCCGTCTCCCGACGGAATGTTGGAGATGGTGGAGACGGGGGAGAATTGAACTCCCCGTCCAGAGCACGGCTGATACGAACGTCTACGAGCGTAGTCACCAGGGGAGTAGTTCTCATCGGCGCCCCTCCCGTGACGGCAGGGCTGACCCGACCAGTCTCAGTTGGTCTTTCGCGTCGCGACCCTGAGACGCAGGTCGACGCGGCACCTCGACATTACGTCGCGGCCCGAGACCCATCGAGGCGAGATCCCGAGCCACGTCGCTACGTTAGATTACGCAGCGAGGGCGAGTTGTCGTTCGCCAGTTACTTTTTTGCCACCTGATTTACGAGGGCGATGGCGCCTCGGCCCGCAATCCGCACCGGAACGTACCTGTCGAATCCTGTCGTCCCCAATGCCGGTGACCGACACGTCACCGTGCATTCACTATACACGCTTTTCCCGGGCGATCCGGGGCAGGGTGCGGTGCCGAGCCCGGCAGGGCAGGGGCGCTACTCGGCGGGGTGAATGAGCAGCACCGGGATGCCGATCAGGTGGCGGACGACGTGCTCTGCGACCGAACCCATGATCGTGCGGCGGAGGCCGGAACGGCCGTGCGTGCCCATCGCGACGAGGTCGTGACCGCCTGCCGTGGCGTACTCGACGATCACGTCGCCCGGGCGACCCTCCAGTATCTCCGCGCGCGCCACGGTGCCGCCGACTTCCGCGACGTACGCCGTTGCGGCGGCGATGTCGTCTGCGGCCGTCTGGCGGGCGGCGGCCATGACGGACTCCGTGACCTGAGGGTTCGCCGCGGCGCTGCCCATGCGCATGAGCTGGCTGACGGTGTCGACCACGGCGATGAGGGTGAGCCGACCGTCGGGGCCCGTCGCTTTCAGCGCGGAGGAGACCGCTGCCAGGCAGACATCCGAGCCATCGACCGGCACGAGCACGTTCTGGTACATCGGCGAGCTCCGCGTTCACAGACTATTCATCGCATCGTATGAGCCCGCGCATGGTCGGGGACAGGACGATGTTCATCTGCCGGGGAGGGCGATCGGTTCTGTCGATGCCCTTGCATCGTTACCGCTGGTTGTGGCGAAGCGCGCGCTGGATCGAGCGGTCCGCCTCGCGCTCCTTGATCGACTCGCGCTTGTCGTACGACCGCTTGCCCATCGCCAGGCCGATCAGCACCTTCGCCTTCCCGTCCGACAGGTAGAGGCGGAGCGGGATGATGGTGGTGCGCGGCTGGGTCTCGAGGAGTTCCTGCCACTGGAGGAGCTGGCGGCGCCTCAGCAGCAGTTTGCGCGGGCGCCGTGGCTCGTGGTTCACGCGTGCCGGCTCGTACGGCGCGATGTGGACGTTGTGGAGCCAGAGCTCGCCGTTCGTGAAGCGGGCATACCCCTCGCCGATGGAGGCGGAACTGGTGCGGAGCGACTTGATCTCCGTGCCCGTGAGGACGATGCCGGCCTCGACCTGCTCAAGGATCTCGTAGTCGAAGCGCCCGCGTCGGTTGACGGCGAGCGTGCCGCTCACCGCCTCCTCCTTCTCCTTCGCGGTCGCCTTCTTCGCCACAGATCGTGCTCCGAGTACGCGCCTCGCCCGGGTGACGTGGGGCACAGTGCCCTGTCGACGGGGGGCAATCGAGGATAGCCCGTCGGGCCCGGAGCGGCCTCAGCCGCTGTCGGCGCTGTCAGCGCGAGGGCGAGCCGGTGTCCACGGCGACCAACTCCAACGGGCGCGTGATCTCCAGGCGGAACCGGCCGCGCCCCGTCTTCTCAATGCGCAGGTAGTCGCATCGCTCCTCGAGCCGCTTGCGGAGCAGGATCAGCCGCGCCTCCAGGTTGTCTTTCACGTCCGGCAGGCCCAGCGTGTTGTCCAGGCGCATCTCCCGGTTGCTGAAGTCCACCCGGTGCTCCTGGTCGTGGATCCGCAGGAGGCGCCAGAGGATGCCGCCCGCTACGCCCTTGATCAGGTACTCGTTATCCAGGAACACGCTCTCGTCGTCCGCGTAGTATTTCACCTGGACCGGGCGGAGGCCGACGCTCGCAGGGGCCGCCATGCTGCTCCCGACGGCCGCGATCGCCATCGCGACCTGGCTCGCCATGATCCCGGCGAGGCACTCGTCCGCCGCCTGGAATGCGCCCGCCGACTCGGACTCGAGCGCCAGTACCCCCACCAGTTGGCGGGAGGCGAGCATGGGTGTGACCAACTGGCTCTGGCGCTCGGGGAGCGACGGCAGCGGGATCGTGTCGTCCCCTCCGCGATCCTCGGCGAACTCGCCGCGTGCCGCGTGCGCGTACCCCAGGTCGCGCGCCATGTTGGTCACGCGGATTGTCTGGCGACGCTGTGCCGCCAGGCCAACGATCCCAGAGCCGATGGCGATCTCGGACCCGGCGCCGGAGGCAGGGAAGCCCGCGCTGGCGACGGTGTAGAGGCGCTGCGCCGTCTCGTCCGCGAGCATCACGTAGGCGTGGTGGCAATCCAGCAGTTCAGCGCAGGCGTCCAGCGTGCGCCGGAGGACGTCATCCAGATCTTCCGACCCGGCCAGGTGATGGGAGAACGCCTCCAGGCGCTCCAGGCTGACACCGCGCACCGGCTCCGCGGCGGGAAACTCGCAGGGCAGGGGGGCGCACTCCAGCACCTCGCACACGTCCACCCCGCGCAACTGGAAGACGTTCGACATCCCCTCAAACGCCGCGACGGCATCCAGGCGCGTGCGCATCCGCTCGAACAGGTCGCCGGCGGTCTCCGTGTGGTCGTAGCGGAGGTCCAGGACGAACGTGCGACCGGTCCCCGGCTCCACGACTTCGACCTGCGCCAGCGGGTTCAGGCTGGTGTTCTCCTCCGTCTTCTTGAAGAACTGTCGCGACAGCGCCACGTGTCGCTCATCCACGCGATGCACGACCGAGAGGTGGGTCACGTTCGGCGCGCCATCCGCCCCGACCGTGCAGATCGCAGACGGGATCGTGCCTTCGAAGCACGTGGGGACCGACTCGAGCGCGACCTGGAATGGGCTCGTCACAGCGGGCCTCCGGCGCCCGGGCCGGGTGTCTGGTTGAACGCGCGCTCAACGTCGAAGTCCACGCGCACCAGGGCGCCCTCGATCCACCGGTTGCGCGCCGCGTGCGGGGGATCGCCGACGATCGCGACCGCCGCGATGAACGCCGCGCGATGTCGGGCGACCCATGCCTCGTCCTCTGCCGTGGTCTCCGGCGCGGCGTGACCGTGGCCCTTCAACTGCACCGAGCGGTACGTGATCGGGTCGGAACAGGTGATCGCGATCTGCCCGGTAGCGGCGATGTCCCCGAGGGGCACCGGGGCACGCTCCGCCTCCAGGAAGAACGACACGCGCGTCCGGGAGGGGTGCACCCGTGGGCCCCAGCCGGGCCGGACATGCGGGCGCCCCGCTGCATCGGCCGTGCCGACGATGACCGCCACGCCCGACTCGACGAACTCCTGCAGTGCCTCGTCGATGCGATACATGCTGGTCGTCTCGCGTCGCTGCGGCCCTGGAACGGGCAGTTAAGGATCTTCTCGGATCGATGTATGCAGCATTTAGGAAGCAGTAGCAACTCGATAGGAACGCGAAACCGAGCGACGCCGGATGCTCCTGGGGCAGGGAAAGGAACCCACCATGACGACCGAGACGAGCATCCAGCAGGCCATCGAAGCGTTCCGCGGGGCGATCCGCGGCATCGTGATCACCCCCGAGCAGGCGGGGTACGACGACGCCCGCGCCGTGCATGACTTCTCTCACGACCGGCGGCCCACCGCGATCGTCCAGCCCATGACCACCGAGGACGTCGCCGAGGCCGTCCGCTTCGCGCGCTCGGAGGGGCTGCCGCTGGCGGTGAAGGGTGGCGGCCACAGCCTCGCCGGGCACAGCACCGCGGAGGCGGCGCTGGTCATTGACCTGACCCAGATGCGGGCGGTCACCATCGACACGGAAGGCGCGAGGGCGCTGGTGCAGGGCGGAGCCACATCCGCCGACCTGGCCGGCCCCGCGGCTGCAAACGGGTTCGCGCTGTCGACCGGCGACACCGCGACCGTGGGCCTCGGCGGCCTCGTGACCGGCGGCGGGATCGGATGGATGGCCCGCAAGCAGGGGCTCACCATTGACCACCTGCGCGCCGTGCGCATGGTGACCGCAAGCGGCGAGGTGGTGCGTGCGAGCGCGAATGAGCGGCCCGACCTCTTCTGGGCAGTCCGCGGCGGCGGCGGCAACTTCGGTATCGTCACCGAGTTCGAGTTCGACCTCCCGCGTGTCGAGCTGGTCCACGGTGGCGTGGTGATGTTGCCGGCGACGCGCGAGGTGGTGCGTGGCTACTTGGAGTACGCGCCGCGTGCCACGGAGGAGCTGACGACGATCGCGATGATCATGGCGGCGCCGCCCGCGCCGTTCGTCCCGGAGTCCCTCGTCGGGACGCTGGTGCTGGCGGTGGCGGTGTGCGTGTCCGATCCGGCCGTCGCGGAGGAGGCGCTCGCCCCGATCCGCGCGCTGGCCACGCCGCTGGTGGACTTCGTCGGCACCATGCCGTACCCGGGCATGTTCGCGCTGACGGAGGTGCCGGCGATGCGGCACGGCGCGGCGATCCGCTCGGTCTTCGCAGACGCGATTGCCGACGAGACGATCGACGCGATGATCGCGCAGATGCAGCGCTCCAGTTCACCGTTCAACCAGGTGCAGTTGCGGGGCCTCGGCGGCGCGATCGCACGCGTGGAGCCGGGCGCGACCGCCTTCTCGCACCGGGATGCGCGCTACCTGGTGGCGGTGATCGGGATGTGGTTGGATCCGACCGACCCGGGCACCCCGCACCGGCAGTGGGTCCAGGAGCTGTGGCCAGCGGTCGCGAAGGATGGCCGCGGCGTGTACGCGAACTTCCTGGAGGATGAAGGCGAAACCCGACGCCGCTCGGCGTACTCGGCGGAGGCGTACCGGCGGCTGCAGAGCGTCAAGCAGGTGTACGACCCGGAGAACGTCTTCCGCCTCAACCAGAACATCGCACCCGTGCGATAGGCGGGCGCGCAGGTACGGATGACAGTAGCCGGGCCCATGCCCGGCTACTGTCATAGACAAGACATAACGATATGGGCTACGGGGTTGCGCGCAGCAGCTCGATGGACCTGATCACAGCCACGTCTCGGCTCGCATCGATGTCGTCGATCGTGAGAGTCACTTCGACATCCGGGATCACGCCACGGCCCTCGATCTGGTTACGGGCAGGGGTGAGCCAGCGGGCGATAGAGACGTAGACGGCTCCACCGTTGGAGAGTTCGATGGCGCGGTTGACCGTGCCTTTGCCGAAGGAGGGCTCGCCGACGACCTGTGCGCGGCCGTTCTCCTGCAACGCCGCGGCCATGAGTTCCGCACCCGAGGCGGAGAATCCGTCCTGGACGACCACGATCGGCAGGGCAGTGATCATCCCCGGGCGGGCGGAGGCGGTACGCTCGCTGCCATCGCGCTCCACCTGCGTCACGATGTCGCCGCCGTCGAGCAGCATGTCTGCGATCTGGACGGTCTCCTGCAGCAGCCCACCGGGGTTGCTGCGGACATCCAGGATGAGCCCGCGCACGCCTGCCGCCTCGGCCGCCGTGATCGCGTCCTCCAGTTCCTGGGGAGTGGTGCGCGTGTAGGACGAGATGCGGATGTAGCCAATGTCCGTGACGGTGTTGCCGTCGGCGTCACGCAAGACACCACCGGGCGGCGCCGTGGAGACCGAGGCTACCTCGATCGCGTCGCGCTCGATGTCGAGCGTCTCAACAACGCCGTCGCCATGGCGGATGGTGAGCGAGACGGTGGTGCCAATCGGCCCGCGGATCCGGAGGACCGCCTGCTCCACGCTCCAGCCCTCGGCGGACTCGCCGTCGACCTGGAGGATGATGTCGCCGGCGCGCAGGCCGGCACGCTCGGCGGGCGTGGCCGGCAGCGGCTGGACGATCACGATGAAGCCGTCCTGTTGAGACACGGTCGCGCCGATCCCCTGGAAGGCGCCCTCGAAGTCGTCCTTGGAGAGCGCGAACGTGTCGGGGTCGATGTAGGTGGAATGGGGGTCGTTGAGCGCCTCGAAGAGTCCGCGGATCGCGCCTTCCTGGAGGATCGCGGTGTCGGTGGCCTCCGGCTCCACGAAATCTGACTGGAGCACGCGGGCGATCTCAGCCAGAATCGCCCAGGAGTCGGCGCCGGCTCCGGGACTCGCGGCGACCGCGGTGGCCGCGGGGGTGACGGTCGAGGCCGGCTCGGTGACGACGCGGACGAGGAAGCCGGACGCGACGAGCAACACGCCGATGAGTGCAGCCATCAGGCCGATGACCGCTCCGCGAGCCTTCGAGTTCACTCGGCAGTTCTTTCGACGCGCGCTGCCTTCAGGGGCTGGCGGTGGAGGTGTGATGGTGGGTGGCGGCCAGGCCCCAGTCTACACCGGTACCTGAGGTGAGGGCGCGCCGAGACTTCCATCAAACAACATAACGGAGATAGTGCGAAGTTCCTACCGAGAGTCACAGGTCGCGCTACCGTCCGCACATGGACGCCACCATTCGGCTCGCCGAGCGTGCTGATGCAGCGACCCTCGCCGCGCTCATCGTCGCTGCGTTCGAGGAGTATCGAGGCTGGCTGGTGCCTCCGTCCGCAGCGCTTGCTGAGACTCCCGCGACGATTGCGACGGAACTTGCCGGCTCGTACGGTGCCGCGCTCGCTGAGGTCGACGGAATGGCTGTGGGTTGTGTGCTCTTCAACCCGCGAGGCGCGGACCTCTACTTCGGACGCCTATCTGTGCTGCCAACTCACCGGCACACCGGCATCGCGGAAGCCCTGGTTGCCTTCGTGGAAGCCGAGGCTGCGTGCCGCGGTGCTTCCGGAGTACTCCTGAGCGTCCGCATTGCGCTGCCGGCCAATCAGCGGCTGTTTGCGCGCCTCGGCTATGCCGAGGTCGGCCGCCAGGCGCACCCCGGATTCGACCACCCCACATGGATTGACATGCGGAAGTCGCTCTAGAAGCCCGCCCTGCCACGCTTTGTGCGCTTGCGGTGGATACCCCCTCGGGGTACCATTCCTCGCAGATACCCCGGCGGGGTATGGATCGGAGGCGACCATGACACGAGCACTGACCTACCGCGGCGAACTGCGCTGCTTTAGTTGCGGCCGCTACCTCGGCGACTTTGAGTCGCACCCGGAGGCCCATGGCAAGGGTGACCTACACCTGGTGCCCGCGCAGGCCGGCGCGGCCCGCGGGACCGCGATCGAGACCGCCCGAGGCCTGCGCTGCTCGGTCTGCGACGGGCGCGTCGTAACCGATGCCGTGGAGCGGATCGCGGCGTAGCGCTCCACAACGGGTGCAGGAAGCCCGCGCGCTGGCTGCACTGAACGCCATCACAATCTCGATAACATGGCTGACTGACACGCTGATTGAATCTACGCTAGTGTGGTTATGTAACAGAAAGGGGAGCTGCCTAGCTCCCCTTTCTGTCCTAACTGACACCTATAGGCGTCGTTACGCCCGGGAAGCCTCAAGCGCCTTGAGCACGTGCTCGGCGTGGCCTTCTGCCTGGACCTGCTTCCAGACCTTCGTCAGCACGCCGTCCGGCCCAATGATGAAGGTCGACCGGATCATGCCGATCACGGTCTTGCCGTACAGCACCTTCTCGCCCCACGCGCCGTAGGAACTGGCGACCTTCGCGCCCTCGTCCACCAGGAGCGGGAACGGCAGCCCGAACTTCTCGCGGAAGGCCTGGTGGGAGGCGGCATCGTCCGCCGACACGCCCAGGACGACCGCGCCAGCCTCGTTGATCGCCTCGTGGTTGTCGCGGAAGGAGCACGCCTCCTTCGTGCAGCCAGGGGTGTCGTCCTTCGGGTAGAAGTAAAGGACGACGGTCTTGCCGGCGTAGTCCTTCAAGTCGTGGACCGTGCCGTCCTGGTCCTTCAGGGAGAATCCCGGTGCGCGCTCGCCGGCCTCAAGCGTGACAGCCATGTCGGCGTCCCCTCTCAGAGCGAAATCGATTCGAGGCATGCAGGATACCCCTCCCCGGCACGGGTAGGTCGGCGTTTCGCTGGCCGTGTGGATGCATTCCGGATAGCCTGCCGCGGTCGAGGCGCAATGCTGCTAGATTGCACGCCCGCCGTCTCCCTGCGGACGGCGTCCGAGGATGGAGTACGCGATGGCCACTGCGACGAAGCCGGTCGACCACACAGTCAGCATCAACGGTCGCGCCTTGCATTATGTCGATTTCGACTCTCCCACCCCGGGGTCGAAGGTGGTCGTCTTCCTCCACGGCCTCTCCTCCTCATGGGGCGCGATGCGCCGCATCGCCGAACACCTCGCGCCCGAGTACCACTTGATCGGGCTCGACCAGCGTGGCCACGGCGAGTCGGAGTGGGCGCCGGCCGATGGCTACGACACCGACTCCTACCTCGCGGACCTCGAGGCGTTCATCGAACACCTCGGCGTGACGCGCTTCATCCTGATCGGCCAGTCGATGGGCGGACACCACACCATCGCCTACACCGCCCGTCATCCGGAGCGCGTGATCTGCGCAATCGCGAACGACATCCCGCCCTCCTACGACAACACGCACGGCGACCTCTCAGATCAGTTCCCCGGGGGCAAGCACCGCACCTTCGCGACTGTCGAGGACTGGATCGCGCCGCGTCGGGAGGGCAGCCCGCTCACGCCGGAGTGGGCGCACGAGCTCGCCGCCCGCGAGCAGTTGCGCGAGGTGCCCGGCGGCTGGCAGCCGAAGCACGACCCGAATGCCGTCATGCACTGGGCCCCGAAGGATCTCTGGGACGAGGCGCGCACGATCACGCGACCGTTGTTCATCATCCGCGGTGGGCGCTCGCAGGTGCTGAGCGCGCAGACGCTGCAGGACATGGACATGCAGATCCCGGGCGCGCGCTCCGTCACGCTGGAGAAGGCCGGGCACTCCACCTACTTCGACATGGAGCACGAGTGGCTGACGATCGCGTCGGCGTTCCTCGCCTCCCACCGGGACGCATAGGCGGCTGACGAATGGCATGGCGTGCATCTGCGGAGGCCGCGGGCGTCGGTGAGCCGCCGCCGCGCGGCGGCGCGTTCTCGTACCCCAACTACCGGCGCTTCTGGACGGCCTCGCTCGTCCGCGTCATGGGGATGCAGTTCCACATCTTCGCGGTGGGCTGGCTGGTCGTGGACGTGCTGGACCGGTCGCCGGTGTGGCTGGGCGCCGTGGGCTTCGCGCAGGCGATCCCCACGATCCTGCTGAGCGTCCCCGCCGGCGCCATGGCCGACCGCATCGAGCATCGCCGTCTGCTGCTCGTGAGCCAGGCGTTGCTGATGGTGAACTACCTGGTGCTCGCGGCGCTGATCATGAGCGGCACCGCGACGATCTGGTATGTGATCGTCTGGGCAGCGCTGACCGGCTGCCTCTCCGCCATCGGCAACCCGGCGCAGAACGCGATCCTCCCGAGGTTGATTGAAATGCGAGCCATCACCAGCGCGGTCGCGCTGATGAGCGCGATCTGGAACGGCACCAGGATCATCGCGCCCGGCCTCGCCGGCATCCTCATCGCCACCGTCGGCGTCGGTGAGGCGTTCCTGGCGGCGGCGATCGCGTTCGCGCTGTCCGTGGTGCTGATCGCGACGCTGAAATTGACGCCGATGCCGATCGCGCAGCACGGTGTCGACCGCAGCCTCCTCGGCGGCCTCCGCTATGTGGCCGGTAACCGCATCTTCCTGGCGGTCGTCGGCCTCTCCTTCTTCTCGTCGATGTTCGGGAGTTCGTACCTGTACCTGATGCCCGTGTTCGCGCGGGACATCCTGGACGTCGGCTCCACGGGCTACGGGATCCTCGGCGGCGTCGGCGGGACGGGCGCGCTACTCGGCACGCTGGCCGTCGTGCGGTTCGGCAACACGCCGTACCGCGGCCAGTACATGCTGGGTTCGGCGGCACTCTCGGGCATTTTGGTGGCGGGCTTCGCGAGCAGCACGATCTTTGCGCTGTCGCTGGTGATGACGTTCGCCGCCGGCTTCGTCGCGTCGATCTATCTCAACCTGGGGATGACCACGCTGCAGGTGCTGGTTCCGGACGAACTGCGTGGCCGCGTCATGGGGGTGTGGTCCATGACCTACTTCCTGACGCCGGTGGGCGCGTTCGCCGTGGGCGGCGGCGCGGAGTTCATCGGCACGCAGGCGATGGTGGCGATCGGCGGGCTATCGGTGACGGTGTTCGCGGCGGCCCTCTACGCGGTCTCGCCCGAACTTCGCAACGTCCCCTCGGTGCGTCCGCCTGCACGGGGTGGGGCTGCGCCCGCCACCCGCTAGCGCCCGCGGACACCCTCCTCGGTTCCCGGGGCCCGAGCCGGCCGTCAGTCCAGGCTGGAGCCAGCCGAGGGGAACGCCACCAGCGAGGTGGTGGACTGGATGCCCTCCAACGTGCGGATCTGGTCCGCCAGGAGCGCCGGTATCTGCTGGAGCGAGTCGGTCTCGATCTCGGCGACGATGTCGTAGGGCCCCATCACCTCATGCACCTCGGCGACGTACTGCATGGCACGGACGGCCACGGCGACGCGGTGGGTGTCCCCGGGGTGGGTGACGATGAGGACGTAGGTCTTGACCACGCGCACCTCCGCCGACGTTCAAGGGGATAGGTATTGTAGGGGCCTGAGGCCCGCCCTGCCCGCCCCGACGGCGGGTTGGAGGGCCGTGTATTATTCCGCGCGGTCGAGGGCGGAAGGCGTTGAGCCTACCGCCCGATCCGGTCGATAATGCCCGCACGGGTCGCAGCGGCACGGGGGTGTTGTGCTGCGGCCGGTTAGAGCTTGCCTCCAAGGGGGTGGGCGAGGGGACAGTGGTTCATGGTTCAGGGAGCAGGACCGTCATGGCCGCTCCCTTTCCGTGTGTCCGCTGGATGCGCAACCAACGGTGACGGCGGGGTACTCGGGGAAACAGGTCGGTCATGAGCAAGAATTTGGTCGTCCGCTTTGCGGGCGAAGGCGGACAGGGTGTGGTCGGCGGCGCCGAACTCATGGCGCAGGCGGCTGCCCAGGGCGGCTATCACGTCCTGACATTCTCCACGTTCCCCTCCCAGATCAAGGGTGGTCCGGCGTGGGGGCAGGCCCGCATCTCCAGCGAGCCGATCCTGACGCCGGGTGACTACCTGGACGTCCTGGTCTGCCAGAACCAGTACGCATACGACACGAACCTGCCGGACCTCCGCGAGGGCGGCCTGGTGGTCTACAACTCCGAGGAGTTCGAGATCGCCGATAATTCCCGCGCGATCGGCATCGCGGCCGACCGGATGGCGCGCGAAGCGGGTAACCCGCTGGCCTCCACCATCATCATGATCGGCGCCGTCGCCCAGGCCGCCGGGGTCAGCGTCTCCGCGCTGGAGGCGTTCATCGAGAAGCGCTGGACGCGCGGCCGCGCGAGCGACGCCGCCATCATCCAGGGCAACATCAACGCCCTCCGCATGGGCGTGGAGGAGGCCAAGAAGGCCGGCCTCGCGCTGGAGGATCTGGAGGCAGCGCCCAGCCACGACATCCCGCGCGTCATGATCCGCGGCTTCGAGGCTTCCGCCCTCGGCGCGATGGCGGGTGGCGTCGAGTCGTTCATCGGCTACCCGATTTCTCCGGCCACGACCATGCTCGTCTACATGGAGCAGAACCTCACCGGCGCGGACAAGTTCGTCGGCCAGGCGTCCTCCGAGATCGAGGCGATTGCCTCGCTCGTCGGTGCCGGTTTCTCTGGCCGCAAGGTGATGACCTCCACCGCCGGCCCCGGCCTCTCCCTGATGGGCGAAGGCCTGGGCCTCGCGTGGATGGCGGAGATCCCGCTGGTGATCGTGGACGTGCAGCGCGGTGGCCCCGCCACCGGCCTGCCGACCAAGACCGAGCAGTCCGACTTCATCATGGCGATGAACCCCGGCCACGGTGACATGAGCGTCCCCGTGATCGCCCCCGGCACCACCGAGGAGGCGTTCTGGGCCAGCATTGCCGCCCTCAACTGGGCGGAACGCTACCAGGGGCCGGTCATCCTCCTGTCGGAGGCCGCCATCGCCGAGCGCGCGCAGGACATCCCGATGCCGGACCTCTCGAAGGTCAAGGTGGAATCCCGCACCGTCTCCGGCGGCGCAATGCAGAACCGCCGCTACGCCGGCGACGGCGTCTCGCCGTTCCCGGTGCCGGGTGGCCCGGGCGCCTACGTGGCAAACGGCTCTGAGCACGACGAGCAGGGTGACACCACCCACCTGCCCGACATCCACGTCACGATGACGAACCGCCGCTTCCGCAAGTTGGAGGTGCTGAATGACGGCACCTTCGAGGCGGAGGGTACCGGCGCGGACATCGTCGTGCTGCCGTGGGGCGGCTCGAAGGGCTCCGCTCGGGCCGCCTGGGAGCAGTTGCAGGCCGAGGGTGTGAAGGTGGGCTGGTACTACACCATGTTCCTGAACCCGCTCCCGCCGACGCTGCTGGCGGAACTCAAGACGAAGAAGAAGGTGCTGGTCCCGGAGCTGAACTACATGGGACAGCTCGCCGGCCACCTCCGCTCGCTGGGCGTGAACGCCGAGGCGATCACGCAGTACACCGGTCTTCCGTTCAAGGTGTCCGACCTCAAGGCTGAAATCAGCCGCCGGGTCCAGGGCCAGTAAGGAACCATTCGATGAGCAAGCGAAACCCGCTCTACGACTTCAAGTGGTGCCCGGGCTGTGGTGACTTCGGCGTGAAGGTCGCCATCGAGCAGGCGCTCGCGCAGCGCACCGCTGAGCGCGGCGACTCGATCGAGAAGACTGTCATCGTGGCCGGCATCGGCTGCTCCGGTAACCTCGTGCACCTGCAGGAGGGCCCCCAGCCCTTCGGCATCCACGGCATCCACGGCCGCACCCTGCCGGTCGCCTACGGCATCAAGTCCGGCCGCCCGGACCTGAACGTGCTGGTGGTCTCCGGCGACGGCGACTTCCTCAGCATTGGTGCCGAGCACATCGGCCCGCAGGCGCGCCGCAACCTGGACGTCACCGTGGTAGTGATGGACAACGGCATCTACGGCCTGACCAAGGGCCAGGCCTCGCCGACGACCAACGTGGACGTGGTGACCTCCACCACGCGCTACGGCAAGCTCGACGAGAAGATGAACCCGTACCTGTTCTTCCTGGGCGCGGGCGTGGGCTACCTGAACTCGCAGATGTCCTCCCGTGTGAAGGACCTGGCCGCCGCCATTAAGGCGGCCATGGACTACCCGGGCTTCTCGATCGTTCACGTCCAGTCCCCCTGCACCACGTACAACGACACGTACGCGCTGCTCAAGGGCGACGAGAAGCAGGGCATTGAGCCGCTGGCCTTCCCGATCCCGGACTCGCACGACCCGGGCGACCTGATCGCCGCGGTCAACCTGGTCCGGACCAACCGCATCCCGATCGGCCAGATCTACCGCCGCGAGGGCGAGAGCGTCCCGGGCCACGAGCGGCTGGCACGCGCGAAGGTGAACGCCGGTGTCGGCCAGGCGTCCGTCGAGGAACTCCTGACGGGCATGCTGATCACCGCGTAACCCGGGCTCGCCCGTTCGATACGCTGGCAGGGGCGGCCCCACGGCCGCCCCTGTTGCGTCCCGCCCGTCTGACCGTGGAGGAGTCCCCGATGGCCATCGACCGGCACGTCACCGTGGAGCACGTCCGCCTGAAGTTCGCTGCCGCGCACATGGCCACGCTCGGCGATGAACTGGAGCCGCTGCACGGGCACAACTACCTCGTGCGGTGTCGCGTGGACGGGGTGCTGACCAGCGACCGCTGGGTGATCGATTTCGGCGTGCTGAAGCGCGCTGTGCGCGAGGTCTGCGACGAACTGGACCATCATTTCCTGCTCCAGGAGCGCTCCTCGCTGCTCGACATCCACCGGGACGAGGAGCAATGGACGGTCCGCTTCCGCACCCGGGAGTATCGGTTCCCGGTGGAGGACGTGGTCGCACTGCCGATCGAAAACACCACGGCCGAACTCCTGGCGGAGTACGTCGCGGAGCGCGTGTTGGTGCGGCTGGCCGCCGGCGGCCACGTGAACCTCACGCGCATCGCCGTGGACGTGGAAGAGATGCCCGGCCAGGCGAGCGGCTACGCGCGCGACCTGGAGTAGCCCGCCAGCACGAGGGGCTGCGGTGGCGCGTTGACACCCCGATCCCCGTGCGTAGGATCGATCAGGCAAGGGGAGGTCTGCTGTGCAGATCAACTGGGAAGACACCATCAACAAGATCCTGACGGACGTCATGATCTGCTCGCGCTGTGGGCGGGACTTTGACGAGATGGTGATCGGCTACTCACGCAAGCCGACCCTGAACCGCTTCGCCCCACGCCACAAGAACTGCCCGCGCGGCGACGAATGCGACGCCCGCAAGTTGATCGCCCTCTGCGAGGAGTGCGCGCGCGCGGAGAACCTGCACGGCTCCGCGGTCGACGCGATCACCGCCCTGGAGACCTACCTCCTCGACTGCCGCCGGGACCTGGAGGAGTCGCTCGACTACCTCGCCGAGTACTGGCGCGACGACTACGAACTGACCGGCGATGAGGTGGACGCCAACCTGGAGGACATCGACCCGGATGTCTTCAAGGAGGAGACCGCGTGGCGCCAGCGGCTGGAGGAAGAGTACCTCCGCTACCACCCCGAGTTCCGCGACCGGAAGCGCCGCATCCCCGGCCCCGGCTGGCGCTCCGAGTACGTCGAGGAGATCCGGGCGCTGGGCTACGAGACCCAGCTCGGGGACTGACCCCCCACCCCATGAACGCCGACCGCCGCCGCGCCGCCCTGATGACCGCGGCGCTGCTCGTCGTGACCTTCGGCGCGGGCGCTGTCGGTGGTTATGTCTACTCGCACGAGCCACAACGCGACGCCCTCCTCATCCAGGTCGAAACACCCTCGAGCGCGCCGTCCGGCGCCCTCCGCGGTGGCGTGGTGATCGATGCGCTGACCGTGCAGGTGGAGGGCGCACCCGTCGCGCTGCCGGCCGGCCTGCCGCTCGACGATCTCGTCCGCGTCGATACCCTGCCGGACGGCACGGTCGTAAACGTGGGCGTGGACCGCACGGAGTTTGGCCAGGTGCTGACCGGCGTGGTCGCCGTGGAGGAAACGCCATGAGCGGCCGTGTGCGGGCGCTGGCACTGGTTGCCGTGCTGGTCGCGGCCCTCGGTGGCGGCGTGCTCTCTGGCATCGCGCTGGGCGAACGCGCCAGCCGTCCCGGCGCGCAACTACTGACGCTGGACGATCCTCGTGGCACCGAGGCCGGCGTGAGCACGCCGCTGCGCTCCACCGCCGGCTTCACAGGCTTCGAAGGCCGGCCCGCCCTGGGCGGCGTCGTGGCGCGCGTCGGCGCGGTCGGCGACGTGGAGGCGCGCTCGCTCGCGGTTGTCGATGGCGGTGGGACGCTCGCGATCAGCCTGACCGAGCCGCTGCGCCTCTACCGACTCGGACCGGCCACGCAGCCGCTGGCCGCGGGCGACATCGTCCTGCTCCGGCTGGACGCGGACGGTGCGCCGGTCGCGGCGCTGCGCGTCCCCGCCGACCTGTACGAGGGCGACTCTCGAGGCGAGACGATCCGCGCCCGCCAGGAGGCTGAAGCCGCCGAGGCCGCGGCATCGCCGTCGCCCTCCCCGAC
>JAUXUW010000123.1 GCA_030684635.1 Dehalococcoidia bacterium
TCGAGCTTGGTCTCCAGCATCAGCGGCACGTCGCCGAACGTGGTGCCCTCGATGCGGATGTGGCACCACTTGCGATCCTTCAGCCACGGGACGTAGTCGGACGGGCCGACGTGTACGTCGGCGTCGGGCAGGTCGTAGGAGATCTGGCTCGTGACCGCGTTGGTCTTCGAGATCTTCTTCGACTCCAGGCGCTCCCGCTCCAGCATGTTCATGAAGTCGGTGTTGCCGCCGAAGTTCAGTTGGTAGGTGCGGTCGATCCGGACGCCGCGGTCCTGGAACAGGCGGACGAGCACGCGGTGGAGGATGGTCGCGCCGACCTGCGACTTGATGTCGTCGCCGATGATCGGCAGGCCCTTCTCCTCGAACCGGGTCGCCCAGTAGTTCTCCCGGGCGATGAACACCGGGATGCAGTTGATGAAGGCGCAGCCGGCCGCCAGCACCTGCTCCACGTACCACTTGGTCGCCTCTTCGGAGCCGACCGGGAGGTAGTTGATGACGACGTGGGTGTTCGTCTCCTTCAGGATCTTCACGATATCCGCGGTCTCACCCGGGGCCTTCGTGATCACCTGCGAGAGGTACTTGCCGATGCCGTCGTGCGTCATGCCACGGTGTACCGTCACGCCCGTCTCGGGCACGTCGGAGAACTTCAGGGTGTTGTTCTGTCCCGAGAAGATTGCATGGGAGAGGTCCTTGCCGACCTTCTCGATGTCCACGTCGAACGCGGCAGTGAAGTTGATGTCGCGGATGTGGTAGCCGGCGAGCACGGGGTGCATCAGGCCGGGGATGACGTCGCCGGCTTCGGCGTTCTTGTAGAACTCCACGCCCTGCACGAGCGACGAGGCGCAGTTGCCCACGCCGATGATTGCGACATTGATCTTGTCTGCCATGTTCTTGAGGTATCCCGTCTCGGCTCGGTGGCCAGGGTTGTGGTGGGTGGTCTGCGACCCATCTTGCGGGTTGGCGTTCGATTCAACCACCAGCACTTCCGTATCTGATACATTCAGTCTGCTTATGAATAACGACCGCGAGGCTCCCAGCTTTCACTTCCACGCGCAGCAACTCGCCTACCTCCGGGAGGTGGAGCGCAGCGGCACGTTCACGGAGGCGGCGGAGCGGCTCGGCGTCAGCCAGCCGGCGCTCTCCCAATCACTCGCCGAACTCGAGCGCCGCCTTGGTGTCCCGCTGTTCGAGCGACACGGCCGGCTGCGCGTCCTGACCGAGGCGGGCCGGGAGGTGGCGCGCTTCGCCTCGGAGGTACTGGGGCGCGCCGCGGAACTGCGCGGGTGGCTCACCGCCTACCAGGACGGGGCGGGCGGCACGCTCACGGTCGGCATGATCGATGCGGCGAGCCTCTACGCGCTGCCGGAGGCGGTGCGTGCGTTCCGCGAGGCGTTCCCCGGCGTCACGCTCCGCCTGGTCGTGGACGACAGCGCCACGCTGGCCGAGCGGTTGCGGGCCTACCAGTTGGACCTCGCGATCGTCGTCGGGCCGGCGCCCGCCGACCTCGACGCGGTCGAGGTGGCGCGGGAGCCGCTGCACATCTACGCCCCGGCGGGGACGCAGCAGGCGGCGGTGGATGCGGACTGGGTGCTGTACCCGGCGGCGTCGCACACACGCGCGCAGATCGAGGAGGGGCTGGCCCGCCTGGGGATCACGCCGCGGGTGGTGCTGGAGTCCGGCAACCCGGAGGTGCTGCGGCAGATGGTGGCGCTGGGCTTCGGCTGGAGTGTGCTGCCGGCGGCGGTTGCTTCGCGGGAGCCGGGCGCGCTGGTGGAGCAGCGGGCGGTGGTGGCGGAGCGCACGCTGCTCGGTGTGCGTCGCGCGGGGGCGCCTCCGGACCCGCGGTCGGCGGCGTTCCTCAGGCTGGCGCGGGAGCATGCATGGGAACGCGCCGGAGACGGCGCGCGCCGCCCGGATGGGCGGCGCGACGCGGTTGTGGCTCCGTTGGACGGAACGGTCAGGCCTTTGCGGCCCCGATCTTGAACATGCGGGTGCCGCAGACGGGGCACTTCCCCTCGGTGGCAGGCTTGCCGTTCTTCATGGTGATCGGCGTGGCGTTCAGCATTTCCCGCTTCTCGCGGCACTTCAGGCAATACGCTTCCACAGGTCCTCCTCGGCGGCATCTAGCCCGCCCTTCGACGTCCGCGCGAACGCCCCCCGCCCCGCGCGTCGTACCGTGTGGATCGATTGCTACGCGAGTCGGGGAGCCAGTGTCAACGCGTCGACGGCGCGGACTGAGACTGCGGCTCAGGTGGAAACACCCGGAACGGGTGCCAGGTACCTGGCGCCGGACCCGGCTCCAGGAGCGCCAGGAGCTCTCCGTCCGGCGCGTAACACCGCGCCTGAGGCCCCTGGCTGCCCCGTAGGAAGCCCTCACGGGGCAGGACGGCGATATCCATCCCCTGCCGGATCCGGGCCACGTCCGGGCTCCCGAGGATGATCGCGGGCCATCCGGCCAGCACCACGTCCGGCGCATGCACCAGGCGTTCGATTTCTCCGGCCTGGAGGAGGGCGACCGCCGCATCAAGGGGCGTCGCGTCTTCCGCGAGGAACGGGCCGACCTGCGTCCGGCGCAGGTCCGAGAGGTGCGCCCCGACCCCGAGCGTCTGGCCGGCGTCGTGGGCGAGAGACCGGACATAAAACCCCTTGCCGCACCGCACATCGAGCACGGCCCGGGGGCGGGCCGGGTTGGAGGCGTCCCACTCCACGACCTCCACGCCGTAGATCGTGACCGGGCGCTCCTCGAGGTCGAGCGGCTCCCCTCGGCGGGCCGCGGTGTAGGCGGGGACGCCGGCGCGCTTCACGGCGCTGAAGGCGGGCGGGCGCTGCATGATCTCGCCGCGGTACGGCGCCAGCGCGGCCGTGACGGCGGCGGCGGTGAGGTGCGAGGCGTCGTGCTCCTCCGTCACCGCGCCGTCGATGTCGTAGGAGTCGGTCGCGACGCCGAAGACGACGTCGGCCAGGTAGCGCTTGCGGGTGTCCATGAGTTCGTCCACGAGGCGGGTCGCCTCGCCCACAGCGACGGGGAGGACGCCGGTGGCGTTCGGGTCCAGGGTGCCGGCGTGCCCGACCTTGCGGATCCCGGCGGCGCGGCGGATGCGACGCACCACGTCGAAGGACGTCATGCCCTTCGGCTTGTCGACGTTGATGAAGCCGCGCAGGTTAGAGCTCCCGGCCCTCGGACTGGGCCACGTCGCGCAGGAGGCGCGTCATGCGGTCCGCCTCCTCCATCGACTCGTCCAGGACGAAGGTGAAGTGGGGGACGCGGCGCATCCGTAGTTCGCGGGTCAGTTCGCGGTGGACGAACGGCGCGGAACGGGTGAGGGCGGCGATCACGGCTACCTTCTCGGATTCCTCGCCCATGACGGAGACGTGCACCTTCGCGTGCGCCATGTCCGGCGAGACCTCCACGGAGGTGAACGAGAAGATCGAGTCCGCCAGGCCGCCGTCCTTGACGCGCAGCCGCACCACGTCCGCCAGCGCGGACTGAATGACGTCTCCGACCTTCTCGGTACGCCTGCTCAGCGCACCTGCTCCATGTGGTGGGTGATGATCTGGTCGCCCTCTTCGAACCCGTCGAAGTTGGAGATCATGATGCCGCACTCCAGGCCGGCATTGACCTCGCGGGCGTCCTCGTTGAGGCGCTTGAGGCTCTCGACGATGCCCTCGTGGATGACCTGGCCCTTGCGGAGCACCCGGCAGCGGGAGCCGCGCGTGACGCTGCCCTCGCGGACGTAGGAACCGGCGATGGCGTTGCGACGGCTGACGCGGAAGATCTGACGGACCTCCACGGTGGCGTCCTGGACCTCCTTGTAGATCGGCTCCAGGAGGCCCTTCACGGCCTTTTCAACGTCCTCGATGATCTCGTAGATGATCCGGTAGTCACGGATCTCCACCTTCTCCTGGTCGGCCAGGCGGCGGGCGCCCGGCTCCGTCGTTGTGTTGAACGCGACGATGACGGCCTTGGAGGCGACCCCCAGCTGCACGTCGGACTCGGTGACCGTGCCCACGGAGGCGTGGATCACCTTCACCTTGACCTCGTCCACGCTCAGTTCCTCGAGGGACTGCACGAGCGGGTCGATGGAGCCCTGGACGTCCGTCTTCACGATCAGGTTGAAGTCGGTGACGTTGCCCTTGTGGATCTCGCCGAACAGCGAATCCAGCGTCACCCCAATCGACTGTTCCGATCCGGCCGCGATCGCGCGCTCCCGGTGGTCGGATTCCGCGCGTGCTTCCTTCTCGTTCTTGCGGACGAGGACGCGTTCCCCGGCCGAGGGCACATCGTTCAGGCCGAGGATCTCGACCGGCGTGGATGGCCCCGCCTCGGTCAACCGCTCGCCGGCGGCGTTGGTCATCGCCTTCACGCGCCCGTAGGCGAGGCCCGCGAGGATGGTGTCGCCAGCGTGAAGGGTGCCGGTCTGGACGAGGATGGTGGCGACGACGCCGCGGTGGCGGTCCGTCTTCGCCTCCAGCACCACACCCACGGCGTCCTGGTCCGGGTTCGCCCGCAGGTCCTGCAGTTCCGCGATGACCTGGACGTTCTCCAGGAGTTCCTTGATACCCGTGCCCTGGAGTGCGGAGATCGGGACGACGATCTGGTCGCCGCCGTACGCTTCCGGGACCAGGCCCACCTCGGTGAGCTGCTGGAGCACGCGGTCGGGGTTGGCGTTGCTCGCGTCGATCTTGTTGATCGCGATGACCATCGGCACTTGGGCGGCCTTCACGTGGGCGATCGCCTCGCGCGTCTGCGGCATCATGCCGTCGTCCGCGGCGATGACGATGATCGCGACATCCGTGACCATGGCGCCGCGGGCGCGCATCTGCGAGAACGCCTGGTGGCCTGGCGTGTCGATGAACGTGATCAGGCGGCCGTCCGGGCCCTTCGCCTGGTACGCGCCGATGTGCTGCGTGATGCCGCCGGCCTCACCGCCGGCGACGTTCGTCTCGCGGATGCGGTCCAGCAGCGTGGTCTTGCCGTGGTCGACGTGGCCGAGGACGGTGACGACCGGCGCGCGCGGCACCAGGCCTTCGCCTTCCTCCACGATGCGGAGGGTGCGCGGCGCGTCCGACTCCATCGCGGCCTCAGCCTCGACGGCGACCTCGAACTCCTCCGGGGAGAAGCCCAGGTCGGCGGCGACGATGGCGGCCGTGTCGAAGTCGATGGTCTGGGTGATGGTGGCCATCACGCCGTTCTTCATCAGTTCTTTGATGATGTCGATGGCAGTGACGCCGAGGAGCTCGGCGAGCTCGCCGACGATGATGGCCGGGGGGATCCTCACGACCTGTTGGTTCGTCATGCGTCGCCTTCTCTCTCGTCGCCGGCTGCCGGCTCAGCGACGTCTGTGTCGGTGGTGAAGCGCTCAGCGCGGGCAAGGAGCGCCGCGCGGTCCGCTTCGGTGATGGTGGTGCGCAGGCTCGCGGCCAGCGCACCCTTCAGGGCCCGGGTCCAGCAGGCGGCGTCGCGGCAGAGGTAGGCCCCCCGCCCGGGCGCGCGCCGGCGCTGTTCGTCCACGAGGACGGCACCCTCAGGCGACCGGACCAGGCGCACGAAGGACGACTGGTCGCCAGACCGCCGGCACGCGACGCAGGTGCGTTGCGGCGCCGGTCGGTGCGTATCCGGCTTAGTACTCGTCCTCGTCGTCGCCCTCATCGTCGTCGTCATCCAGGAAGTCCTCGCCGTGGAGGGCCGCCTCGATCTCTTCCTCGTCCAGGTCGAACCGTCGAGCGCCGCCGCCACCCTTTGGCGGCACCGCGCGTACGCGCGCGGCCGGGCCAGGCCGGCGGGTCTTCCGCTTGGCAGCGGCGCCACGGCGGGCGTCGCCTTCCTCTTCCTCGATCTGCAGGTCGCCGATCTCCTCGGCGAAGCGCAGCCCGGTGGCGGTCTCGCGCTCGCGACGTGGGGCGGGGGTCGGGGCCTCTACCGGGGCTGCCGCCACCGGCTCTTCTTCCGCGTCCACGAAGGCGGCGAGCACTTCCTGCTCGGGGGTGAGGCGCACCTCCTCCTCGTCGGCACGCCGGGGCGATCCAGTCCGAGGGGTGAGCGGAGCGCGCTCGCCCGGCAGGCCGGGGCGGGCGTAGGTAGCCTGCGACGGGGCGATGATGTCCGGGAGCGCGGCAGCCTCTGCCACGGCGGTGGCGGACGCGGCGCGCTCCAGCGGGATCGCCTCCATGTTCGGCTCCGGCGGCGGGTACAGGTCGTCGCCGGCGCTGATCACGGCGCTCTCCGCGCGGATGTCGATGCGGCGGCCGGTCAACTGGGCGGCCAGGCGGGCGTTCTGCCCCTCCTTGCCGATCGCCAGGCTCAGTTGCTTGTCGGGCACTGCCAGGAAGGCGGTGTTGGTGTCACGGTCGATGTGGACGGAGACAACCTCCGCCGGGCTCAGGGCGTTGGCGACGTACGCCTCTTCCACCGGGTCCCAGCGGATCATGTCGATGCGCTCGCCGCCGAGCTCGTTCACGATGTTCTGGATGCGCGAACCGCGCACACCCACGCACGCACCGATCGGGTCGATGCCGTGCTGGCGGGAGATGACCGCAATCTTCGCTCGATGGCCGGCGTCACGGGCGATGCCCATGATCTCCACGGCGCCGCGGGCGATCTCCGGGATCTCCAGTTCAAACAGCCGCTTCAGCAGGTTGGGGTGCGAGCGGGAGACCACGACCTGCGGTCCCTTGGAGGCCTTGTAGACCTCCTTCACATACACGCGCAGGCGCTGGCCCACGCGGTAGTGCTCGGCACGGACCTGCTCGGCGGACGGGAGCACGGCCTCCGTGCGGCCCAGGTCCAGGATCACCTGGCGGCGGCCGCCCTCGACGCGCAGCACGGTGCCGGAGACGAGTTCGCCTTCCTTACCCGTGAAGTCTTCGAAGACGGACTCGCGCTCGGCCTCGCGCAGTCGCTGCAGCACGACCTGCTTCGCGGTCTGCGCGGCAATGCGGCCCGCCTGTGCGGTGGTCTCGACCGGCTCGAGGATCGTGTCGCCCGGCTTCTTGCCGGGGAACCCCATCTGCGCGGCGCGCTCCGGGGAGACCTCGATCTCGTCATCTTCAATGTCGTCGTCGGGCGTCACCGTGTACTGGCGGTAGTACTTGATCTCGCCAGTGTCGCGGTCGACCTCCACTTTGACTTCTGCGTACTGAAGGTCGTCCTTCTTGAGCGCAGAGGCCATGGCGGCTTCGACCGCAGAGAACACCGTAGCCTGGTCGAGGTTTTTCTCCGCCGACAACTGGCTGATGGCGATGACGAACTCGTTCTTCATGCCGTGATCCGTATCCGGGAGCAGGGGCGTCCCGGCTGCACGTCCCCGCCGATTCGGCAGGGACGGGCGACTCCAACAAAAAACGTGGGCACCTGGCCCACGTCTCTGGAGGGAGGCGCTGCGGGAACATCGTACCAGCCAGCCACGTTTGCCCTCAAGCATCCCCCACACCTGCCGATGATTCCCGTATCCAGTGGGCGCGGATGCGCCCTGGCTTGCGATCCATGCGAGAAGGCAGGGGCCGGTGCGCCGCGTCTACCTGGACGGTCCGCTGCTTGAGGGCGCCACCCTCGCCCGCGATGTCGGCGGACCGGCGGGCGACACGATCGCGCGAGCCGGCCACCGGCTGACCGCACGCGCCATCCGCGCACTGTCCGAGCGCGGCGCCTCCGTCTGTTTCGTCGAGGACGAGGCCGGTGGGGAGGTGGCTGCCCCGCCGATCCCGGACCATCCCGCGGTGGAGGCGGCCCGCGCCGCGCTCACCGAACTCTGCCGCTTCCTCGGACGCGGCCTGGAGCCGCTCCAGCGCCACCCGACCTCCCGCGCGCTGGAGGAGATCAAGCAGGCGCGGCCGCTCAAGACTGCCGAGGCAGCCCTGAACGCGTTGCGCGCCACGACCCCCGGTTTGGCCGCCTACTCCCGCAACGTGGGAGGCGCCGCCGGTCTCCTGTATGACCGCCATCCCGCGGATGACATCGTCGGGCACTCGGTGCACGTGGCGGTGCTCGCCGGTCGCTTCGGGACCGCCATCGGGTTCAGCGAGAACGACCTCAACACCACTGCGTACGCGGCGCTCCTCCATGACCTGGGCTTGTTGATCGTGCCGGAGGACGTGCGCCGCCTGCCTCCCGCCCGCCGCTCGCCCGCCGAGCAGCGGCGGTACGAGGACCACGCGCTCCTGGGAGAGATGCTGCTGGGGCCGGCCGGGCTGCGTACCCCCGCGGTCCCGATCGTCGCGGTGGAGCACCACGAGGCGCAGTCCGGTGCCGGCTACCCACGCGGCCTCGTCGGCGGTAACCGCATCCTGCGGGCGGCGGAGCATGCCACCGACCGCACCCGGATCGCGCTCGTCTCCGAAGTGGTCGCGGTCGCCGATCGGTACGAACGCCT
>JAUXUW010000125.1 GCA_030684635.1 Dehalococcoidia bacterium
CGGTTCGTGCTCGGTGTAGTCGGAGTGCTCGAAGCGGGAGGCGGGGGAAGGATCGCGGTGGCCGGTGCCGTCGTGCCCCCGGGGATCGTCAGCACCTGACCGCTGTGGATGAAATAGTCCGGCCCGGCGATGCCATTCGCCGCGGCGATCGTCGGCCAGGGGATGCCAAAGCGTGCCCCGATGTCGGCCAGCGTGTCCGTGGAGGTCACAGTGTACCGCACGACCGCGCTCGATGACGGGGTTGGTGCCGGCGTTGCGGCCGGGGTCGGTACCGGGGTGGTGCGAGGTGGCGTATCGCCGATGCGCAGGATCAGCGGTTCGCCAGACCGGAGCGTGAGGATGCGGTTCACGAACGCCGGGGCGCCTCGCAGCCACGTCGCGAAGCGCTGGGTGGCAACGTCGATCCTCCACACCGCGGTGACCTGCGCGGTCGTGAGCCCTGCTGCGGCAGAGGGCTCGGTACCCGTCAATCCCTGCCAGATCGCCAGCACCACACCCGCTGGCGGGAACGTGGCGGTCCAGGCAACGTCGGGCTGCCGGAAGAGAGCGAAGACTGTGAAGTGGGTCAGTACGGCGGTCACCGTCACCGAACCATCCAGGTTCACAACGATCGTGGCGGGGGTCACGACCCACTCGGTGCCGTTCCAGAACGTGAACGCCAGCCTCGCCACCGTGCTTCCGGGCGGGATGTCGGCGGCTGGCACCGTGACGCGAAGCGTGACCGGCTGCACGAAGTTGCTCGTGATCGCCGTACCGTTGGCGGCGGTCGCCTGGACAACGAGTCCAGTGAGGATGCGAGCCCCGGCGGGTGGCGCTGCCGTCTGCACGAGTCCCGCGAGGTCCGCCGCGAACCCGACCACGATCTCGCCGCCGGCGCCCAGTGCGCCGGCCGGTATGCTGACCGTCACGTCGCTGCCAGCCGCGCTGGCAGCGACGACGACCGGTGTGTTTCCTGCTAGTGCTTCCACGGAAGACCCACCGGCGGCCAGTGTGATGCTACCGATCCCCGGCTCGTCCTCCACCGTCGGCCCGGTGGGTGTTGGCGTTGGGATGGGGGTGGGCGCCGGAGCGACGCCACCGCCACCACCACCGCCACCACCACCGCCACCACCGCCGCCACCGCCACCGCCAACTGCGATGACGGTCGCCGTCTGCGCGGAGGAAACGGTGAACGCGTTCGTGTATGTGCCGGTGACGTTCACGCGGACCGTCGCATCGACATCGTCCGCAGTGAGGACGTAGGTGGTGGCCGTGGCCCCGCTGATGTTGGTGCATCCGGGTTTGCACCGCTGCCACTGGTAGGTGAACGTCGGGGCGTTCAGCCAGGTGCCGTTCGTCGTGGAGAGTGTCTCACCGCTCGTCGTCGTCCCGCTGATCACCGGTGTGACCGTGCCGGTGGTGAAGGTGAGCGTGCCGGTCACCGTGACGGAGGCGGTGAGCGTAACGCCCGAGGTATTCGAAAGCGTGAGGTTGTTGACGGTCGCGGGCAGGCCGTTTCCGGTCACCTGCGCGCCGCTGGTCGAGTTGTAGGTGTAGTTCCCACCGGTCGAAAACGTGCGGGTGGTCGTCTGCACGTTGCCGGCAGCCCCGCCCGCTGTGATCCCCAGTGTTGACCGGATGGCCAGCGTCCCGCCGCTGGCCACAGCGAACGTCCCGGCACCGCTGACCACCACGTCGGGGTCGAGTGTGAGGGTTCCGCCACTCTGCACGGTGAACGTGCCGGAGGCGCTCAGGTTCACCAGGCTGGTAACTCCCGCGCCGCTGGTGATCGTGACGCCGGCGAAGGCGATTGTCCCGGCGCCAGAGATCAACGTGGAGGCCCCATCGAAGCTCACGACGCTTCCGACGGCGGCGGAGACGGTGGCGCCGGCGGCGTGTACCCAGTTCCCCTTGAAGTGGTGTGTGGTCGCAGTCGTGGCAAACGATGCCGTGCCGGAGAGCGTGAAGGTGCCGTTCACGATGATCGATCCGCCGGCCGTCTTGGTGCCGGAGGTGCTCAGGGTGAGGTGGTGGTAGGTGCCAGCCCGGATCGTCTGGGCTCCGCCCAGGCTGTAGTTCACCGTGTTCGGTGTCGAGCCCGTGAGGTTGAACGTGGTGACCGACGGCGCGGCGGAGCCGGTGATGTTCAGGGTGGCGTTGGCGTTGTTCAGGAACGATCCGGATCCGTCCAACAGCCCGGGGGTGGTCACCGTGCCCGTGTTCGTGAACGTGGCGCCCGAGCCGCTGCCGACGGTGATCGTTCCCGTGCCCGTGACGGTGACGGTGCCGGCGTTCGAGAGCGTCGCGCCGTTCTCTACCGTCAGTGCGCCGGTGCCGCTGATGGTCACGGTTGCGGCCGCAGCGACGGTGAACGAGCCGGACACCGTGATCAGGCCGGTCGCGGAGATCGGTTTGCTCAGCGTGAGGCCGGAGGTATTGCTGACGGTGATCGTCTCGAACGCCAGCGTGGTGCCGGCGCTGCCGGTGATCGAACGCGCGGCGGCGGGGCTCGGGGTGGCGAAGACGATCGTGCTCCCGGTCGTCACGAGGGGAGTCGCCACGGTCGTGTCGTGCACCCAGTTGCCGGAGAAGGTGTGCGTGTATGGACCGGCGGTGAAGGCCGCGGTCCCGGTGAGGGTGAACGTCCCGCTGACGGTCAGTGCGCCGGCGGCGGTCTTGATGCCGGAGTTCTGCAGGGTGAGGTGGCTGTAAGAGCCGGCGCGGATCGCCTGCGCCGCCCCCCCGTAGGTGACGGTGTTCGGCGTGTTGGTCGTGAGAGTCAGCGTCGTGATCGTCGGGGCGGCGGCGTTGTTCAGGTTGAGCGTTGAGTTGATGCCTGCCACGAGCGAGCCGGCCCCAACCAGCGTGCCGGCGGCCGTCGTGGTCCCGTTGTTCGTGTAGACGCCGGTGCTGGCGACGGTGAAGACGCCGGACGCGGTGTGGGTGCCAGCAGCCGCATTGGTGAAGGTGGCGCCGCTGTTTACGTTCACCACCGCACTGGTCATCGTCCCGTTGTTCGCGAGCGTGCCGGCGCCGTTGACACTCAGCGTGGTCGACGTGAACGTCCCGTTGTTCGTGAACGTCGCCGAGCCGCCTACCCCAACGGTGGTGGACGTGATCGTCTTTGACGTGCTCACGCCGGAGGTGTTGTTGAAGTTCACCACGGTCAACGCCAGCGTGTTCGCACTCGAGCCGCCGATCGAGGTGGCAGCGGCAGGCGAAGGCGTATCGAAGTTGAGGGTGCTCCCGGCCGCCGCGGTCACCGGGGTCGCCTGGTCCGAGTTATTCAGGAAGTTGCCGAGGAATGTCACCACTGCTGTGCCGGGCGTCCAGGTAGCCGATCCGGAGAGGGTGAAGTCCCCGACGACCGTGATGAGGGTCGCCCCTGTCTTGGCTCCACTCCCGGACAGCACCACGTGGTGGTACGTCGCGGAGCCCTTGAGCGCCTGGCTGGCCCCATCGTTCCGGCTGTAGTTGACGGTGTTTGGGGTGTTCGACGTCATATCGAACGTCAGCCCGGCCGCCGGTGCCGTCGCTGCCTGAATGTGGATCGTGCGGTTCGCTCCGTTGATCAACGTCCCGGTCCCGGCGAGGCTCGTGGTCACCGTCAGCGTGCCGTTGTTCGTCACGGTGGTCGCGGTC
>JAUXUW010000055.1 GCA_030684635.1 Dehalococcoidia bacterium
CGCGCCCAGCGAATCCATCCGGCGCGTCACCCACATCGCAGCGGTCACGGCGGGATTGAAGTGGCCCCCCGACACCGCTGCCAGTGCCGAGAACATCACTGCCACCGCGAGACCCTGCGCAAGCGCCGCCTCAAGGAGACCGATGTTCGCGTTACCGGCGGCGAGGACGAGAACCCCGACACCCGCAAAGGTGAGGGTGAATGTGCCGACAGCCTCGGCGATCAGCTTGCGCGGATCGAGTGCGTCAGACATTCCCCACCCCCCGAGTCAGGCCCGCCACAGGGACGAACCCGACCGCGACTCAGGAAGTAGACCATGTAACGGCAAACACGTCAAGACACTTGAACAATTCTTTTGTCCACAGTGGCGGACGCCGCTCCGGAGTCTCAGTGCTACGCTCGACGCTGCATGGAGAAGCGCCACACGCCTCGGCCTCGTGCCGGGCTCCCCCTGCCCCGCGCCGTCGTCGCGCTGACCGCCGGGCTCACCCTGCTGCTGGGTGCGTGCGCCACCGACAGCGGCATCCGCGTCACCACCGGCACCCCGTCACCCACCGTGGAGGGCGCACCGCTGGCGACCGGCACGCCCCGTCCCGTCCCGCTCCCTCCGCTGCCCGAAAATCCGTTTGGCGGCGGCATCCCCGTCGCGGCGTACCTGGCCGGTGGCCCCGCGAACATGGCGGATTGCCTCCCCGAACTCGTGGAGGAGTGGGGGCTGGAGGTGGAGGCGCAGGGCATCCGCTGCACCGCCGTGGACATTGATGGCGACACCCGCGACGAGTGGGTCTTCGTCCTGAATTTCCCCGGCACCGGCGGCACGGTCGGCCTGGGCGATGTCTGGTTTTTCGAGGACAAGGGGTCGGACTACCGCTACTTCAACTCCGCTCGGGGGCTGGCGAACGCCGCCACGGCCGGGGTACAGATCCGCGAGGTCCGCGACTTCACGCGGGACGGCATCCCGGACATCCTCATGACCTGGCAGGAATGCTCGCGGGAGGTCTGCCGCACGCACGCGCTGGTCGCCAGCCACCACAACGGCACCCTCCAGAACCTGGCGCCGGCGGAGGCCGTCGTGGAGTCGCTCCAGGACTTCACCGTGGGTGAGGGCGGCGAGATCCGGATGGAGGGCGGCATCCCGGCGGACGCCGAGTCCGGCCCCACCCGCCCGCAGGTGGTCACGCTGGCCTGGGCTGGCCTCCAGTTCCGGGCGACCGTCCAGGACGGCGATCCGGTCTTCCTGATCCACCTGATCAACGACGCGGATGCCCTGTTCGCGCGCGCCGAGTACACCGCCGCGCGCGCGAAGTACCTGGAGGCTGCCACGGACGCCTCGCTGCGTGACTGGAACCTCGAAAGCGGCCTGCCGTCCGAGCGCGCGGAACTGGTCCCGTACGCCTATGTCCGTGCCGCGATCGCCACACTCCGTAACGGCGACCCGATCGGGATGGGCACCTACCTCGACCGCGCGGCCGACGGGCACGAGGGCTCCATGCACGGGGCGGCGGCGAACATTTACCGGGAGGCGCTGCGCCAGGCGAACACCCCGGAGATCGCCTGCGCGGCGACGGAGTCCTACCTCGGCACGATCCAGCCGCTCTACAACGCGTTCTGGGACTACGGCCCGTCGGTGCCGCAGCGCACCGTGTTCACGCTCTGCCGGTAGGCGTCGAGTGGTCGGCGACCACGGCCGGGCGGAGCGGCCGGGCCGGGTAGCGGGCGAACGCCATGCTCAGGCTGGCAAGCGCGAACATCACGCTGAACGACCCGAACGCCGCCGCGTACGACCCGGTCTGGTCGTACCAGACCCCGACCAGGAACGGCCCGGCGGCGTTGACCGCCAGCAGTACCGGCTGGAACGACCCGCGGATCTTGCCGAGCGACAGCCGGCCGAAGAAGTCCGCGTACACGACCTGCTCCATGGCGATCTGCGCGCCGAAGAACAGGCCGTACGACACGCCGTAGAGGATGCCCGCGCCCAGGCTCGCGGCGTTCAGCAGCAGCACGATCCCCAGCGACATCCCGGCGAGCGACACCACCATCGTCCAGCGCACCGAGATCCTCGAGGCAAGCATCCCGCCGAGGATCGCGCCGACCGCGCCCGTACCGGAGAAGACCGTGACGACAAGGGCGGCCTGGGTGCGCGGCAGGCCCTGGTCCACCAGGTGCGGGATCTGGTGGAAGTTCACCGCGCCGCCGCAGAACATCACGAACGACAGGCCCAGCCCCACCATCCAGTAGGCGCGCGTCCGCACCGCCTCGTGCAGCGTGAAGTCGAGTTCGAAGGCCCGTGGGAGGCCGTCCGTGTCGTCCGGCGCGGCGTCGCCGTCCGGGAGCAGGCCCATGTCCTCCGGCCGCCGGCGCATGAACAGCAGCGACGGCAACGAGACACAGACCGCGATGATCGCGAGCGCGATCCAACCCGCGCGCCAGGTGCCGGTCGCGTCGATCACCAGCGCCACGACGACCGGGAACGTCGCCATGCCGATGCGCGGCCCCACGGCGACCAGGCCGCTCACCATCGCCCGGCGACGGATGAACCAGTTGGAGATCGCGACCACGCCCGCGGGGCTCATCGCCCCGACCGCCAGCGCCCGGCCGATGCCGTAGAAGAGGAGCAGGTGCCAGAGCGCGCTCATCTGGCTCAACGCCAGCGCGCATGCCGCCATCCCCAGCGAGGCGCCCACGATCACCCATCGGCCGCCCCAGCGATCCAGCACCGCCCCGGTCGCCGGCGCCGCCATCGCCGCGCCGAGCCCGCCGAGGGAGATCGCCGCCGCGATCTCAGAGCGCTGCCAGCCGAACTCCTCCT
>JAUXUW010000132.1 GCA_030684635.1 Dehalococcoidia bacterium
CCGAGCGTCTGGGGTACCGCATTCGCCCTCGACGCGCGTCGCTGCGGACGTGTCGACGCTCCAGCGTGCCATCGGGAACCAGGCGGTCGGGCGGCTGATGGGGTCGACACCAGATCACGCCGTCCGCGGGCAGACGACGGACGCGAGGCCCGTCGTGCAGCGCAGTCTGTCCTCTGTCGAGCAGTTCAAGCAGGCGACAAACGCGGGAGTCCTGGCGACCCGCGACGACCCGCTGAAGCAGATCGACGCCGACCTGGCCAGTGCTCAAAACTGGCGCGTCCCCGACACGGATGAACTCTGGCTGGTGAGCGGCGCGGAGGTCCCCGCACGCGCCCGGACGAACATCGAGGAACGGCGGGAGCGATACCGCCAGGTACTGGTGAAGCTACAGGGGCTGCTCCAGACCTGGCTGGCGACATCGCGGGATGACGCATCCGACAGAGCGGCGCATCGTCGAGGACCGATTGCCGACCTGCTCAGCGAGGTCAAGGAGGAGATCCAGAAGAAGCCCCAGGAGCGGGTCGCGGAGATCGTGGAGCGGAAGGAAGCGGCCGTCCGCGCGGAGCAGGCGCTCTTCACCGCCGACCAGTTCAAGGACGCTGCGCAGCTCGGGGCCCTCCGCTCGCGGATCGGCGCGTTCGGTGACGTCATGGCCGCGCTGAACGCCTATCACGCACTACCCGAGGGGCCCGGATCCGATCCGGCAACCGCCAGGCTCGAAGCGCTGCAGGCCGTCCAGAGCGCCGCGAGCGATGCGCTGCGGCCGCTGAACGCGTTGATCGACCGGCCCAGCTACGAGAAGGGCCACATGGGCTTCGAGAAGGCTCGTCATCAGACGCTGCGGGAGGGGCTCTGGAAGCTCCAGACGCAGATCGGCCACGAACGAAGGCGGCTCACCACGCCTGATACCGCAGAGCGGAAACCCGCACTCCCTGGCGGTGATGTTCCCGCCACGCATGCTGAGGGCGACTGGGAAGTCATCGACTGAGGTAGCCGGGCCAGACCACGCCCGTGGTCGTGGATACCCCGGTGGATGTGCGGTGGATGGACGTGCCGCCGGGCGGAAGCCCCCACCGGGAGGCCCGCCTACAATCGGTCGGTGACCACCTCCACGCACGATGTCCTCAACCCCGCCCAGCGGCGCGCCGTGGAAACCCCCGGCGGGCCGCTCATGATCCTCGCGGGTCCCGGCTCCGGGAAGACGCGCGTGATCGCGCACCGCATCGCCTGGCTGGTCGAGGAAGCCGGCGTGAAGCCGTGGCGCATCCTCGCCGTGACCTTCACCAACAAGGCCGCCCGCGAGATGCGCGAGCGCGTGGAGGGCCTCCTGGGGCCGCTGGCCCACGACCTGTCGATGGGCACCTTCCACTCCGTCTGCGCCCGCATCCTCCGTCGCGACGGTGAAGCGATTGGCCTCACGCGCGACTTCGTCATCTACGACACGGACGACCAGATGTCGCTGATCCGCACGATCGAGGCGGAACTGCAGATCGACCCGAAGCGCTTCCAGCCGCGCGCGGTGCTGTCCGCCATCTCCTCTGCGAAGAACGAACGACGCGACGCCGCCCAGTACCAGCGTTCCGTCGATTCCTACTTCGAGGAGATCGTGGCGCGTGTCTACGAGAAGTACGAGGCGGCGCTGCGCCGCTCCGGCGCCGTCGACTTCGACGACCTCCTCGGCCGGACGCTGGAGATGTTCGAGACGCACCCGGACGTGCAGCAGCGCTACGCGGACCGGTACCTGCACACGCTGATCGACGAGTTCCAGGACACCAACCTGGTGCAGTACCGGCTGGCGCGGGAGCTCTCCTCCATCCACAAGAACCTGACCGTGGTTGGCGACCCGGACCAGTCGATCTACTCGTGGCGGGCCGCGGACATCCGCAACATCCTCAACTTCGAGCAGGACTTTCCGAACGCGCAGGTCGTCCTCCTGGAGCAGAACTACCGCTCGACGGGGCACATCCTGCGCGCGGCGCACGCCGTCATCCAGCGCGCCGAGGGCCGCCCCGAGAAGAACCTGTGGACGGAGAACCCGGACGGCGAGCAGGTGATCGAGTTCGAGGCCTCCTACTCGGAGGAAGAGGGCCAGTTCATTTCCGGTGAGATCCGACGGCAGATCCGCGTGGGCGGGCGTAGCCCCGCTGACTTCGCGGTCATGTACCGCACGAACGCCCAGTCACGCGCGATCGAGGAGGCGTTCCTCGCCTCCGGCGTGCGCTACCGGATCGTCGGCGGGACTCGGTTCTACGACCGCAAGGAGATCCGCGACCTGATCGCGTACCTGCGGCTGATCCACAACGAGTACGACACGGTCGCCTTCGACCGGATCGTGAACATCCCCACGCGCGGCATCGGCGTGCGCACGGTTGCCGAGATTCTCACCGCCGCGGCCGACCTCGGCCTGTCGCCCGTGGCGCTGGCGCACCGCGCCGCCGCCGGCGACACGGAGCCGGGCGTCCCCGTGCTGGCGGCCCGCGCGAGGACGGCGCTCGCCGCCTTCGTGCAGATGTACGACCGCCTGCGGGAGGCCCGCGAACACCTCAGCGTCTCCGACCTGCTGGACCGCATTCTCGCGGAGATCGACTTCCGCCAGCACCTGACGAAGACCGAGGGCGACCACGCGGACGTGCGCTGGGAGAACGTCCAGGAACTGCGCGCCGTCGCCGCCGAGTACCAGGAGGTGGAGGAGGACTCCTCGCTCGCCTCGTTCCTGGAGGAGGTGGCGCTGGTCTCCGACGTGGACGACCCGAGCGCCGACCAGCCGGATGCCGTCACCCTGATCACGCTTCACGCCGCGAAGGGGCTGGAGTTCCCGGTAGTGTTCCTCGCCGGGATGGAGGAGGGGCTGCTGCCCCACATCCGCTCCCTGGACGACCCGAAGCAGATGGAGGAGGAGCGGCGCGTCTGTTACGTGGGGATGACCCGCGCGCGGGAGCAGTTGTACCTGACGCGCGCCAAGCGCCGCATGATCTTCGGCTCCATCCGCTCCAACCCGCCTTCACGCTTCCTCCGCGACATTCCCTCGGACGACATCGTCGCGCCGCTGGGCGCCGCGCCTCGGGCGGACGTGTGGGACCAGGAGCGCGCGGGCGGCGGCCTGCGCGCCGCCGCGGCCGCCCGACGGATCGAGGTGGACCAGGAGGCCCCGATCTTCCGCGTGGGGCAGCGCGTGGGGCATGGCACGTTCGGGGTGGGCACGGTGGTCTCGTGCGAGATCGTGCCGGGCGACCAGCAGGTGGTGGTCGCCTTCCCGGGCAAGGGTGTGAAGAAGCTGCTGCAGTCGTTCGCGCGGCTGGAGCCCGCCGACTAGGACTTGCGTCCGGCCCCGCTGGACATCTCCAGCCGCATCCGCATCTCCAGCTGGTTCAGCACGTCGCCGCGCGTCAGCATGCCCACGAGGCGCCCCTCGTCCAGCACCGGCAACTGGTGAACGTCCCGCTCTGCCATCGTCAGCATGGCGGTGGCCACCGGTGTTGAGGGTTCGCAGGTAGCCACGGAGTCGGCGGGCACCATCACCTCGCGCGCCCGGGTCGCCCCCCAGCGGTCGCGCGGCACCTTCGCCACGTCGGTCGTCGTGAGGAGGCCGGTGACGCCGCCGTCGCGGTCCAGGAGCACGCATCGCTCGCCGGTCACCAGCAGATGTTCGTCCACGATGCTCTGGATCAGCGTGTCCTCGTGCAGCGGGGTCGGCGGCGGTCGCATCAGGTCGCCCGCGCGCACCCGCGAGAGCGCGCGCTCCACGATCAACTGGTTGTAGGCGGCCTCCGCGGCGGACTTCAGGAAGAAGCCGATCATCACGTACCAGAGCCCGAACAGGCTCACGGTGAGGACGAATAGGATGCCGCCGGCGATCATGATCCAGCCGATCGCCGACCCAACGGCCGAGGCGATCCGGGTGGCCTGCATCCGGTCCTTCGACCGTGCCCACAGGAGCGACCGGAAGACGCGGCCACCGTCCAGCGGGAACCCCGGCAGGAGGTTGAAGACGCCGAGGATCACGTTCACGAACCCCAGGTAGGCGAGGATCTCGCCGACGTCCCCACCGACCACCAGCGCCAGCCCCGTGAATACCCCGGCCAGCACGAACGACATGCCCGGGCCGGCGATGGCGATGAGGAACTCCTGCCTCGCGGAGTTCATCTCACCGACGATGTTTGAGACGCCGCCGAAGATGAACAGCGTGATCGACGGCACCTGCATCTTGAAGCGCTGCGCGACGACCGCGTGCGACAGCTCATGCAGGAGTACGGAGACGAAGAACATCGCCGCGGTCCCGGCGCCGCCGAGGTAGCGGGCGACCTCGTTCCATTCCGGGTACTCCTCGCCGTAGTAGGTGGCGAGGCTCCAGGTGACGAGGGTGAAGATGAAGAGCCACGACCAGTGGACGCGGATCTCGATGCCACGGATGCGGGCGAGGAGGAGGCCGGAAGTAAGGTCCATGCACCCCATGATAGGTGCAGGCGGCCGCTGCCCGTGTGAAGGATGCGTGGCGGGCCGAGGTTCAGCCGACGAGCGTACCCAGCGTGGCGTCGTCCAGCGCGGCCGCCAGCAGCGCGCCCGCACGCTCCACCTTCGCTTCGTGCGAGAACGGGGAGGAGCCGAACAGGCCCTCGATGTCGCGCACGGTCTCGACGGTGCGCTCGGGCGCCAGCAGCAGCGTGGTGCTGCGGGTCGCGGCGGCGCGGTCCAGGAGGTAGGGGCTGGGCTCCACGCCGCCGGTCAGCACCAGCACGTCGGACCCGGTCAGCATCGCCGCCAGCGCCAGGTCCACGCGCTCGGCGCGGCAGACCACCGCGCGTCGCGGGAAGCGGCTGTAGTAGGCGTCGGCGGCGTCGTGTGAGATAGCCGCCACCACCAAGTGCTCACAGATCGCGGCATCGCCCTCTTCGGAGCGAGAGAGCACCTGTGCGCCGCTCGCCTCGATCAGGCGTCCCACCGTCGGTGCCGCGAGCAGCCGATCCTCCGCGAGCGCCAGTGCGCCGGCGGTCCGCTGGCGGTTCAGGATCACGGTCGCCCCGGCCGGCGCCGCGGCGGCCTGCGTCGAGACGAGCACCAGCCGTGCACCGAGGCGCTGCGCGATCGCGACGGCGTCGGCGCCTGCGGGGGCCTCGATCACGGTGACGGCGGAGGTGTCGGCGGGCAGGCCCGCCTCGTCCAGGGGGCGGCCCGTGGCAGCGGCGAACTCCAGCAGGCTAAAGGTTTGCGCGTCCGCCTGTGCGCGGGTGTCGCCCGCGAGGCGTTCCAGGCGTACCGCGCGACCGGCGTACGCCAGCCGGTGGGCCAGCCCCACCGCCACCGTCGTGGCGCCTGCGTTCGGCTCCGTGCCTGCCACCAGGATGCGGCTCATGGCTCGTCCGTCCCGCTTGCGCCCGTTCGTGCGGGCCTGCTGACGCCTGTTCGGGTGGTGCCGAGGGCCGGGATCGAACCGGCGACACCACGATTTTCAGTCGTGTGCTCTACCAGCTGAGCTACCTCGGCAGTAACCCGACTGCGAAGCCTAGCGGCCTGCCGACGGAAGCGGAAGGGGCTGCCGGGGTCGCCGGAACGCCGTCCGGTGGGTACCCTTGCGCGATGCCAGCCGAGGCAGAGGGGATTCAGCGTCGGCTCCTGGCCGTCCTTGTTGCCGTCGCACTCCTGGGTGCGACCGTTGGACTGCTGGAAGCAGCACCTTCCGCGACTGTGCGCGCGGATGGTCATTGCCTGCGCCTGCGCACAGCCCCCAGCACCACCGCAGCCATCGTCACCTGCCTGCCGGACGGCTCCACAGTCACCCCGCTCGATGGCCAGGCGGAGGCCGATGGCTACTGGTGGCGGCGCGTGCAGACAATTGGCGGTGATATCGGCTGGGTCGCCTCCACGTTCCTGGTGCACAGCCCCGTGCCCGGCTCGGGCCCGAGCGCCTTCGTGACACCTCCAGCCGGCGGCACCACGGCCGGCATCGCGGGCACCACCTCGATCGAGGCGATCATCGCAGAGCAGCCGTTCGCGGTGGTCTCGCTCACCGTGCTGGACATCGAGACGCAGCGACTGCTGACCTACACGGTCGGCGTCCCGGCGTTCGTGAATACCCTGACGAACACGACGCTCGAGGCGGACGACGTGGTGCTGGTCCGCAGCGCCGGCGCCGACGGGCGCATCTCCAACTCCGGCGTCGCCGGCGTCGCCGGCGCGTCTGAGGGGTTCGCCGTCCCGTTCCGTGTGCCGCCCCGTGGGGGGCTGACGCACGGCCTCGCCGGGACATCCGACCTCGAAGCGCTGATCGCGGCGCAGCCATTCGCGGTGGAGTCGGTGGCGGCGTGGGATGTGGGCCGGCAGCGCTGGCTGATGTACACGGCCGGGGTGCCCGCGCTGGTGAACTCGCTGACCTCCGAGACCCTCCTGCCCGGCGCCGCCGTGTTCATGCGACGGAGCGCGACCCTCCCTGACCCACCACCTCGCCCCGTCGTGGCACCCGCGCCGTCCGTGGAGGCGGCCGGCGGCCCGGCCCCCATCACCTACTACTACTGCACGCGGGGTATAGAGCCACGGGGGATCGGTGACGGCGGCGGCTTCTGTGGCGGGATGCGGAGCGGCAAGATCGTGTACGCCGGCGCCGCTTCCTGCTCCGCTATGTACCTCGGCCAGCGCTTCCGGATCGTGGGCGACCCGACCGAGCGCACCTACACCTGCGAGGACACGGGTAGCGGCGTCCACGGCAACCACCGGGACATCTGGTTCGCGAACAGCGACGAGGGCTACGCGTGGCGGAACCAGGTCGGCTCGTGGGCCGAGATCGTGATCGTGGAGTGACGGTACCTCCCTCGACCGTCGCGGGGCATCCCGCGCTGATCGAGGGGCCCGCCCGTGCCCGCCGGACGCTGGTCCTGGCGCACGGCGCCGGGGCAGCCATGGACACGCCGTTCATGGACACCATCGCAGCGGGGGTCGCCGCCGCCGGCATCCGCGTCGTGCGGTTCGAGTTCCCTTACATGGCCGCGCGCCGCCAGGGCCGGCGCCCGCCGCCTGACCGGCCGACCGTCTTCCAGCGGACGTGGCACGAGGTCGTGGCCGCGCTCGGCAAGCCGGAGCGGCTCGTCATCGGCGGCAAGTCGATGGGCGGACGGATCGCCTCGATGGTCGCGGACGACCTCGGCGTGGCGGGGCTGGTGTGCCTGGGCTACCCGTTCCACCCGCTCGGCCGCCCGGACTCACTCCGGGTCGCCCACCTGGAGGCGCTCCGGACGCCGGC
>JAUXUW010000133.1 GCA_030684635.1 Dehalococcoidia bacterium
GGGTTCCTCCTCAGCCGGGCAAACGGTCTGCCGACTGTCATCCTCGCCACGCCCATCAGTGGGGACGAGGAGATCACCGGCGTCCTCATCCTCGCGCTCGACCTCGGCTGGTTCTCAGAGGTCTTCGGCGGGCTCGATCTCCCGCCGGGGAGTTCGCTGCAGCTCAGAGGGCCCGGGGGGGAGGACCTGGTCCACCTGACGGCTGGCCGCGCCGACGATGGCGAGGCCGTCACGGCGCAGCAGACGCTCCGGCGGACCGCCACCGCCGATGGCGTGGATGGCTTCGTGTCGGTCTCAATCCCGCGCTCCGAGGCGATCGGCGGCGCGAACACCCGCCTCTGGCGCAACCTCCTCGCGCTCGGCGGGGCGACCGGGGCGCTCGGGCTGGTGTCATTTGTGGTCGTCACGGCGACCGTACAGTCGCCGCTCAACCGGCTCGTAGGGTTCACGCGCCGGCTCTCCGGCGGCGACTTCGAGGCGCGTGCCGCGACGAAACCCACGGACGCCCCGGAGGTTGTCCAGCTCACCGCCGCGATGAACGTCAGTGCGGAGGCGCTGAGTCTGTTCGAGCGAAGCCTCATGGAACTGGCGACCGTTGATGCGCTCACCGGGCTCCCGAACCGCACCGGCTTCGTCCAGGCGGCGAGTGCCCTGTTTGAGGAGGCGCGCGTCGCGGGCGAGCCCGTGACGGTCGGCGTGGTCGGAAACCGCGCCTTCACGGCCATCAACGCGTCGCTCGGGTTCGACGTGGGGGACCGCGTCCTGCAGGTGGTCGGCCAACGGGTGCAGGGCGCCCTTGATCAGGACGCGGTGGTCGCCCGGCTCAGCGGCGACTCATTCGTCGTTGCGCAGCGCGTGCGGTCGGAGGCGGGTGAGCCGCTGGCTCTGGCGCTGCGACTGCACCACGTCCTGGCCGCACCACTGGTGGTTCCGCCGACGGTGTTGCGGGTCCGCACGTACATCGGTGTTTCCGAGTTCCCGTCCGATGGAGACAGCCCGGATCTCCTGATCCGCCGCGCCGAACTCGCATCACGCCGCGCCCGGGATGGGGCGCAGCGGCGGGCGCGCTTCGACCTAGAGCGCGACCAGCCCGACCGGGACCAACTGCAACTGCTCGGCGAGCTCCAGGGCGCGCTGGAACGGTCGGAGTTGGAGATGCATTACCAGCCAAAGGTGGCACTGGCGTCCGGTGATCTCTCGGGTGCGGAGGCGCTCGTGAGGTGGCGGCGCGATGGCGAGTACGTCTCGCCCGCGCGGTTCATCCCGATCGCGGAGCAGGCTGGGATGATCCCGGATGTCACGCGGGCGGTCCTCTCGATGGTCGTGCGGCAGCTTGCCGACTGGCGCCGTGCCGGCCTCGACGTGCACACCTCCGTCAACATTTCGGTCCTGGACCTCGCGGACGACGAGTTCATCGGCCTCGTAGCGGGTCTGCTCGAACAATGGGACGTGCCGGCGGAACTGCTCGAACTCGAGATCACCGAGACGGCCCTGCAGCGGGAGGCGGGAGCCGCTCAGGTCGCGGCGGAGCGGTTGAGCGCGATGGGTATTGCGCTCTCGGTCGACGATTTCGGCGTCGGCTTCGCGCCGCTGACCTATCTCACGGGGTTCCCGCTCCGCGCTATCAAGCTGGACCGTGCCTTCGTCTCCGACCTGGCCACGAGTGAACGGTCCCGGACGATCGTGGCAACGACGATCGCGATGGCGCACGGGCTCGGGCTCGAGGTCGTCGCGGAGGGCGTCGAGACGCACGACGTCGCCGCCATCCTCCGAGGGTTTGGGTGCGACCACGCGCAGGGGTACGGGTTCGCCTACCCGGGACCGGCCGCCGACCTCGCCCGGTACGCCACCGAGCCGACACCGCTGGTGTGGCGGCCCGCAGGTGGTGGGCCATCGTGACGGCACGTGTCCTCCCCCGTCACACCATCCTTGTCCTGGGGCTCTGTGCCGCGGCGGCCGCCCTGCTCTCCGCATGTGGAGGATCGGGGCCTGACACCCTTGCCGGCCTTCGTGAGGCCGGCCGCGTCCGCGTGGGCTTCGCCGACGAACCGCCGTACGCGTACCTCGACGACGGGGGGAGGCTGGTGGGATCTGAGGTGGCGGTAGCGTCGACGATCTTCGGCCGGCTCGGGATCGCCGAGCTCGTGCCGGTCAAGGTCGCGTTCGAGGACCTCATCCCGGCGCTCGAAGATGGACGGGTCGACGTGATCGTTGCGGGCATGTTCATCACGTCCGACCGCTGTGCGCGGGTGGCATTCTCCGAACCGACCTACGCCGCGCCCGAAGTCCTCGCCGTCCCGGCTGGCAACCCGCGAGGCTTCACCCGCTACCGCGACCTTCGCGAGGCGGGGGGCGTGGTCGGCGTCCTCGCCGGGTCGGTCGAAGTGCAGCACGCCCGCGGTGCGGGCATTTCGGACGACCACATCGTGGAGGCGGCGGAACCGGCGGAGCTCGTCGCGCTGCTGAGCTCAGGCGCCATCGACGCGTTCGCGCTGACCTCCCTCTCCGTGCGGAGTCTCCAGTCAGCGTCCGGCGGCGAGCCGTTCGAGGTGACCGCCCCGTTCATCCCGCTGGTTGACGGCCGCCCCGCGGTCGGCGCCGGCGGGTTTGCGTTCCGGCGCGGGGACGACGGGCTGCGGACGGCCGTCAACGCCGAGCTTGTGCGACTGCGCGAGGAGGGCGCGCTCGAGGCGCTCGTGGAGCCGTACGGCCTGCGCGCCCGCGAGCTAGTCCCGGCGGCGAGCCTTACGGCTGACGAGCTCTGCGCGGTGACACGGTAGGCAGCCAGGCGACCAGGGGCCCGGACCAGCGCGGTGACCAGCAGCACCGCGAGAGTCGGCGCACAGCGGGATGCGCGCGGAGATCCCGTGAATCTACGAGGATGCATGGTGAGAGCGTGCTGACCGGCAGAGGGTCGCCGGTTTGAATCCGGTCTTCCGCTCTATATCCGCACTCAACGAGAAGCCCGCCTAACGGCGGGCTTCTCGTTGAGTGCGCCTTCGGGTGACACCACTGCCGATGCCGCCAGGGGCTGCCAGTCAAGGAGTCGTGGGCGTCCCGGCGCCTCCGGACACGGTGTTCGACCGCCTGCTGACCGGCCCAGGGACGAAATGAACCGGCCCACGGAGTGCGGGGTCTCTGTCCGACCACGCAGCAGGAGGTCAAGCAGCGGGATCACGCCCAGCATGAATCCCAGCAACCCCGCGGGTGCAGCCGTTGCGATGACGACATCGGGCAGGGCCACGAAGGCGCCGATCACCCTCGTGGCGACCGAGTACTGGATCAGCCAGAACGCCAGGCTCAGGCCGGCTATGCCCCGCAATGCTCGGTGCTCAAACAGAGGCAGCGCGCGCGATCCGAAGCCGATGATCAGGTTGGTGAGGAACCCTGCGCCCACCGCGTGGAGTTCCGGCTGACCCGGGAAGCGTCCGTTCGCTCCGGCGAACGCGCCGGCCATCAGGAGGACGGCTGCGACGACCAGCCAGCCGTAGGCGACGGTGACGTACCGCTGTGATCCGCTCAGGGACGTTGTTCCCGGCTCCAGGACCCGCAGTCCGATTGTGAAGGTCAGCAGTGCTGCTCCAATCAGCAGGTGCGCTATCCCATGGGCTGCGCCCTCACCCGCGTCCATCTGTGCCAGGAGCAGGAGCACGAGGCCGGCGACGAGCAGGAGCAGCGCGAGCCGGTCCAGCTGGTCATGGCGGGGCCGGAGCCTGAACAGGCCCGCAACGGCTCGCCCCGATACCCCGAAGGCGAACGGCACCAGGAACCCGTACACGACCGCCGAGTGGAACGCGGCGTTCCAGCGAGGATCGGCGAGCGTCGCGTCGCGGCCGGCGAGCTCGACGTTAAGCCCGAGGTACAGGGCGCTCGTCACGAGCGCGGCAATCAGCCCCGGCCAGAGCCAGTGTTCCACGCGCTGCTTCGTCCGCTGGCCGCGCGACAGGGCGATACCCGCCGTTGCCGCGAAGAGCACGAAGCCGGCGGACACGGCGATCCCCCCACCGACGAGGACACCCGCACGCCCCGGCATCGCCAGCCACGGTTGAGCGACGCTCCGGGCGATCAGGCCACCGGCGACCAGGAAGAGGGTGGCTCGCTGGGGCCACGGGAACGGGATGGCGCTGTTCCCGCGGAAGCGCGGAATGACGTGCGCGGCGACCCCCATGGTGAACAGGCCGCACCACCCGATGAGTTGCACCGCCCCGTGTACCTCAATCAGCGCGACGGAGGACAGGGTCGGCGCGTTGGGGCGTAGCGTGGCCAAGAGCAGCGCGGCGCCGAGGCCGAAACCGGAGAGGCCACTCGCGATGGCGGCCAGGACGAACCCTCGATACAGCCGTGCCGCTGCCCACGGGGTCGGCGGGTACCGCCCCGCGTCTGGGTGGGCCGGAAAGCCGGGCTGGCGGTGCCTCACGGGAGGGAGGGCATGTCCAGCCCGCACAGCGGGTCATCTCCCAGGTAGGAGCCGGACGTTGCGAACGCTCTCGCCCGTGAACCGCCGCAGAGTTCCGCGAAGGTACACCGACCACAGCGCCCGGTCAGGGCGGAGGGATCGCGCAGACTCCTGAACAGCGGAGACTCGCGATAGATATTCGCGATCCGGTCTGAGCGCACGTTGCCGGCCGGCAGTTGGAGGAAGCCGGACGGGCACAGCCCTCCGCGATGGTCGATGAACAGGAAGCCCTTCCCGTCGTTGACCCCCTGCGTCCGCATGCCGCCCGGGGCTTCCGCGATCTGATAGCCAGCACCGGTCAACCTCACCGGCCCCGTGCCGCCCGCCCGTGCTCGGAGCAGCATGGTGCGCCGGAACTGAGGTGCAGCGGTCGTTCGTACGGCGAAGGGTGCGCGTTCGCTCAGGGCCGCCAGCCACTCCCAAGAGCCCTCCGCCTCTGCGGGCGTGATCATCTGTCCTGCCGAGGCACGGCCGGTGGGCACCAGGTAGAAGATGCTCCACATCCGGATTCCGTACCCCTGCAGCAACTCGGACATCTGCTCCAACTGGTGCAGGTTGTGCCGTCCCAGTGTGGTCCCGACCTGGACGGGGATGCCCAGGTCTCGCAGATCCCGGAGGGCCTGGATCACGCGCTGGTAGGTGCCCGGAACGCCGCGGAAGCCATCGTGGGTGGACGCATCGGCCCCGTCGAGGCTGACATGCACCATCGTCACACCCAGGTCGCGTAGTCGCGCCAATCGCCCCCTGGTCACCAGGGCGGTCGTCGTCGGTGACACGGCCACGCGCAGTCCTCGCGAGATCGCCCGCGCCGCGATGTCGAAGAGGTCGGCACGCATCAGTGGGTCGCCCCCGGTGAGCACCAGCACAGGAGGCTTCAGGTCGGCGAGCTGATCCACGACTTCGTACGCTTCGGCGGTCGTGAGCTCCTCCGGGTGTGGCCGGGGCTGTGCCTCAGCGCGGCAGTGGACACAGGCGAGGGCGCAGGCCCGCGTCAACTCCCACGCGACCGTGAAGGGGCGCTCCGAGAAGTCGACCTCAAACGGCTGAGGGCGTGTCGATGGGCGCTCAGGCCGACCAGGCGCTTGCATCACTGGAAACCTCCTCGTTGCTCAGATAGCAGAGCGGGTCCATGCCCCACGGGTCCCCGGTCACCGCCTCGGCCCGAGAGCGGAAGTTGCCATTGCAGAAGTCCAGGAACCGGCACGCCTGACAGCGGGCGGGAAGACGTTCGCGCCGGTCGCGCAGGTCCTGGAGCAACGGCGCCGGGCGTGTGTCCCAGATCTCCTCGAAGGACTGCGTCCGGATATTGCCCAGGGGGCGCCAGCGCCAGAACTGGTCCGCGTAGACCGTCCCGTCCGCGTCTACTGCCGCGATGGCGCGGCCCGAGCCGTTGCCGCCATTCCAGCGGAGGAGCGTCGCGACACTCGCCTGGCGCTCCGGCTGCGTACGGCCGATGTGCATCCACAGGTACGCGGCGTCCGCGTGGTTGTCGGCGGTGAGCACCTCCGGCTCCAATCCGCGCTGGTGCATCGACAGCACGCGGTCGAAGACGACATCGAGCGCTCGACGCGTGTCGTCGTGGGAAGGGGTGAAGTCCTGAATCTTTGCACCGCGCCCGGTGGGAGCGAGGTGGTAGATGCAGAGGCGCGGGACCTCGCGCTCCTCCATCAGGTCGAACAACCACGGGAGGTCGTCCAGGTTCGACTTCGTCAACGTCACGCGCAGGCCCACCTTCAGGCCGGCGTCGCGGCAGGCTTCGATGCCACGCATCGAGGCATCGAACGCGCCGCGCATCCCGCGGAACCGGTCATGGATCTCCGGCCGTCCGTCGATGCTGATGCCGACGTACGAGACCTGGATGTCCGCGAGGGCGAAGGCGGTCTCTGGGGTGATCAACGAGCCGTTCGTGGACAGGACCACGCGGAGTCCGCGCTCGCGCGCGTGTGCCGCGATCTCCAGCAGGTCGGGCCGGCGGAGGGGCTCGCCTCCGGAGATCAGCAGCACCGGGACGGAAGCCTCGGCGAGGCGGTCGACCATCGCCAGTGCTTCGGAAGTTGAGAGTTCGCCCGGATAGGCGCGGTCGTGGGAATCGGTGTAACAGTGCGCACAGTGGAGGTTGCACCGTCGCGTGGATGTCCACACCACGACCGGCCGCTTGTCTTCCGAATAGTGCAGCAGGTGCGAGGGCAGGCGCCCGCTCTGGCGGCCGTACCGCAGCGCATCGCTCTCAGTCGCAGTGCCGGTCAGCAGTCTTGATACGCTCAGCACGGTTGGCCTCCCCCTGTTCCAGAGGAGTCAACGGGGCCCGCCGGTGGACCGCAATTCTTCGGAACCCTGCGCAAGAGGTACGGAACCGGGGCATACCCGCGTGCCGGAACGCCCAATTGCCCCTATCTGTCCGCGCTACTCGTGACCTTCGTCACGCCTGTTCCGGGACTATTCCGTTCGGCCGGGCCGCCTCGATGCTACCGCCAGCGCCACGGCGATCGCCCAGACGACCGAGCCCAGCACCAGGTGTGCGACACGTACGGGCCGGGCGAAGTCGAACCAGAGGTTGGCGGCACCGACGAGGATCTGCGCCGCGTACAGCACGGTGAGCATGCGGATGCCAGCGGACATCCACCGGCCGGCAACCCCTCGCGCGGTCCACGCGAGCCACGCGACGGCGGCGAAAGTGACCCCGACCAGCAATCGGTGCAGCCAGTGGATATGCTCCAGGCGGCCGCCATCCACGAACGGGATCGGCGCCTCCGCGCACCCGGGCCAGCCCGAGCACGCAAACCCGGCACCGGTCGCGAGCATGTAGGCGCCGACGGCCATCGTGAGCCCGACGGACACGGCGACGATCATCGCGCGGCGATGGATCCGCTCCTCGGCGTCTTCAGCGTCCCTGCGGCTGGATCCTCGCACGGCCCAGACCGCCATCATCACGAGCAGCGCCAACAGCAGTTGCGCGCTCACCATGTGCACCGCGACGACTGCCGGTGGCAACTCGCGCACGACGGCCTCGCGGCCGAGCAGCGCCTGTACCAGCAGGAGCGGGAGGGTCAGGGCCACGGCCGTGACCAGGCGCCGATCTCTGCGGAAGGTCGTGACGGCCCAGGTTGCCTGCACCACGATCAGGATCCCCACCGCGCCCGCCAGCGCACGGTGACTCCACTCGATGACCGGGGCCTGCTCGGCCGGTGGGAGGAAGCCCCCGTGACACAGTGGCCAGTCCGGGCAGCCGAGGCCAGAGCCCGTGATCCGGACCGTGGCGCCCATGCCGATCAGGGCAAGCGTCGCCACCACCGTCATCACGGTCAGGCGCTGAAAACGAGTCACCACTGCTCCTCGGTGCCCGCACAAGCTAGGTCGGGCGCGTTACTGGCTCCGTTACCCGGGGCGCGCGTAACGGCACGAGTAACGCAGGCACGCGACGCTGAGACCTGCCGGTTCGAGAACAGTGCCTGGGCGGTGGAGGCCATATGGGTGCTTGTCGCGTGCTCCTGGTGACGGATGACCGCCGAACGATCTCCGGCGGGCTTGGTCGAGCGTCCATCGTGACCGTCGCGGAGGTGGACTCGGATGGCATCCAGGCATGGCAGGAGCACGCCGTGCCGTGGCGCGAACGCCATGACGCGGAACTTCATGGCACCCACCACGACTCGATCCTGGCGTTCGTGCGACAGGAGAACGTGCGCGCGATCGTGGCGGACCATGTGGGCGCGCCCATGCGGTCGCAGCTGGCCGACCTGGGCATCACCGTGTTCGAGCATGGCGGCATCGATGCTCGCGCCGCGGCGCTTGCAGCTGCCGGGGTGATCACCGGCCAGGCGGCGCACGGGGACGGGGAGCGCCGGCCGTGACCCTGGCGGAACCGGTCGCCACGTCCCTGCTGACGATGGTGCTGCCGCTGGTCCGGGTCACCGGGTCCGGGCGCAACATCGGTAAGACCTGGCTCGCCGAGCAACTGGTCAGGTGGTTCGAGGCGCGCGACTACCGGGTGGGCGCGATCAAGGACTCCCACCACCGGATGATGGAAGACAAGGCGGGATCCGATACCGAACGCCTGACGCTTGCCGGGGCATCCCCGGTCATCTTCCGCGCCGGTGATGGCGTGTTGATCCGCGCGCCCGGGGTGGCGCCGTCGCTCCCCGCGCTGGCGAGCACACTGATCGGCCAGGTGGATCTGGTGATCGCGGAGGGGTTCCGGGACGAACAGGCGGGGGCACGCCTGCAGATCGGCGATGCGCGGCCGAGGCGGGTCGCGTTCCGTGACCCGGGGGGTTGCGAGCTGGGGACCTGGGCAATCGACGACATCGACGCCATCGGCGAGGCGCTGGAGGCGGCGTTCGCTCTGTCCGCCGCCGGCGACCCCGAGATCCGTGCGGCGGTGCGCCGGGCCGTCGGTATCGCAGATCACCGCTGCCCGGATGTCACGCTGGGCGTGCGGATGGTGCAGGCGGCATCGGACGCCCTCGGCATCCCGTTCCCTCCCTCGCGGGGTGCCGTCCGAGCGACGGTGGAGATGGCCCGTTGTGCCACGGACGCCATCGCCATCGTCGCAGCCTGCAGCGCCGGCCGGGGCACGCTCCGGATACAGGACCGGGGCGTCCCCGCGGCCACGTTCGTGCTACGCACGAGCGGTAGGGGTGTGCGCGTCAGCCTCCGGGCGGATGCGCAGATCGAGATGCCGGGCGAGGGGGTCCCGCCCGGCATCTCAAGTTCACATGAACACGCGTTTCGGACGTGTTCGACCGCCAGTCTCTTCGATGTCGGGTGCATATCCGTCGCCGCCCCGACCGGCCCGCGTCACCCCGCGCAGGGCTGGTAGTACGCACCACCCTGGCAGCCGGGGCACACCGCCCCTTCGCCCACGTAGAGCTCCCGGCCGTTCAAGACTTCTTCCCCGCAGCGTGAGCAGTCCACGCGCGTACCGCGACGCCCCAGTAGCGCGGTCAGGTCGAACGTGAGCGCCACCGGCTCCACGCGCAGGAGGTCATGCTCCGGCATCTGTTGGTAGCCCTCCACCTGCGCGTAGTAGCGAGGGAGGTCGTCACCGGCGAAGGAGATCGCGAGTTCGCGCACGCCGGCGCGCGGGACAATGCGGACCGCGCGTTCGGTTTCCACGTTCACCGCGGTGACGGCGACCCGCCCGTAGTCGATGATGCGCAGGGTACGGTGTCCCACCGTGCATCCGGTCGCCGCGGTCACGCCGTCCAAGACGCAGCCATCCGTCTCCGCGAGGAGCAGCAGGCGCTTGTCGTCCCGCGGAAGCGACAGGCCGAGCGCGTGGCCGGCCGCGAGCCCCATCCGCACGCCCAGCACCTGTCGAGGGCACAGCCGCTCATGCTGGGCGGCGCTCACGGCGCAGGCGATGGCGACCGAGGAGTCCAGCGCGCGGGTGGTCATGGTCCGTACCTTTCAGGTTCCGTGTACGGCCTGGCGGAGGGCGCGCTGGACCGCCATCGAGGGCTGCAGCGCGAGGTCAGACGCCAGCCGCCGCTGGTACAGGTCGTACTGGGCCACCGCGTCGCGCGGGCGGCCCAACTGTCCGTAGGCAACGATCAGCGCGATCTGGAACTCCTCCTGGAGCGGGTCCGCGGCTGCGGCACGGCGGCAGTAGTCCATCGCGCGGGCGCCGTCGCCCGCGCGGGCCGCGAGGCGCGTCGCCTCGTTCAGCAGGCCCAGGTACAGGGAGCGAAGGCGTTCGCGGTAGGGGAGCACCCAGGAGCCGAACTGCGCTGCTTCGTCCAGGTCTCCGACGTAAAGTGACAGCAGCGCGTCGATCTCCGCGAGGCGTTCCGCCGCACTGGCACCGACGTGCGTGGCCGGATCGCACTGCTGGAGGGCGGTGGCGCCGCGCTCGAACGCGACGATGTCGACCCGAATGTCATTCGCCAGTCGGAGCCGTCCGCGGTCGTCGGGGTCGACGGTCTCCGTGATGTCCCTGCCCAGCGACTGCCGCAGGGTGTGCAGCAGCACGCGCAGATGGGTCCGCTCACTGCCCCCTGACGGGTCAGGCCACAGGATCTCGCAGATGCGCTCTCGGTCCAGCCCCCGGTTGCTGGCCAGGGCCAACAGCGCCAGTAGCTCGAAGGCGCGACGTCGCGGCACAGGCTGCACCTCACCATCCCGGATGCACTCGGGACGGCCGAACAACTGCACGCGTATTTCGCCTGCGGGCGCTGCTGGTGTGGCGCCCTTCGAGACGGCGTGCGCCCCGGCCACGTGCAGCAGGATCAGCCCGGCAGTGCTGTCCAGGCGTGCGTCGCTCGGAATCGCGACGGCGGTCGCGGACACCGGGAGGTGGGTGCCGTCCGGCGTCTGCCATGCACACCACGGGAGGTCGGTCGGCCGGCCGCCGGCGAGGGCTTCGAGCGTCGGGCAACCCTCGGGGCGGCACAGGCGCTCGCCGGCGCCGTCTAGCGCGTTGACCACGTCGCCGCAGTACTGGTTGAGGAGTTCTCGGGCCGGCTGACCGATCAGGGCCGCGGCGGCGGTGTTCACGGCAACGATGCGACCGTCGCTCGCGATCGCGAACGCTGGTCCGATCGAGCCCTCGACCAGCCGTTCGATACCCATGACTCCCTCTGTTCGAACGAGAGCCCTGATCGCACCCAGTCTCTGGTCCTCTCGACTGTCATCGCAGGGACATTCGTCCCCACTTTCGTGGGACTGAGCGAGGAACTTCGTAACGGCTGGAGTAACGCGGCGACGCGCAAAATCCGTTTGTGAACGCGCGCACAGGAGCGAGCCCCTGGTTAGCCCAGCAGCGAGCCGCTCGGCAGGCGTTCCGCATCGGAGTGGGGTGATCGATGGATCAGCAGAGCGGGATCTCGCGCCGGTCATTCCTTCGGCGGGCGGCGGCAGCGGGCGTCGGCGTTGCGATCGCGGAGGTCTTCGCCTTCGAGCCCTGGCACCTCGAGGCGAGCCAGCCGGTGGTGGTGTCTGACCCGTTTACGGTCTTTCCCGACCGCGACTGGGAGAAGGCGTACCGGGACCTGTTCAAGCCGGACTCCGACTACGTCTTCACCTGTGCGCCGAACGATACGCACAATTGCCTGCTGAAGGCTCACGTCAAGAACGGCGTGGTGGTCCGCATCAGCCCCACCTACGGGTACGGCAACGCGACCGACCTGGATGGGAACCAGGCATCGCACCGCTGGGACCCGCGGTGCTGCCAGAAGGGGCTGTCGCTGGCCCGCAAGTTCTACGGCGACCGCCGCGTCCGAGGCGCCATGGTGCGCAGCGGATTCAAGGAGTGGGCGGACGCGGGCTTCCCCCGCGACCCGGCGACCGGGAAGCCCCTCCAAGACATGGAGCGACGCGGACGCGACTTCTGGGTGAAGGTCCCGTGGGATGAGGCGTTCGAGCTCGCCGCCCGGGTCTATATGGACATCGCATCCACCTACTCCGGCGCGGAGGGCACGGCCCGTCTCGCCGCGCAGGGGTACGACCCGGACATGGTGGAGACGACGCACGAGGCGGGTACTCAGGTGCTCAAGCTCCGCGGCGGCATGCCGCTGCTGGGCATCCACCGCATCTACAGCTTCTACCGCTTCGCGAACATGCTCGCGCTGCTGGACGACCACATTCGCGGCAGCGGTCCGGATCACGCGGTGGGCGGACGAGGCTGGGACTCCTACTCCTGGCACACCGACCTGCCGCCGGGGCACCCGATGGTCACCGGCCACCAGACCGTGGAGTTCGACCTCTTCGCACCGGAGAACGCCGACCTGGTCGTCACCTTCGGGATGAACTGGATCTCCACGAAGATGCCGGACGGCCACTGGCTCGCGGAGGCGCGCCAGAAGGGCACCCACATCATCAACGTCTCCACGGACTACCAGTCCACGTCCAACCGGTCGGACGAGGTCATCATGATCCGGCCAGGCACGGATGCGGCGCTGGCGCTCGGCTGCGCGCGCTACATCATCGCGAACGGGCTCCACGACGAAGACCACATCAAGGCGTGGACCGACCTCCCGATGCTCGTCCGTATGGACACGCACGAGTTGCTGAACGCGCGCGACGTGCTCCCGAACTACGAGCCATCCACGCTCGATAACTTCGTGAAGATCATCTCGGACGGCCAGGCGCTGCCGGCGCCGGCCCTCCAGGGCACGCAGTACATCTCCGAATCCCTGCGCAGGCAGTGGGGCGACTTTATGGTATGGGATCAGCGCACGGGTAAGGCCGTGCGGGTCTCCCGTGACCAGGTCGGCGACCACTTCCGCGACACCGGCATCGACCCGGCTCTGATCGGTGAGTTCACGGTCACGCTGGCGGACGGGACGAGCGTCCCGGTCCAGCCGGTCTTCAGCCAAGTGAAGCAGTACCTGGACGACAACTTTGACCTGCAGACCACCTCGGAGGTGACGTGGGCGCAGCCCGCGGCGATCGAGAGCCTCGCGAAGCAGATCGCCGCCGCGCGGCAGAAGTCCCTGCTGGCGACCGGGATGGGGCCGAACCACTACTTCAACGCGGACCTGAAGGACCGCGCGATCTTCCTGCTGGCCGCGCTGACCGACAACATCGGCCACATCGGCGGCAATGTCGGC
>JAUXUW010000147.1 GCA_030684635.1 Dehalococcoidia bacterium
GGGTTCAGGTGGCTCTCCAGCATCACGCCCACGACGCCGCTGTTCCCAGCGACCCGCTGGCCAAGGACGTCGCGGAAGACGTTGCCCTCGTTGCGGTGGTCCTTGCCGGCATTCATGTGTGAGCAGTCCACGATCAGGCGCGGCGGCAGGCCCGCCTTCTGCAGGACCGCCTGGGCCGAGGCCACGGCGGCCGCATCGTAGTTCGGGCCGTCCTCGCCACCCCGGAGCACCAGGTGGCCATCCGGGTTCCCGGTCGTGTAGACCTCCGCAGCCGCGCCCTCATGGTCGATCCCCAGGAAGCCCTGCGGCGCACGCGCGGCCTGGATGGCGTCCGCGGCGATCTTGATGCTGCCGGCGGTGGTGTTCTTGAAGCCCACCGGCATGCTCAGGCCGCTCGCCATCTGGCGGTGCGTCTGGCTCTCCGTCGTGCGGGCGCCGATCGCCGCCCACGTCACGAGGTCGGCGAGGTACTGAGGGACGATCGGGTCCAGAAACTCCGTCGCGGCGGGCAGGCCGCGCTCGTTCACCTGCAGCAGCAGCCGGCGGGCGCGCTCCAGGCCCTCCTCGATCGCGAAGGAGCCGTCCAGGTGCGGGTCGTAGATGAGGCCCTTCCAACCGAGCACGGTGCGCGGCTTTTCGAAGTAGACGCGCATCACCAGCAGGATCTCGTCCCGGACGCGGTCCGCGAGGTCGCGGAGGCGGTCCGCGTACTCCAGCGCCGCATCCTCATCGTGGATCGAGCACGGGCCGGCGATCACCAGGAAGCGCCCGTCCTCCCCACGAAGGACGTCGCGCACCTCGCGCCGGTAGCGGAGGACGGTCTCAAGCGCCGCCCCGGAGAGCGGCCAGCGCGCCGCCAGGGCGTCCGGCGAACTGAGGCGGACGGTCCGCGCGACGTTGAGGTCGCTCGTGCTGCTGGATACCTGCGCCATGGGTGGGGATCCCATTCCTGCTGGGGCGTGCCACTTACGGAAAGTGCCAGCCGGCTCTGGCTCGGTCAGCGATCAGTCTGTCATGGACGATCGCATGCGCATGTTATGTCCCGCACATGATTTCGCAATCCGGGAGGCGGGCTAGAGGCCCAGTTCCTTCGGGAGTTCACCCTCCCGCGCTGCGTCGATCATCGCGCGGGTCCCTTCCGGGACGTCCATCCCGTACTCCTCGAACCGCTGCTCCACCCAGGAGCCGATCTGGCGCGGGTCGCGGTACTCGCCCGGGTTACCGGTGCCGTGCTCCCCGACCACGTCCGCGGTGCTGCGGGTGCGCGCCACGCGGGACATCACCCGCGCCATCGCCTCGGATGAGCCGCAGTGCTCGCAGGCCGGCGTCACCTGCGCGCGTGCGGAGCGCACAAAGACGCTGGAGAGGCGCCGGCACTTCCCGCATCGGTACTCGTAGATCGGCATAAGGGTGGCCCTAGTGCGCGTCCCCGGCGGAGGTGTCGGGGGCGAGCTTCTCCTTGGCGCGGCGGACCTTGTTCTTGATCGTGAACGCGGGGTCCACGCGGTCAGACGGGTCTTCACCGGCGAAGGTGCGCTCCGCGAGCTGGCTGAAGTCCGTGCCCAGCGCGCCGTCGTACTGCTCGCCTAGGCGCTGCGCCCAGCGCGCGAAGCCGCGCTCGTCGCCGGACTCGAGGCGGCCCAGCTCCTGCTCGAAGTCGATCGAGTCGATCGCCTCGGCGTCCGTGCGCCCCCGGGCGATGCGGGAGACGGCCCGCTTCATCTTCTTGCTGCCACACTCGGGGCACGCTGGCTGGTCGACCACCGCCTTGATGGAGCGGAAGAAGACATCCACACGCCGCCGGCAGCCGGAGCAGTCGTACTGGTAGATCGGCATGTTTGGAGCATACCGCGCGAGGGCGTCCGGATCAGCCCCCGCGGCGACCCAGGCCCAGCGGTTATGCCTCGATGGCGCTCTGGATGTGGTTCAACTGGCCGACATCGCCGCCGACCGTGAGCTCAATCGCGATCAGGTCGATGCGGAGGTTCTCCGGGAGTTCCGGGTGCTCTGCCGCGTAGGCCTCGGCCAGCGCCGTGAGGCGCGCGCCCTTCGCGGCCGAGATTTGCTGGACCGCCGCGCCCATGCGACGGGAGGTCCGCAACTTCACCTCCACGAACGCCGTCACGTCGTCCTTGATCGCCACGAGGTCGATCTCGC
>JAUXUW010000161.1 GCA_030684635.1 Dehalococcoidia bacterium
CGCGGCCTGCTCGGCGAGCACGCGGGATTCCTCGGACGGGCCGTGCTCGGCCTCGGAGCGCAAGCGCCGCGAGTCCATGACGAGTGCCGCGGTCTTGCTCTGCAGGCGGGCCGGGGCGAGGGCCGCCGCCGGCGAGGCGGCGAAGGCGGCCTGCCGGTCCTCCCACCCGGAGCCGGAGGCCTTCTGGGCCTTCTCCGCGGCGAGGGCGGTCTGGAGTTTCTTGCCCTGGGCGGAGACGTAGGCGGCGCGCTCCGCGTGGGGGGTGACCTCGCCCTCGCGGAGGCTGTTGCTGGCGTCGATCGTCGCGGAGCGGCCGCGCTGCGGGAGTTGGTCCAGGTCCCACTCGTCGCGCTGGACGAGCCGCTGCACGGCACGGTTGCCGGCGCTCTGCTGGAGGTTCATGAGCGGCGAGGCAGCAGGGGCGGGCTCGGCCTGGCGCTGTACGGCGCCGTGGTCCGGCCGCTCCGGGGTGGGTGCGGATTCGCGCTGACGTCGGTTGCCCACGGTGAATACCTCCGGCGCGGCCGCCTGCCGCCGGTCACGGGCATTGGTCGCGAGATGCTATCTGATGGCCCGTCAGACTGTCGCGGATCGAACGGGCCAACCTGCTTCCCGGAGACGGCGGAAGGCTCGCTGAAGCCTCCCTGTCATGAGGCGTTCACGAGCGCGTCACCGGGGTGCAACGCGCGGCGCGTAGGTTCTCCCTGGTGGCCCGCGCAGGGGCCGCCCGAGGAGGGTGAGATGCCCGGCACCGGCCTTGCCTACCACCCGCACCTGCTACTTCACGACCCCGGCCCGGCGATGGTCGGCGAGCCGCCAGCGCCGTACCCCTACAGCGAGATGGAGCCGATCGCGGAGGCGCCGCGGCGCGTGGGGCGCATCAAGGAACTCCTGGACCACTTCGGCATCACGCCTCGCCTCGTGCCGCTCGACATGGGGCCGGCGAGCATCGAGGACGTCGCCCGGATCCACACGCGTGAGTACATCCAGAAGGTGCTCGAGATCTCCGTGAAGGACGGCGCCGGCGACGCAGGCCAGGGCGCGCGTCTCACGCGCGGCTCCTTCGAGCTCGGCCTGCTGGCCGCCGGTGGCGCCATCGCCGCGGTGGAGGCGGTGGCGAGCGGGCAGGTCGCGAACGCGTACGCGCTCGTGCGGCCGCCCGGTCACCACGCCATCTCGTGGCGGGGGATGGGCTTCTGCCTCTTCAACAACATCGCGATCGCGGCGCAGAAGGTGCTGGACGCGGGACTGGCGCAGAAGATCCTGATCCTGGACTGGGACGTCCACCACGGGAACGGGACGCAGGACGCATTCTTCGGCGACCCGCGCGTGCTGGTGATCAACCTGCACCAGGACCGGCTCTACCCCGCCGACACCGGCTACGTGGACGAGGTCGGGGAGGGTGCCGGGACCGGCTTCAACGTGAACGTCCCGCTCCCCGCCGGCACGGGCGACGCGGGCTACCTGGCCGCGATCGAGCGGATCGTGCTGCCGCTCGCACGGCAGTTCGTCCCTGACCTGCTGCTCGTGTCGAGTGGCCTCGACGCATCGCGTTCCGACCCGCTCGGCCGCATGGTCGTGTCGGCGGAGGGCTACCGGAAGATGACCCGCGTGATGATGACGCTCGCGGACGAGATCTGCGGCGGTCGCCTTGCGCTGATCCACGAGGGCGGGTACAGCCAGTCGTACGTGCCCATCTGCGGCCTCGCGATCATCGAGGAACTGCTGGGCGTGCGGACGCCAGACGGGATGCTGGGCACCCAGGTGCAGGCCGACCGGCTGCCGCCGACGCACACCGTGGGGCTGGACGCAGAGGTCGCGCTCGCGAAGGTGATGGAGATTCAGCGCCAGTACTGGTCGCTTCCTGCGTCGACACCGACGCCCGTTTCATAGTCCGTCCCGCGCACCCTCCGGCGCGGCCAGGGAACAGCGAGGCGTCCCGTCACCGGGGCGCCTCGCCCGTGCGGGGGACGAGTGGCAGGAGACGGACTGTGGCGCACCACGAACTCGGCTCGGAGATCCGGCACTACGCCTGGGACAACTCGCTCGCGCCGCTCCTGACGATCGAGCCTGGTGACACCGTCACCATCCACTCGATGGACTCGGGTGACGGGTTCATTCAGCCGGATACGCGCATCGAGGACCTCGCGGACCGCGTGTTCAAGGGCCACGCGCTCACCGGGCCGATCGAGGTGCGCGGGGCGGAGCCCGGCGACACGCTGGAGATCGAGATCCTCGCGCTGCAGCCCGGGGCCTTCGGCTACACCACGTTCGGGCCGGGGCGCGGCCTGTTGCCGGACGACTTCGATGACCGCTTCCTGCAGAAGTGGGACCTGACACTGGATCCCACCCCGTTCCGGCCCGGGATGGCCGTCCCACAGGAGCCGTTCCTGGGCGTGATGGGCGTCGCGCTCGCGGAGGCGGGAGCGCACAGCACCTCGCCGCCGCGCCGCAACGGCGGTAACGCAGACGTGAAGCAACTCACCGCCGGGTCCACGGTGTACCTGCCGGTGCTGGTGCCGGGCGCGCTCTTCTCCTGCGGCGACGGCCACGCGGCGCAGGGGGACGGCGAGGTATGCATCACCGCCATCGAGACGTCGATGACCTCGACCTTGCGGTTCAACGTGATCAAGGGGTGGGAGGCGCCAGAACTCCAGTTCCGGACGGCGGGGCCGCTGACGCCGCGCACCAACACTGGCCGGTGGTTCGGGACGACCGGGCACAGCCCTGACCTGATGGAGGCCAGCCGCATCGCCGTGCGGCACATGATCGACCACCTGGGCCGGACGTACGGCCTGAGCCGTGAGGAGGCGTACATCCTCTGCTCGGTCGCGGTGGACCTGAAGGTGAGCGAGGTGGTGGACGCGCCGAACTGGATCGTCTCGGCGCTGCTCCCGGAGTCGATCTTCAGCGCGTCCTGACGCCGGGCGCTCCGAAGGAGCATCACACGTACCCCGGTACGCGCCTGAGTTGAAGGGCCCTGGTGGGACGTGGCACCATCGCCCGTATGACCAGCACGCCGACGGCAGCGCAACAGCATCTGAACGACCTGGCGCGGCTGCGTCGCGTCCGCGACCGGATGGACCGCGAGCACGCTCAGCCACTGGACGTCGAGGCGCTCGCCCGCGGCGTGGGCATGTCGGCGGGGCACCTCAGCCGCCAGTTCCGGCAGGCCTACGGCGAGTCGCCCTACGCCTACCTGATGACGCGGCGCATCGAGCGGGCAATGGCGTTGCTGCGTCGGGGCGACCTCAGCGTGACGGAGGTGTGCTTCGCGGTGGGCTGTTCGTCGCTGGGCACGTTCAGCACTCGCTTCACGGAACTGGTGGGCGTCTCCCCGAGTGTCTATCGGCGGCAGGCGGTGAGCGCGAGCGGGATGGCGGGGATGCCGTCCTGCGTGACGAAACAGGTGACGAGACCGGTCAGGAATCGAGAAGCGCCGGCCCGGAGCCGCACGTAGAGTGCCTCCATGGACACCACCGTTCAGCAGGAGTGACTGCCATGGACATCAGCATCTACTCGAGCTTCCTCCCGCACCACGACCCGGAGGCCTCCCTGGCCTTCTACCGCGACACCCTGGGCTTCGAGGTCCGCAACGATGTTGGGTACGCCGGGATGCGCTGGATCACGGTCGGCCCCGCCGGCCAGCCCGGCATCTCGATCGTGCTGCAGCCGCCGTTTGCCGATCCCGGCATCACCGACGAGGAACGCCGCACGATCACGGAGATGATGGCGAAGGGGACGTACGCGATGGTCGTGCTGGCCACGCCGGACCTCGATGGCGTCTTCGCGCGGCTGCAGGCCAGCGACGTGGAGGTCGTCCAGGAGCCGACCGACCAGCCGTACGGCGTCCGCGACTGCGCCATCCGCGACCCCGCGGGCACTCTGATCCGACTCCAGGAACGGCGCTAGCGCAGGCGTTCGCAGATACAAACACGCCGGAGGAACCCCATGACCGCAGCGAACAACACCTCGAAGGCCGCGGCGAACACCGCGGCCGGCCGCAAGAAGGCGGACGGACTTAGCGACGACGAACGCGCAGCGATGAAGGAGCGTGCGCGGGAGTTGAAGGCGGAGGAGCGCGCGAGCAAGGACCGGACGGCCGGGGAGAGCGCCCTGCTCGAGAAGATCGCCGAGATGCCGGAGCCAGACCGGACCATGGCCACGCGGCTTCACGAGATCATCACGGCGAACGCGCCCGACCTCTGGCCGAAGACGTGGTACGGGATGCCGGCGTACGCCCGGGACGGCAAGATCGTCTGCTTCTTCCAGGGCGTAGATAAGTTCAAGGCGAGGTACGCGACGCTTGGCTTCAACGACGAGGCGAAGCTCGACGAAGGCGCCATGTGGCCGACTTCGTTCGCGCTGAGGGAGTTGACCGCCGCCGCCGAGGCGAAGATCGCCGTGCTGGTGAAGAAAGCGGTGAGCTGAACGCGCTCCGCGGTGTCGCCCTCGGCCGGTCACATCATCAGCCGCGCAGCCGCGCTAGTCTGATCGGCCCGGGGCGCAGGCGGGCCCGCGAAGGCGGAGCCCCCACACGGATGGAGACGCGACGCGCATGGCCAGAAGGACGGACTCGCAGCCGGCGGCACACCCGGCCGACAGCCACGACCTGATCCGCGTGCACGGCGCGCGCGTGAACAACCTCAAGGATGTCAGCGTCGAGATCCCGAAGCGCCGGCTGACGGTCTTCTCCGGCGTGTCCGGCTCCGGCAAGAGTTCGCTCGTCTTCGGCACCATCGCCGCAGAGTCGCAGCGGATGATCAACGAGACCTACAGCACCTTCGTGCAGGGCTTCATGCCGACGATGGCACGGCCGGAGGTGGACGTGCTGGAGGGGCTGACGACGGCGATCATCGTCGATCAGGAGCGGATGGGCGCGAACGCTCGTTCCACGGTGGGTACCGCCACGGATGCCAATGCGATGCTGCGCATCCTCTTCAGCCGCCTCGGGCAGCCGCACATCGGCTCGCCGCAGGCGTTCTCCTTCAACGTCGCCTCGGCCCACGGTGCGGGGGCGGCCACGGTCGAGCGCGGGTCTGGCAAGGCGGTGAAGCGGACCTTCTCCATCACCGGAGGCATGTGTCCGCGCTGCGAGGGCATGGGCTCGGTCTCCGACATCGACCTGACCCAGCTCTACGACGACTCGAAGTCGCTCGCGCAGGGGGCGCTCACCATCCCTGGCTACAACGCTGACGGCTGGAACGTGCGGCTGTTCAGCGAGTCAGGCTTCCTGGATCCGGACAAGCCGATCAGCAAGTACACCAAGCGCGAGCTCCACGACTTCCTTCACAAGGAGCCGACCAAGGTCAAGTTCCAGTCGATCAACATGACGTACGAGGGTCTGATCCCGCGTATCCAGAAGTCGTTCCTGTCCAAGGACGTCGATGCGATGCAGCCGCACATCCGCGCGTTCGTGGAGCGAGCGGTCACCTTCACGACCTGTCCCGACTGCGGCGGCACGCGGCTGAGCGAGGCCGCGCGGTCCTCGAAGATCGCGGGGAAGAACATTGCGGACGCCTGTGCGATGCAGATCAGCGACCTGGCCGGATGGGTCAGCGGCCTGCAGGAGCCTTCGGTTGCGCCACTGCTGGGGGCGCTGCGGCACACCCTCGATTCCTTCGTGGAGATCGGGCTGGGCTACCTCTCGCTCGACCGGCCCTCCGGCACGCTCTTGGGCGGCGAGGCACAGCGCACGAAGATGATCCGTCACCTGGGTTCCGCGCTGACGGACGTCACCTACGTCTTCGACGAGCCGTCGATCGGCCTCCATCCTCACGACATCCAGCGTATGAACGGCCTGCTCCTGAGGCTGCGGGACAAGGGCAACACGGTCCTGGTCGTGGAACACAAGCCCGAGGTCATCGCGATCGCCGACCACGTCGTTGACCTCGGCCCCGGCGCGGGCACGGCGGGCGGCACGGTCTGCTACGAAGGCGCCGTGGAGGGCCTGCGGGCCAGCGGGACCATCACCGGGCGCCATCTGGACGACCGGGCCGCCCTCAAGGAGGCAGTGCGTACGCCCACCGGCGCGCTGGAGGTCCGCGGAGCGATGTCGCACAACCTGCAGCACGTGGACGTGGACATCCCGCTCGGCGTGCTCGTCGTGCTCACCGGGGTCGCGGGGTCGGGCAAGAGCTCGCTCATCGACGGCTCGGTAGCGAACCGGGATGGCGTGGTGTCGGTCGACCAGGCCGGGATCCGCGGGTCACGACGCAGCAACCCGGCCACCTACACCGGACTGCTCGACCCGATCCGCAACGCATTCGCGAAGGCGAACGGCGTGAAGCCGGCGTTGTTCAGCGCCAACTCGGAGGGCGCCTGCCCCACCTGCAACGGCGCCGGGGTGCTGTACACGGACCTTGGGTTCATGGACACCGTTGCCACGGTGTGCGAGGAGTGTGAGGGCAAGCGGTTCCAGGCGGACGTGCTCACCTACCTGCTGGGCGGCAAGGACATCAGCGAGGTGCTGGCCATGTCCGTGACGGAGGCGGAGGGGTTCTTCGGGGCCGGCGCGGCGCACACGCCCGCCGCGCACGCCATCCTGCAGCGGCTGGTCGATGTTGGGCTCGG
>JAUXUW010000162.1 GCA_030684635.1 Dehalococcoidia bacterium
ATCGGCGGCGCGCTCGGGCGCCTCGTCCGTTCGGCGCGCCGGGCGGCCCGGCCCGGCCCGGAACGCGACCGGCTGGTCGAGCAGGCCCACGAGGCGGTCGAGGCCGCCCGGCCGCAGGCGGAGCGCCTCGCGAAGCAGGCAAAGGCCGCGGCCGACGCCGCCCGCCCTCACGTGGTCCGCGCCGCTCGCGAGGTCACGGCCTACACCCGGGAACACCAGGACGAGATCAAGCGCGCCGCCGGCACCGGCGCATCCGAGCTCGCGCGACGCGCCGTGCCCCCCACCCTCCGCCCGATCGCGAACGTCGTCGAGCAGGAACTGCGGAAGCCGCCCGCACCTCGCGCCACCGGGACACCCCCGCCAGATGCGCCCCCCACCGAACCCGGGCCGTCCGAGGAGCAGCGGCGCACCTGACTCGCGCTCATGGACCTCGTTTTCGCTACGAGGCGGTATCGGGCCGACCGGAGGCGAGGAGCCGCGCCTGGTGTACGGGGCGCATGGCGATCATCCCGCAGAGGGCGACCAGCCCCGCACCCACCCCGACCCCGGCGCTGTAGATGAAGAACGGCAGCGTGTACGAGCCCAGCAGGTCGTACAGCGCGGCCCCGCCGATCGTCCCGAACACCTGGCCCCCAGTCGTCACCATCTGCTGTGAGCCGGAAACGGCACCGAAGTGGCGCACCCCGAACGTCCGCGTGATCAGCAGCGGCTCCAGCATCGGCCCGAAGGCGCCACCGAGCCCCCAGAGCGTCACCCATGTGACGAGGCCGACCGAGGCGGGATCGATCACCAGCGCCAGCGTGGCGACCCCCTGCGACAGGATCACCACCACCGCCAGTGCGTACACGCGCGTCACCCGCCCGAGCGCGATCCCGATCGGGATACGCGCGATCGTGCGGATCAGCGCGGCTATCGAGAGCGCAGCCGCGCCCGCGGTCACGTTGCGGGAGTCGAAGAAGTCGATCGCGAGCGTGGTAATCGATCCCTGGCCGATAAAGAACAGCATCAGCCCGCTCGACATCAACCAGAAGGCGGGCGTGCGCAGCGCCTGCGGGGCCGACAGGCCCCACTCGATCGCCGGCAGGTCATCCAGGCGGCGCTCGTCGGCGGAGACCACCGGGCGCAGGCCAATGTCCGCCGGGTGGTTCCGCACCAGCAACGCAGCGATCATCTGGATCACCAGCACGGCGATACCGCTCACCAGCATCGTCGTGTGCCAGTCGGTCCGCTCCTCCAGGACCTTGTAGAGCGGCAGCAGCGTGGCGCCGCCGAGACCGAACCCGACGGTCACGAGGCCCAGCGCGGTCTGGCGTCGCCGCCCCTCGAACCAGCGCGTCATCACCCAGTTGAACGGGATCGGCATGATGAACGTGCGCCCGATGCTGGCGATCGACCAGCCGACGAACAGCTGCCAGGGTGCCTCCGCGAACGAGGTGAGGACGAGCGCGGCGGGCGCGACGAACACGCTCAGCCGGATCACCCGGACCGCGCCATTCGAGTCGATGTACCGCCCGACGAACGGGCCGGCGAGCGCGAACACCGTCTGCCCGATCATGAAGGCAGCGACCACGACCGTCCGGCCGACGCCAAAGTCCTCCGAGATCGCGGGGACGTACACGGAGGTCGTCCAGAACATCGCGCCGCCGGTGATCGTGTTCGCCACGATCGCCACCACGACGATCAACCAGCCGTAGTGGAACGGCAGACGCCGAGCGATCGCCCCCACAGGCGGCCCTTTCATGGTCGGTCAGGTACGGATGTCAGCGGTGAAGGCAAGCCGGCAGGCCCGCGGACGCGTCCAAGATAGGGCCCCGTGGCCCCGGCATGATGCGCGACGGTGTTACTGCTATCGTGCGGGCGACCGGCACGCCTCGGACGAGGTCCGGCAACGCACCCCGGGAGCACCCCATGAAGATCGCCATCGGCCTGAACCACAACGCCATCACGGACTGGCCCGCCACCGTCACGTTCGCCCAGGAGGCGGAGCGCGTCGGCGTGGACTCGCTCTGGACGGCGGAGGCGTGGTCGCACGACGCCGCCACCCCGATCGCCTACCTCATGGCGAAGACGGAGCGGCTCCGCTTCGGCAGCGGCATCTTCCAGATCGGCACGCGCACCCCGGCCCTCATCGGCATGACCGCGCAGAGCCTGGACCAGATGTCCGGCGGGCGCTTCATGCTCGGCCTCGGCACCAGCGGCCCCCAGGTGATCGAGGGGTGGCACGGCCTCCCGTTCCGGAAGCCGCTCCAGCACACGCGCGAGGTGATCGAGATCGTGCGGCGCGTGATGAACGGCGAGACCGTCGCCTACGACGGCGAGTTCTACCAGTTGCCGCTGGACGCCGAGCACGGCGGCACCGGCGAGGGCAAGGCGCTCCGTTCCGGCGCGCCAATCACCCCGAACCTCCCGATCTACGTCGCCTCCCTCGGCCCGGCGAACCTGCGCCTGACCGGCGCGCTCGCGGACGGCTGGCTCGGCGGCTCCTTCATCCCCGAATACGCCGACCTGTTCCTGGACGAGATCCGCGCGGGGGCGAAGGCCGCCGGCCGCGACTTCTCCGAGATCGACATTGGGGTGGGCGGCACCGTGGTCTTCACGGACGACCCGGAGCAGGCCGCCGCGCAACTCAAGCCGGGGCTCGCGTTCTCCCTGGGCGCCATGGGGTCGAAGCAGCACAACTTCTACAACGCCGCCTACAGCCGCCAGGGCTGGGCGGACGAAGCGAAGGAGATCCAGCGCCTCTGGCTCTCCGGACAGCGCGACGAGGCGCGCAAGCGCGTCCCGACCGAACTGGTGCTGGCGACTCACCTCATCGGTGACCGCCAGGCCGTGAAGGACCGCCTCCGCGTCTACCGCGACGCCGGCGTCACCACCTTCCGGGCCGGCGCGCATGGCGACCTGCGCGCGAAGATCGACACGCTCGCGCAACTCGCCGAGGTGATGGCGGAGGTCAAGACGGAGGCCGCCGCTCCCACGCGCGGCGCCTGACGCGCGGAGGCTGCCACCGGCCCATGCCACACATCGCCATTCATCGTGACGAGGCGGGGACCCAGCGCCGCCTGGCCTCTGACCGCGCGATCCTGGACGCCCACCGCGAGGCCCGCGGACTCCTGTGGGTGCACATCACAGAAATGGACGCGGAAGACGAGGCGCTCCTCCACCGTCTCCGTTTCCATCCGCTCGCCATCGAGGACGCGGTCAGCCGCCAGTACCGCCGGCCCAAGGTGGAAAACTTCGGCGACTACCTGTTCATCGTGCTCCACGGCATCGACGACGCCGGAGCGGTCGAGGAGATCACGACCACCGAACTGGACCTGTTCGTCGGCCCAACCTTCGTCGTCTCCTCCTCCATGACCAGCCTGGCGTGGTCGGAACACCTGATCGAACAGCCGGCGCACGCCATGGCGCGTGGCACGGGGATGCTCGCCTACACGATCATCGACGCCCTCGTGGACAGCGTCCTGCCGGTCGTGGAGCGGATGGATGAGGTCGCGGAGACGATCGAGGAGCGCGCGCTGGCGCATCCCTCGCCCGACCTGCTGGAGCACATCCTGCGGTTGAAGCGCGCCGGGGCGATGGTGGGGCGCGTGATGACACCGCAGCGCGATCTCCTCGCGCGGATCGCGCGCGGCGACTACGCGCCACTGGACGGTGAGAACGGCGCCTACTTCCGGGATGTGACGGACCACCTCGAACGGATCGAGGACCTCTCACAGGCGCTCCGTGACCGCGCCGACCACCTCGTCGTGCTCTACCACTCCGCGCTGGGGCTCCGTCAGAACGAGGCGATGCGCCAGCTGGCGATCGTCGCTTCCATCTTCATGCCGCTGACGCTGCTCACCGGCATCTACGGCATGAACTTCCAGCACATGCCGGAACTCGGGTGGCAGTACGGCCATTTCGCCGTGCTGGGCATCATCGCGGTGACGGTCAGTGTCGGGACGTTCTGGCTCTGGGGGCGGGCGTTCCTGGGGCGCGGCCAGCGAGGCCTGCGCGTGATCGCGTCCTACGCGCTTGAGCCGCACGAGATCCGGGACGCCGTGCGTCGATCCGCGGAAGGTCGCGAGCGCGTCCTGGACACTAGCCACCGGGAAGCGGACGACCCCGCAGAACGCCCTCGATAGTCGCTTCGGGCTAGGGGTCGTGCGGCATTGGTGCGGCGATCGGCTCCGCCGGCAGGTGAGCCTCCAGGTACTCGCCGATCGCGTCGAGTTCGGTGGCGTCGAGCGCCGACTGCAACCACTCGAACAACTCGGACTCTTCCCAGCGGACATGCTCGCGGAGCGTCTGGCCGAATCGCACGAGCGCGTCACGCCGCTCGTCGGCGGTCGTCGCCGTGCGCATCGTCTCGACAAGCGCCTCGATCTCCCGGTGGTCGCGCTGGAGGCGTCCCGCGTGCTGCAGGCCAGGGTCGGCGCGGTTTGCGATCCGCGCGAGGAGGCACTCGTTCTCCGCCCCAAAATGCGGGAGCAGGCCCGCGGCCCAGAAGCGGAGCAGTTCGCCGTAGAGCGCGCGCATCTCTGCATCGGTCGCGGCGGGGAGTTCGCGCTGGATGCGCAGCGCGAGCACCAGCGCGTGGTGGTGCTCGCGAGACAACCGGACCAGACGAGGATCGCGCTGCATCACCCCAGTGTACCGACCGAGGCATCCCGAACCGGTGCCGAGGCGTTACTCGAGGCGGAGCCGCAGGCCCAACACGTCCGCGAGTTCCACCAGCGTGGAGACGCCGGTGTCGCCCGCGATGCGCCCGGCCTCCAGCCCCTCCGCGATCTGCAAGAGCACCCCGATCGCCTTCGGCGTGTCCAGGTCGGCGTCCATCGCGTCATGGAACGCGTTGCGGTACGGCTGCACGCGCAGCCGGTCCGGCGGTCCGCCGGGCGCGCGCGCCGCGCGCTCCAGCGTGCGTGCGTGCTCCTCCCATGTGCGGAGGTCATCGCGTGAGAAGTCGCGGTCGTCGCGGTAGTGCCGCGCGAGGAGCGCGAGCCGGAGGCCGTTCGACGTGAAGCCTTCCTCCAGCAACTGGCTCACCTTCACCAGGTTGCCGAGCGACTTCGACATCTTGTGGCCGTCCAGTCCCATGGTGCCGTTGTGCATCCAGGTGCCGGTATACGGGCGCTGGCCGCTGTAGGCCTCGGACTGAACGATCTCGGAATCATGGTGCGGGTAGCGCAGATCCTTGCCGCCACCGTGGATGTCCAACTGCGGGCCCAGATGTTTTTGCGCCATGGCCGAACATTCGATGTGCCATCCGGGACGGCCGGGCCCCCAGGGCGACTCGAAGGTCGCGCCCTCCCAGTCACAGGGCTGCCACACCAGGAAGTCCAGCGGGTGACGCTTCAACTCCACCGGCTCCGCCGGCATGGAGTCGCTCTTGAAGGAGAGCAACGCCTCGCCCGTCACCCCGGCCAGCGCGCCGAATTCCGGCGTGCGCGTGACGTCGAAGAAGACGTAGCCGTCCACCTCGTAGGCGAAGCCGCGCTCGATCAGTCGCGAGACGGTCTCGATGATCTCAGGGATGGTCTCGGACACGCGCGGGAAGGCGTCCGGACGCAGGACGTTCAGCGCGTCCATCTCCCGCAGATAGATCGCGTGGTTGAGGTCCGTCAGTTCCGTGATCGAACAGGCACGCTCGCGTGACACGCGCACCATGTCGTCGTCCACGTCCGTGATGTTCTGGACGTGGTGCACCTCGTAGCCGTTGAACTCGAACCACCGCCGGAGCGTGTCGAACGCAACGTAGACGAGCGCGTGACCCAGGTGTCCCACGTCATACGGGGTGATCCCGCAGACGTACATGCGCACCACGCCATCGGCGAGCGGCTGGAAGCGCTCCACCTCGCGCGTGAGGCTGTTGTAGAGGTGCAGGTTGTCGTACGGACGCGGCTGAAGCAGGGAAGGCTCCGGTTCCATGCGCCGCTGAGGGCGGGCGTGCCGGATCGTAACACCCCGCGCGGGTCACCCGGACGGTGCGGAAGCGACCCGGAAACAACACACCCCCGGCTCGCGCCGGGGGTGTGCAGTAACAACCCGAGAGGTGAAGTGAATTTACTTCTTCGCCGCCGCGCGAGCGCGCGTGGTCGTGGTGGTCCGGGCCGCCGGCTTGCGCGCGGCGGTTGTCCGGGCAGCGGGCTTCGCGGCAGGCTTGGCAGCG
>JAUXUW010000199.1 GCA_030684635.1 Dehalococcoidia bacterium
CGCGGATCGCGTGGACGATTGCCGGCCAGTCGGTGGGCGTCTCGGGCCGGCCGCTCTGCGCGTTCACGTAGATGTAGCGGTGGGTGAAGGTCGCCACCGGACGCCCGTCGCTGGCCGCGGCGACCTCGCACTCGAACGACAGACGTCCCGGGCGCACCTCGGCGCAGCGCAGCCGCACGATGGCGGCGTCGTCCCAGCGCAGCGGCGAGCGGTAGCGGACCTCGGACGAGGCCTGGAATCGCAGGACATCACGGTGACTGGGGAGGCCGGCCTCGCGGTCGTACGCGTCGAGGGCGATCTCGGTGAGCGCGAGCAGCACGCCGCCGTGCACGAACGGGGTGCCGGCGAAGGCGTCCGTGTGGCGGAGGGGATAGCGCCCCTCGAAGCGGAACTCAGCGGGCATCGCGCAATCCTCGGGCGATCGGTGGTGGGTGCGGTCGGACGCGCGGGCTACTTCAGGGCGAGCATCCGCTCCAGGGCGACCTTCGCGTCGCGCCGGTGGTGCTCCGGCACTTCGATGCGGTTGACCACGCGGCCGTCCACCAGCGCCTCCATCACCCACGCCAAGTAGGCCGGGTGCACGCGGTACATCGTGCTGCACGGGCAGACCACCGGGTCCAGGCAGAAGATCGTCTTGTCCGGGTGCTCCTTCGCCAGGCGGGAGACCAGGTTGATCTCGGTGCCGACGCCAATGACGGAGCCAGCGGGGGCGTCTTCGATGTACTTCACGATGTAGCCGGTGGAGCCGTTCGCGTCCGCGGCCTGCACCACGTCATAGCGGCACTCCGGGTGCACGACGATCTTCACGTCCGGGTTGGCGGCGCGGGCCTGCTCGATCTGCTGCACGGTGAACCGCTGGTGCACGGAGCAGTGGCCCTGCCACAGGATCAGGCGCGCGCGTTCCAGCGCCTCCGGCGTGGCGCCGCCAAGGTTCCCCGAAGGCCCGCGCCAGTTCCAGAGCACCATCTGCTCCAGCGGGATGCCCATCGCGTGGCCGGTGTTGCGGCCCAGGTGCTGGTCCGGGAAGAAGAAGACGCGCTTGCCGCGCTCGAAGGCCCAGTCCAGCACCTTCGTCGCGTTGGAGGAGGTGCAGACCAGCCCGCCGTTGGCGCCGCAGAACGCCTTCAGGCTGGCCGCGGAGTTCATGTAGGTGACCGGAATGATGTCGTCCGTGCTGCCATAGAACTCCTTGAGTTCCGCCCAGGCGCGGTGCACGTCCGGCTCGGACGCCATGTCCGCCATGGAGCAGCCGGCGGCGATGTTCGGGAGGATCACCTGCTGGTGGTCGGCACGGAGGATGTCCGCGGCCTCCGCCATGAAGTGCACCCCGCAGAACACGATGTATTCGGACTCGCCCCGGTTGGCGGCGTACTGCGCCAACTGGAAGGAGTCACCGCGCTCGTCCGCGAAGGCGATGATGTCCTCGCGCTGGTAGTGATGACCGAGGATCACGACGCGGTCGCCCAGCGTCTCGCGCGCGGCATGGATGCGGGCCGTGAGTTCCTCGGAGCCTAGGTCCATGTACTCGGCCGGGATGTCCGGCTGCCAGGAGCCGAAGGCGACCTCCTGGCTCAACGGAATGGTCGCGATGCCGGTGTCGGTCTCGCACTGCAACTGGGCGATGGGGTAACGCTCCGCCGTCAGGGCGATGGGGGTGCTGGGTGCCATGTGTCACCTCGGAGGGAAGCGCGGCGTCGAGCGGACGAAGGGCTGAGCGGCGCTCGTGACTTTGCGTAATTCATACGCAAACTGGTTCGTGTCAACCTTACGCTTGCCCCCCGGGGGTGTCAACGCCGATCCGACGCGGTACTTCGGCGCACCGTCAGGTGCTCGCCGGGGCCTCCAGCGGGGGCGGCGGCAGCGGCCGCGCGAGAACCACGATGACCGCGGCGACCAGCGTGACGCAGGCGGTGATGGTGAACGAGGTGGTGTAGGAACCGGTGCGGTCGTCCAGCAAGCCGATCGCGAACGGGCCGAAGCCGGACGACATCTGGCCGGCCATGCTGATGATGCCGAACACCGTCCCGAACGACACCA
>JAUXUW010000203.1 GCA_030684635.1 Dehalococcoidia bacterium
CGGGTCTTTGCATCGACCAGCGGGTTTCGCCAGCAGCGCGCCGCGTGGCCCGGCTCTTTCTCTTCGAGCTCGGGGTGATCCGTCGAGCACTTGTCAATGAACCAGTCACACCGCGGCGCGAAGGGGCACCCGGGGATCTCCCGGATGAGCAGCGGTGGCTGTCCTTCGATCGTGGTGAGGCGCACCTTCTCGGTGGCGTCCAGGCGCGGGACGGACGCCATCAAACCGATGGTGTACGGGTGCCGGGGCCGCTTGAAGATGTCGATGGCGGTGCCGGTCTCGACGATCTCGCCGGCGTACATGACGTTGACGCGGTCGGCGTACCGGGCCACCACACCCAGGTTGTGGGTGATGATGAGGACGGCAGTGCCGAACTCGGTCGCCAGGCGGGCCATGATCTCCAGCACCTGCGCCTGGATGGTCACATCCAGGGCCGTGGTGGGCTCGTCCGCGATCAGGAGTTTGGGGTTGCAGGAGAGCGCCATGGCAATCATGACGCGCTGGCGCATACCGCCGGAGAACTGGTGCGGGTAGTCGTTCACACGACCGGCCGCCTCCGGGATGCCGACCAGTTCCAGGAGTTCGACGGCGCGGGCAGTTGACGCCTCGTCATCCAGGCCCAGGTGCAACTGAATGGTTTCCCGGATCTGCTGGCCAATGGTCAGCACCGGGTTCAGCGAGGTCATCGGCTCCTGAAAGACCATCGCGATGCGGTTGCCGCGGATGGACCGCATCTCCGCATCGCTGACCTTCAGGAGGTCCGTGCCCTCGAACATGATCTGTCCGTCGACGATCCGGCCCGGTGGGTTCGGAATCAGTCGCAGGATGGACATGGCCGTCACGGACTTGCCGCACCCGGACTCCCCCACGAGGGCGAGCGTTTCGCCTTCGTCGAGGTCCCAGGTGACGCCGTTCACGGAACGGACCACACCCTCGTCAGTGAAGAAATATGTTTTGAGGTTCTTGACCTCGAGCAGCTTCGCCATGGATGACCTCCGCGCGTCCGCGCGACCCCTCTCGGTGCTCCGTGGTTTCCGCGCCCGACCGGTCAAGGTCAGGCTTCTGGTGGGGAAGAGGAGACTCGAACTCCTACGCCTTGCGGCACGTGATCCTAAGTCACGCTCGTCTGCCAGTTCCGACACTTCCCCGGTGACGATCCTGGCTCCGGCCTGACCGCGTACCCCGCGCGGCTGCGCCAGCGAGTGTGATTGGTGAGCCCCGAGGGATTCGAACCCTCAACCGGCTGATTAAGAGTCAGCTGCTCTGCCATTGAGCTAGAGGCCCGGCAGGAAACTATCAACGTGCCGGAGCGGGTGTCAACGAATACCACCGGCATAACGAGTGATGTGTCCCCTGCAGCGGGCTTTCGAGCGTGGCCGTTGACCATGCTCGGGCGGTACCATAGCGTCATCTGCCAATCCCGCAAGGGGGTAGTCTCCGCCGGTAGGCGCCCTGTGGGTGGTTAGCTCAGTTGGTTAGAGCGCAGCGTTGACATCGCTGAGGTCACTGGTTCGAATCCAGTACTACCCACCATCACCTCTCCTCCACGCCCCGGTCTCACGCCCGCCCCGGTAACCGGCGCGGTGCGCGTGCGTTACCATGCGTGAGTCTGGCCGGGCCTGCGGGCGCGGCGAACATGAGCGCCGATGGGGATACGTCCCGCGGTGCGCCGACCCTAGAGAACGGGACCCGCCTGCGAGCGGTGCTGGAAGTCCCCGGGCGGCGTCGCGGCGATACCACCCCGGAGCCCGCGGGCGAACCCGCGGCGGCTTGCCCTCGTTACGGGCCAGAACGAGCCCTGGCGCGTCCGCGCGCCGGGGGAACGTCGGGTGGAACCACGCGAGCGCGCCTCACGTCCCGTCATGGGAATGAGGCGCGCTTTGTTGTGTGGAGAGGCCCGGCGTGGACGCGCCGGCCGAGGAAGGTCAGACGACCATGAGCGAAGGCCACGACATCCCATTCGCCGACCTGCCGGCGGAGGAGCAACTGTTCCGCATGCGTCACTCCGCCGCCCATGTGCTGGCGGAGGCGGTGCTGGAGATGTTCCCGGAGACGAAGTACGCGATCGGCCCGCCGGTCGACAACGGCTTCTACTACGACTTCGAACTGCCCCGCCCGCTCACGCCGGACGACCTGGTGACGCTGGAGGCGCGGATGCGCGTCACCGTGCAGCGCGACCTGCCGATCACGGGCGAACAGATCCCGAAGGCACGGGCGCGGGAGATCTTCCACGACCAGCCGTACAAGCTCGAACTGATCGAGGGCATCGAGGACGAGACGGTCGGATACTTCCGGCACGGCGAGTTCCAGGACCTCTGCCGCGGCGGGCACACGGAGCGCACCGGGCAACTGGGCGCGTTCAAGCTCGACCGCGTTGCCGGCGCCTACTGGCGGGGCGACGAGAAGAACCCGATGCTCCAGCGCGTCTACGGGTTGCTGTTCCCGACGGCGCTGGACCTGGACACCTACATCGAGGCACGCGCGGAGGCGGAGAAGCGCGATCACCGGCGCCTCGGTCGTGAGCTGGACCTCTTCCACATCGACCCAATCGCGCCGGGCTCGCCGTTCTGGCACCCGAAGGGGGCGCTGCTCTACAACGGGCTGGTCGACTACATGCGTGGCCTGTACGACGAGTACGGCTACCAGGAAGTGATCACGCCGCAGATCTTCGGCGTGGACCTCTGGAAGACGTCAGGCCACTACCAGAACTTCTCGGAGGACATGTTCCTCTTCGAGTCCGGGGACGAGGAGATGGGCGTGAAGCCCATGAACTGCCCCGGCCACTGCCACTACTTCGCCGGCGGGCACCACTCCTACCGGGAGCTGCCGCTGCGGCTGGCGGAGTTCACGCGCCTCCACCGGAACGAGCGCTCGGGCGTGTTGCACGGTCTCACCCGCGTCCGGTCCTTCGCGCAGGACGACGCGCACATCTACTGCACGGCGGAGCAATTCGCCGGCGAGATCATCTCGATCTTCGCCATGATCGAGCGCGTCTACCGCGAGCTCGGACTCGGCGAGGCGGAGATCCGCCTGGGCACCCGCCCGGCGAAGTTCGCCGGCACCGAGGCGGACTGGGCTGAGGGCGAGCGGCTGCTTGGCGAGACCGTCACGCGCGCCGGAAAGGCGTTCACCGTCTCCCCGGGCGAGGGCGCGTTCTACGGCCCCAAACTGGAGTTCCACTTCAAGGACGCCATCGGCCGCTCATGGCAACTCGGGACCGTGCAGGTGGACATGGCGATGCCCGCCTCCTTCGGCCTCGCCTACGTGGGCGAGGACGGCCAGGAGCACCGGCCGATGATGCTGCACCGCGCGATCCTCGGGTCGCTGGAGCGCTTCCTCGGCGTCTACATCGAGCACACGGCCGGGCACTTCCCGCTCTGGCTGGCGCCGGTGCAGGCGGTCATCGTGCCGATCGCCGACCGGCACGTGGAGTACGCGAACTCCGTCCGCAGCCAGATGCGAGAGCGAGGCCTGCGCGTGGAGGTGGACGAGTCCAACGAGCGCATGGGCGCGAAGATCCGCAAGGCCCAGCTCCAGCGGGTGCCCTACATGCTCGTGATCGGCGACCGGGAGCAGGAGGCGGGGGCCGCGGCCATCCGTGACCGTACCGGCGACGACCTGGGCGCCATGCCCGTCTTCCAGATCATCGACCGCATGGTGGACGAGCGGGACAACAAGGACATCCAGGCCCGCGGCTGACGGCCCACCGGGCAAGCGCCGAGGGCTCTCACAGGAGCCCTCGGCGCTTGCCGCCGGAGCCCCGTCATGACAGGCTGACAGCCGCCGATCGACGTCTGCCGGGCGTCGTGTGAGCCCCCCGATCTCGGAGTACGGACGCGCATGATCAAGCGAATCCTGATCGCCAACCGAGGCGAGATCGCGCTGCGGGTGCAGCGCACCTGCCGCGAACTCGGCATCGAGACGGTCGCCGTCTACTCGGACCCGGACCGGAACGCCCTCCACGTGCGGAACGCGGACTACGCCGTGCACATCGGCCCTGGCCCCGCGCTGGAGTCCTACCTCGCCATCGACAAGATCATCGCCGCCGCAAAGGCCACCGGCGCGGACGCCATCCACCCGGGCTACGGCTTCCTTTCTGAGAACGCCGAGTTCGTGGAGGCCTGCGTCGCGGCCGGCATCATCTTCATCGGCCCCCCGGCGGACGCCATGCGCGCCCTGGGCGGCAAAGTGTCCGGCCGCAAGCTGATGGAAGCCGCCGGTGTTCCGATTGTCCCCGGCGCGAACGACATCACCCTGGACGACTTCGCCACCGCCCACCGCGAGGCGGCCCGCATCGGCTTCCCGCTGCTCGTGAAGGCCTCCGCCGGCGGCGGAGGCCGCGGCATCCGCCTGGTCGAGCGCGACGAGGACCTTGAAAACGCCATGCGCGCCTCGGCCGGTGAGGCGGCGACCTCCTTCAAAGACGCCACGATCTTCCTCGAGAAGTACGTCTCGCCCGCCCGCCACATCGAGGTGCAGATCCTCGCGGACCAGCACGGCAACGTGCGGGCCTTCGGCGAGCGGGAGTGCTCCATCCAGCGACGCAACCAGAAACTGCTGGAGGAGGCGCCGTCCATCGCCGTGACCCCGGAGATCCGCAAGCGCCTGTGCGACGCCGCCATCGCGGCCGCCAAGTCCTGCGGCTACCAGAACGCCGGCACGGTCGAGTTCCTGATGGACCGGGACGGCAACTTCTACTTCCTGGAGGTCAACGCCCGCCTGCAGGTGGAGCACCCGGTGACGGAGCTCGTCTACGGCGGCGTGGACCTGGTGGCGATGCAGATCGCCGTCGCCTCCGGCGAGCCGGTGCCCGACCCGGACGCCCCGCTCAACCCGATCGGCTGGGCGATCGAGTGCCGCATCAACGGCGAGGACCCGTTCAACAACTTCGCCCCGTCCGTCGGCCTCATCGACTTCATCGACGTGCCCGCCGGCCCCGGCGTCCGCTTCGACACGATGCTGTTCGAGGGCCTGGACGTGCCGGTCTTCTACGACTCGCTGCTCGGCAAGCTCATCGTCTGGGCGGAGACGCGGGAGCGCGCCGTGGAGCGGATGAAGCGCGCCCTGCGCGACCTGATCATCTCCGGGCCGCAGACCAACGTCCCGTTCCACCTGGCGCTGCTGGACCACCCGGACTTCCGGAGTGGCAACTTCGCGACGAACTGGCTGGAGCAGCACTTCACCATGCCGCAGCTGGCTGAGGACGACCCGCGCCTGGAGCAGGCGCTCATCGCCGGCGCGGTCGCGGCGAACCTGATCGGTGGGGCCGTGTCCAGCACCGGCGTCACCGCCGCCGGGCTCCCGCGCTGGACGCAGGCATCCCGCAGCATGGCCCGGCGAGGCATTCGGATCGAGGAGGGCACGCGCGGATGGCGTCGCGGCACCGTTTCCACGTAGAGGGCGCAGCCCACACTGTCACCCTGGACGAACTCGTCGACGGGCGGCTCCGCCTCGCCGTGGACGAGGGCGAGCCGTTTCTCGCGGACGTCACCACCTCCGGCGTGCCGGGCCTCGTGTCGATGATCCGGAACGGGGTGCCATCCCGCGCCTACGTCACCAGGGACGGCAAGGGCCTCCGGGTGGTCGTCGAAGGACGGACGTTCTACCTGGGCCCCGTGGGCGGCGCCGGCAAGCAGCGAGGCGCCTCCGGCGGGCTTGCAGACCCGCCGGGAACCATCACCGCCCCCCTCGCCGGGGTCGTGGTGGACATCCGGGTGGCGGTTGGGGACACAATCACACCCCGCCAGACCGTGGTGGTCGTCGAGGCGATGAAGATGCAGAACGAGGTCCAGGCACCCCACGCGGGCGTGGTGAAGCGCATCACCGCCGTGCAGGGGGCCCGGATCGAGAAAGGCGCGCTCGTCCTGGAGTACGACGTCACGGAGGCTGAGGCATAAGCCCGGGCCGGACGTTCCCGAGGGGGCATCGCCAACGTTTGATAGGATTACATGCGTGACGCTGCGCGCCGGTACGCAGCGACGACGCGGAGGGTGCTTCGATCAGTAAAGAGTTGCGCATCAACGAAGAGATTCGCGTCCCCCAGGTCCGGGTGATCCGGGAGGACGAGCAGCTGGGCATCATGGCCACCATGGACGCCCTGCGGCTCGCGGAGCAGGCGAACCTCGACCTGGTCGAGATCGCCCCGACGGCGAACCCGCCCGTGGTCAAGATCATGGACTACGGGAAGTTCAAGTACGAACAGTCGAAGCGCGACCGTGAGTCCCGACGCGGCTCCAAGCAGGTCGAGTTGCGCGAAGTGCGGATGAAGGTGAAGATCGACCGGCACGACCGCGACTTCAAGATCCGCATCGCCCGCAAGCTCCTGCTGGAGGGCGACAAGGTCAAAGTCTCCGTGATGTTCCGGGCGCGTGAGATCACGCACCCGGAGGTCGCGGAAGCCCTGCTCAAGGATTTCTACGAGCAGGTGCAGGACGTCGCGGACCAGGAGAAGCCGCCGCGGCTTGAGGGTCGGTTCATGAACATGATCCTCGACCCCAGCAAGAAGCTGGCCGCCGCGGCCCGTAAGAGTGCGAAGCAGCCGGACACCGGCGCGCAGGAAGAGACCCCGGCGGTCGCCGCCGAGTAACTGACGCGTCTGAGGGAGCACCACCCGTGCCGAAGATGAAGACCCACAAGGGCACCGCGAAGCGTGTGAAGATCACCGGCACCGGCAAGGTGATGCTGCGCACGTTCAACCCCAAGCGCGCCAAGCGCTCCCGGGCGAAGATGTACGAGAACCGTGAGAACGTGGCCGCGCACGGCAGCGTGCTCAAGGCCATCCGCAAGAACATGCCGTACGCCGGGATTGCCTCTGGCGCCGGCAACGCGAACGCAGCACAGGACTAACCGATGGCACGTGTACGCTCGCGGGTGCAGACCCGCAACCGCCACCGCAAGATCTTCGAGATCACCAAGGGCCATCGCGGCAAGCGCCGGACCAACATCAAGGTCGCGCACCAGTCCGCAATGCACGCCCTCAAGTACGCGACGGAGCACCGCCGCGACCGTAAGGGTGACTTCCGGCGCCTGTGGATCGTCCGCATCAACGCGGCCGCCCGCCTGCACGGCCTGACCTACGGCCAGTTGATCGACGGCCTGAAGAAGGCCGGCATCGAACTGGACCGCAAGGTGCTGGCCGACATGGCTGTGCGCGACGAGACCGGCTTCGGCGTCATCGCCGCGGCCGCGAAGGCTGCCCTGGCCTAGCCCTCCTCCGAGGACACTCGACGAGGCCGCCCGATGGGCGGCCTCGTCGTTTATGTCGTGTTCAAGAGGCCCCGAGGCGGAGGCGCACCGGCTCGTCCCGTATCATCGGGCCGGGCGCGCGAGCCGCTCGCCCGACGAGAGGACCGCGCGATGGACGCACTGGTGGCCCGGCTGAATGCGCTGGCGGACGAGGCGCCCTTTCACATCGGCTGGCACCTCACGGATCTACGGACGGGGGCCAGCGCGGACCGGAACGGCGGGGTCGTCGTCCCGTCCGCCAGCACCAGGAAGGTCGCCATCCTCCTGGAAGCGCTCCGAGGCCTCCACGATGGCCGCTTCGACCTCGAACGGCGGATCACCGTGGATGAACTGGTGAATACTACCTCCGGGGCGTTCCAGTGGTTCCGGCCGGGCTTCACGGTCACCTTCCACGACCTGCTGCTGATGATGATCATCGTCTCGGACAACACCGCGACCGGCCTCGTCACGGGCATGGTCGGACTCGATCGGGTGCAGACGCTCTGCGACTCAATCGGCATGACCGGGACCGCGCACCGGCGCGCCACCCCTGACTACAGCCTCCCCCGCGACCCCGGCCCGGGCGTCACCAATGACACCACCCCGAACGACCAGGGTCGCCTCCTCGTCGCGATCGTGGAGGGCGCCCGCGACGCCGCTGCCGCGGCGCGGTTCGGCGTGACGCCCGACCTGTGCGCATACGCGCTGGACCTGATGTCCAAGCAGCGGCTGCGCACCCGGATCCCCTCGTGGCTCCCGGAGGACGTGAAGGTCGCGAACAAGACGGGAAGCCTGGGCGGCAACCACAACGACGTGGGCGTGGTGTACGAGGGCGACGAGCCGCTGTTCGTCTTCACCTACTTCGCCGACCATGTGCCGGTCGAGACGCCGGACGGCCGCACCGGGCGCGCGGTCGCGGACTACCTCGCGGGGAACATGGCCCGGGCCGCCTGGGACGCGCTCAAGACCGCCTGACGGCAGCCCCGGCCCTCGTGCAGAGAGCGCGCAGCCTAGGTGCGCTGCTCGGCGCCGAAGTCGCGTTCGAGGCGCTTCAGGAGCTTCGCCTGCTCGCGGTTGGCGTCGTCGCCAGTCAGGGTGCGGTTCGGCACCTGGTAACGGATGGAGAACGCCACGCTCTTCTTCCCGGCCGGCAGCCGCCCGCCGGTGAACACGTCGAAGACGCGGGCGCTGGCGACCAGTGGGGAGCCCTCCAGCACGGCCTGCAGCGCCGAGGCGGTGACGTCCGCGTCCACCACGACCGCCAGGTCCTGCTCGACCGCGGGGAAGCGCGAGACGCTCTGTGCGGCGCGCCGCTCCGGCTGGTGGGCGGCCAGGCGGTTCACGTCCAGTTCAAAGAGCAGCACCGGCTGGTCGATCTCGAAGGCCACCAGCGTCTCCGGGTGCACCTCGGCGAGCACGCCCACGGTCTCCCCGTCCAGCACGAGATGCGCGGTGCGGCCGCGCAGCAGCCCGAACTCCTCGCCGGCCACATAGGTCGGGGTCAGGCGGAGCGCCGAGAAGGCGGACTCCAGGATGCCCTTCGCGTCGAAGAAGTCCAGGCGGCGGTCCGTGGCCCGGCCCCAGCGGTCGAGTTCGGCGCCGGTCACCGCGCCACACACCGTCTCGCGCTCCTCCGGGAGCACGCGGCCGTCCTCCCGGTGCGGAATGTAGGCGCGGCCCGCCTCGAAGATCGCGAGGCGCGGCGCGCCGGCGCGGATGCCCCGCGCGACCGTCTCCAGGATGGAATGGCGCAGGGTGGGACGCATCACCTGTCGGTCGGAGGAGAGCGTGTTGCGGAGGCGCAGCGGACGCATGATCTCCAGGTCCTCGCGGGCCATCACGCGCTGCAGCACCTCGTCCGTGGTCAGCGAGTAGGTGATGACCTCCTGCAGCCCAGCCTCAACGAGCGCGTCGACCAGGCTGTCGCGCAGTTCGCGCGTGCCGGAGGGCTCCCACGCGGGGATGCCGCCAGCGATGGCGGCGGCGGGCAGCCGGTCGTATCCGGCCAGGCGCACCACTTCCTCGGCGAGGTCGTCGGCGATCGCGATGTCGGTACGCCACCACGGCGCGCGCACCTCGAAGGTGCCGTCGGCACGGGCACCGTCGGTCGCCAGCACCTCAAACCCGAGGGTCTCGAGGATCCCGGTGACCTCGGCGGTGGGGACGTGGACGCCGATGACCGTGTCCAGGCGCTGGCGGGTGATCGCGACCGGCCTGCGCTCCACGGCGACGGGGTAGACATCCACCTCGCCCTGCCGGGCGATGCCGCCACAGACCTCCACGAACAGTTGCGTCGCGCGGCGGGCCGCGACCATCGCCAGTTCCGGCGAGAGGCCGCGCTCGAACCGCGACGAAGCCTCTGAGCGGAGTGCCAGACGCGTGGAGGTGCGGCGGATGCTGGTCGGGTCGAAGCGTGCCGCCTCCAGCAGGATGCGAGTGGTGTGCTCGCGTACCTCGGTCGCCGCGCCGCCCATGACGCCGGCGAGGGCGATCGGCCCGCTGGCGTCCGTGATCAGCAGCGTGTCCGGGGCCAGCGTGCGGTCCTGCCCGTCCAGCGTGCGCAGCGTCTCGCCGGCCCGTGCCAGGCGGACGCCCACCTCGCCCTGCACCGTGTCGAGGTCGAACGCGTGCAGCGGCTGGCCGAGTTCAAGCATGACGTAGTTGGTGACATCCACCACATTGCTGATCGGGCGCTGCCCGGCGGCGCGGAGGCGGTCCTGCAGCCACTCCGGCGATGGGCCCACCGTCACGCCCTCGATCACCATCGCGACGTAGCGCCAGCACAGGTCGGGGTCGTCGATGCGGACCGAGACGGCCTCGGACGCGGGGCCACCGCCGGCGGTGACCTGCGGGTCGGGCATGTGCATCGGCACGCCGAGGATCGCAGCGACCTCGCGAGCGACGCCGACCATGCTCATCATGTCGGCACGGTTCGGCCAGACGTGGACGTCCAGGATCACGTCGCCCAGGTAGTCGGCAAGCGGCGTCCCCACGGGCGCGTCCGCCGGCAGCACCACGATGCCCTCGTGCGCCTCGGAGAGGCCAAGTTCGCGCTCGGAGAGCACCATGCCGGCCGACTCCACACCGCGGATGGCGGCGCGCTTCAGCACGGCCTCCTTGCCGGTGTGGCCATCGAGCACCTTCGCGCCCTCGCGCGCGAACGCGATCTTCTGGCCGGCGGCCACGTTCGGCGCGCCACAGACGACACGCTGCGGCTCAGCGCCGCCGTAGTTCACAGTCACCAGGCGCAGGCGGTCGGCGTTCGGGTGCGGCTCCACGATGAGCGCCTCGCCCACGGTGATCAGCGACCGGTCCCACTGCGCGCCCACCCGGTGGATGCCTTCGATCTCCGCGCTCGCCATCGTCAGGCGGTGCGCCAGGTCGTCGACATCGAGGTCGCGCGGGAGGTCGACGTAGTCGCGGAGCCACTTGAGAGAGACGAGCATGAGGCGGCCTTCGTCCTGTCACCCGCTGGCGCGGGCGAAACCGGTCTGCTGAGTCTCGAACACGGCGGCGTTGCTCGCCACCCGGCCCCTTCCGAGGACGGTGCGCTACGCCTCGCGGAGCATCCGGAGCACCTCGTCGTGCACCCGGCCGTTGGAGGTGATGGCGTAGCCGTGGTCAATGCCGGGGACACCCTCGGCGTCCGTCATCCGGCCGCCGGCCTCCTCCACGATGACAATGAGGGCGCCCAGGTCCCAGGGAGAGACGGTGGGCTCCAGCATCACCTCGGCGGTGCCGTCCGCCACCAGGCAGTGCGCCCAGAAGTCGCCATAGCCGCGGTCCCGCCACGCCGCCTGGATGACGCGGTCGGCCTGGACGGGCCAGCGCTCGCGGACGTACCGCAGCGCGCCGTACAGCACATGGGACTGCGCGACCGTGCCGATCTCAGAGACGTGGATGCGGTCGCCCGCGTGGCCCTTCGCCGGGAGTGCTCCCCGATAGGCGCCGAGGCTACGTCCGGCCCACCAGCGCGTCCCCAGCGCGGGAGCTGAGGCAACACCCACCTCCACCACCCCACCCCGCTCAAAGGCGATGAGGGCGGCCCATACGGGCACCCCGCGGGCGAAGCCATGCGTCCCGTCGATCGGGTCGAGGATCCAGCGGCCCGCCTCGGCGGTCGCGCCGGCGGAGTAGCCCTGCTCCTCGCCCAGAATCGCGTGGTCCGGAAAGCGCGCGGTGATGCGCTCGCGCAGCATCACCTCGACGGCACGGTCGGCCAGGGTGACGAGCGAGCCGTCGCCCTTCATCTCCGTCCCGAGTTCGCCCCGGAAGTACGACATCGAGATCCGGTCGGCCTCATCGGCCAGGTCGAGCGCGAACGCGAGGATCTCGGCGGTGGTGTCAGGCATGAAGCGAGTTTACCGGGACGCGGCGTCCCAGTCCGGCCGCCGGACGACGAGCCCCGGGACGCGCTCGAACTCCCGCACGTTCTCGGTCAGCACGCCGAAGTCATGTGCAAGCGCAGTCGCGGCAATGATCAGGTCGTTCGCACCGATCGTTTGTCCCACCGACACGAGCACAGCACCCACCGCGGCATGGACACGGGCCGCGCGAACCTCGAATGGGTGCACTGTCACCACCTCGATCAGCGTTTCCGCGAACGATTCGCGCCGCAGCCGCCGCGCCTGGGTGTCGGCCCGATGGGCACCGTGGAGGAGTTCGGCGACCGTGATGGCCGAGAGCGCTGCCGGCTCGTCACCCAGTTGACCAAGTAGTGCAGACAACGGCAGGTCGCGACGTTCGAGCGTGACAAAGACGCTCGTATCGATCAGGACGGCCATTCGGCCATCGTCGCGGGAGGCTGTTCACGTTGGATCGCCTCGAGGTCGTCGGCGTAGCCATCTCCCGGCATCCGTAGGTCGCCGACGGCCGCCACGATCTCGCGGAAGGTGGTTGCGCGCTTTGCCGCGGGCTCCAGCGTCCCCACGACCTCTCCCCCGCGTTCCACAACGAACCGCTCGCCGCGATAGCGGACGCGGTTCAGCACATCTGACAGATTCCGGCCAAGTTCGGTCGCGGTGATCTTCGTCTCCATGAGAATCATACTATCAGATTCTCAGGCCAGCGCCTACGTGGTCAGCGTCTCCTTGGTGCTCGGCACCTGCCCCGCGATGCGGGGGTCGAGGGCGACCGCGGCGTCGAGGGCGCGGCCGAG